>CABYSM010000005.1 GCA_902521655.1 uncultured Pelagibacteraceae bacterium
TATATTTCGAGGTCTTGCAGCTTCTGCCAAAGGGATGGATAGAGCAAATGCTGATTATATGGGGATGCTGGCAACTGTTATGAATAGTCTAGCAATGCAAAACGCCTTAGAGAAACTAAAATTAGAGACAAGGGTAATGTCTGCTTTCCCAATTCAGTCTATTTGTGAAACTTACATTAGACGCAGAGCTATAAGACACATGGAAAAAGGAAGAGTAGTGATTTGTGCTGCTGGAACTGGAAATCCATTTTTCTCAACTGATACAGCAGCTTCATTAAGAGCAGCTGAGTTAATGTGTTCCTATATTTACAAAGCTACCCAGGTTGACGGAATATATAGTAAGGATCCAAAAAAAAATAAAGATGCAAAAAAATATAAAAAAATATCATATAATAAATATTTATCTGATAATCTCAGAGTTATGGATAGTGCGGCAATAAGTGTGGCTAGAGAAAACAAAATCCCAATTAGAGTATTTTCTATTCTTGAGAAAGATTGCTTTACAGGCGTTTATAATAACAAATTGAATTACTCAGAAATTAACGATGTTTGATCAGATATATAATGATGTTGAAAAAAGAATGGATGCTTCTATCCAGTCATCTAGATCTGAGATGAGTGGCATAAGGGCTGGAAGGGCATCTCCAAGCATGCTTGATTCAATCAAAGTAGAAACATACGGACAAAAAATGAATATTAATCAAGTAGCCAATATTACAACTCCTGACGCCAGAACAATAAATATTGATATATGGGATCAAGCTAATGTTAATTTAGTTGATAAGGCAGTGAGAGAGTCAGATTTAGGAATCAATCCAATGATTGAAGGAAATCTTATCAGATTACCATTACCTCAATTAACTGAAGAGAGAAGAAATGAATTTCTTAAGATGGCAAGTAAAATTGCCGAAAATACGAAAATAGCAATTAGAAATATTAGAAGGGACGGAATTGAGAAAGTTAAAAAATTAGAAAAAGATAAAGAAATT
Organism: uncultured Pelagibacteraceae bacterium; assembly: GCA_902521655.1. Taxonomy (GTDB): domain Bacteria; phylum Pseudomonadota; class Alphaproteobacteria; order Pelagibacterales; family AG-422-B15; genus CACNXQ01. The sequence continues at coordinate 990 of CABYSM010000005.1, forward strand.
GGACAAGATGACTCAAAAAAGTATCAAGAGGAAATTGAGTCTTTAACAGCAAATAAAATTAAAATTATCGATGAAGTTCAAAAGTCTAAAGAAGAAGATTTGAAAAATATATAACATCGCTTGAAGTGATAGCATTTAATTCTCACAAAACAAAAATTAAACATGTTGCTATAATTATGGATGGCAATGGAAGATGGGCGGTAAAAAACAAAATATCAAAAAAAATGGGACACGAGTATGGGGTTCGTAATTGTATTAAAATCTGTGAAAATTTAAAAAAATTAGATTTCAAAATAAATGAAATTTCATTTTATGTATTCTCTACAGAAAATTGGAAACGTTCACCCTTAGAAGTAGCAAATTTATTTAAAATCATTGAAGCTTTCTATGTTTCTTTCAAAACTTCAGCAAATAAAAACAATATTTCTATAAGACACTACGGCTCTAAGCAAAGATTATCTAGTAAAATTAAGAAAATAATTGACGATGTAGTACTTACTACAAAGGAAAATAATGGGACTTATGTGAATTTATTATTTAACTATGGATCAAGACAAGAAATTGAGGATGCGATAAAAAAAATTCAGTCTGAAAAGAAAAAAAAATTTAACTTTAGGGATTATTTGTATATTCCTGAATCAAATGATCCAGATTTAATAATTAGAACTGGTGGAGAAATTAGGTTAAGTAATTTCATGTTATGGCAAAGTGCATATTCAGAGCTCTACTTTACAAAGACGTTGTGGCCAGACTTCAAAATTAATTCTTTGAATAAAATATTACATAACTATTTAAAAAGAAATAGAAAACATGGAAAATAAATTGAAAAACTTATTCAATAAAAATTTATTATTAAGGTTATTATCTTTGATTATATTTATTCCTTTAATGTTACTGCCAATTGTTATTAGTAATTATTTATTATTCATGATTTATATTTTTTTCAATGCTGTAATTCTTAACGAGATTCAATTAATGAAAGTTGATCATGAAAAAAAGAAATTACTATTTATTTATAGGGTTCTAATAGTATTTATTTTTTTTATATTTATTTTAATAAAAATTACAGCAGTTATGACTGCTATAGATTTAATTGAAATAATTATTGCCATCTGGCTATTTGACACTTTCTCTTTTTTAGGAGGTAAAATTATTGGTGGCAAAAAACTTATGCCATCAATTAGTTCTGGGAAAACTCAAAGTGGATTGTTGGTTGGTATCACTGCTACACTTTTTAGTTTTTATATTTATTCAATAATTGTTAGTAATTATTCATTAAAATATTTATTATTTATTAGTATAATTATATTATTTGCTTTTCTAGGAGATGTTATAGCTTCGATCATTAAGAGAACGTCATCTATTAAGGACTCTGGCTCCATCATGCCTGGACATGGAGGCTTATTAGATAGGTTAGATTCATTTATAGGAGTCTTCTTTTTTATTGGCATTTATAAATTATTATCATGAAGAAAATTAATTTAGTTATTTATGGAGCTACTGGCAGTATTGGGGGTTCCGTACTTTCTATAGTGCGGTCTAATAAGAAAAAATTTAATGTTCAAGGAATTACATGTAATAAAAATTATAATAAATTAATAAAAATTGCAGAAGAATTTGATGTAAAAAAACTTGGAATAAATAAACGAATAAGAAGTACAATTAAAAAACTAAAAAAATATCATGTTTATGAAGATATAAGTACATTCAGCAACATTTGTGATAAAAAAACTGATGTGATTATTTTTGCGATATCTGGCTTAGCTGGTCTAGATCTTATTCACAAATTATGTAAAATTGGAAAAACGATTGGAATGGCAAATAAAGAATGTATTATTTCAATAGGCCAAAATTTGACCAAACTGGCAAAAAAAAATTGTTCCATTATAGTACCGCTTGATTCTGAACATAATTCTATCTTTCACTTATTAAATAACAATCATGGCTCTTTTAAGTCAATTACAATAACTGCTTCAGGTGGCCCATTTAGAAAATTACCTTTAAAGTCTTTTAATAATATCAGCGTTAAACAAGCTCTATCTCATCCAATATGGAAAATGGGTAAAAAAATATCTATAGACTCAGCTACTATGGTCAATAAAGCACTCGAAATTATTGAGGCAAAATATTTATTTAATCTAGAAGACAATCAAATCGATGCAATTATTCACCCACAGGCATTAGTTCATGCAATGGTAAATTACAAAAATGGCGTTACTACAGCGTTGCTAAATAAACCTGATATGCGTATACCAATATCATCCTTATTTTTTAAATTTAATGATTACGCAAATAAAACTAAAGAATTAAATTTGTTAGAGTATTCAAAACTTGAGTTTCAAGCAATAAATACAAAGAGATACCCAGCCATTAAATTGGGTAAGGAAGTAATGAAAATTGGTGGACTAGCTCCAAATGCCTTTAATTATCTAAATGAGATCTTAGTTAGTTATTTTCTAAAAGGTGTAATAAAATTTGCAGATATAACAGCTTTAAATGAAATTAATTTAGAGAAGATATTTTCTAAAAATACCAATATAATGTCACCTAATCTAGTTGATATCAAAAATATTAATAGCTGGATAGATAAAAATTTGTATCTAAGGGGCTAAATTTAAGTTAATTTTATATTATGATAAAGCACCTTGTACTTTCCTTTTTATATTTGTTTTTGATCAGTAACTTATACGCAAATGAAAATATTATAAACTCGATTAGTATTGATGGCATCCAAAGAATTGATAAAGAAACTGTTATAACATATGCCAATATATCAAAAGGAGAAGCTTATACAGAGGAAATTGGAAATAACGTTTTAAAAAATCTTTTTGAAACCAATTTGTTTTCTAATATACAAATTTCATTTGAAGACAATGTGTTAAATATAAAAATTCAAGAAAACCCAACCATAAATCTGGTTAAATTTTATGGCAACTCAAAGATTAAAGATGAAGATTTAGAAATTGAAATTCTATTAAAAGAAAGATCAGTCTATTCAAGAAGTAAAGTTAAGAAAGATATTGAAAGAATGCTTTCATTATATCAGAGAGCAGGACGTTTATCTACAGAGATAAATCCCAAACTTGAAATACTTGATAATAATCGTGTGAATTTAACATATGAGGTTACTGAGTCAGATGTAACTAAAGTTTCAAATATAATTATTTTAGGAAATACTGTTTTTTCAACAAATAAGATCAAGTCTATTATGAAGACAAAAGAAAAAACATTATTACGTTTTTTATCTAGTTCTGATAATTATGACCCTGATAAATTAGAATATGATAAGCAATTAATTACGCAATTTTATAATAATAATGGATATCCAGAATTTAAATTTACCTCTTCTATTGCCCAACTAAAGCCAAATTCAAACAATTTTGAAATCATATTAACCATTAATGAAGGTGATGCATTTAATTTTGGTGAACTTCTTATAGAGAGCAAGTTAAAAAAGATAGATCCAGAATATGTTAAAACTATATCGCCAATTAAAGAGGGAATAAAATTTAACCGAAGCCTTATAAAAGATAGCATTGATCAGTTAAAAGAATTGGCACAATTGGAAGGTTACTCCTTTATAGAAATCGATACGAATTTCTTAGATGGCAAAGACAAAAATACTATTGACGTTAAATTAATTATAAATGAGGGACCCCGTGTTTATGTTAACAATATTAAGATTGCTGGCAATACGAGAACTGTTGACAATGTAATCAGAAGAGAAATTGCACTAACAGAAGGTGATCCGTATAATAAATATTCTATTGATTATTCTAGAGACTCAATAAAAGCACTAAATTTTTTTAAAGAAGTCGAAATCAATGAAGTTAGAACCGATTATCCAGATAAAATTAATCTTGAAGTAAGTGTTGAAGAAAAAAGTACTGGAGAAGCATCAATTGGGGCTGGTTATTCAAGTGCAAACGCTGCATCACTTAATTTAGGTTTGAGAGAAAACAATTTTTTAGGAAAGGGTCAAAAGGTCAAATTTGATACATCTTTTTCAGATACAAGAACAGCTTATGATATCTCGATAACAGAACCTTATTTCAATAATAAACCACTTTCACTGACTACAAATTTGTACAGTAATTTTACTGATCCTGCTAATGTAAATTACGAGACTGAAGATTTAGGGTTTGGATTAACTTCTTCATTTCCATTATCAACCGATAGATATCTAGAGATAAGATATTCTTTATTTACCTCTAAGATTAAAGCTAATTCTAGTGCTACTGCATATGAAAATGCTTTAGCAGGAACAGATACTGTTTCATCTCTTGGATACACTTTAGCGTTTGATAGGCGAAATAGTAGGTTTAAACCATCAAATGGATTTAATATAAGACTAAGTCAAGATTTAGCAGGGCTAGGTGGTGACAGTTATTATTATAAAAATAATTTTGAGTTTAACTATTATAAAAGACTGGCGGAAAGATTTATAGGAGCATACAAATTACAAGTAGGAAATATTAACGGATATAATGATAAGTATTCACCATTATCTTCCAACTTTAAATTAGGTGGCAAAAAGCTTAGGGGCTTTAAATCTGGAAAAATAGGGCCAAAATTAGGAAACTCATATACAGGAGGGCAGTATTTTTACCTGACATCTCTTGAAACAAATATTGATTTAGATATTAATGCTTTCGATATTACAACAACCGCATTTATTGACTTGGGAAGTGTATGGGGACTGGAAAATCCAGCATATGGATCGATAGAAGATGAGCATGAAGCTAGAGCTTCTATTGGAATTAATCTCAACTGGGACTCAGCGATTGGACCAATTAACATAATTTATGCAAATATAATAAAAAGTAATAAAAACGATACTACTGATAATTTATATTTTGATATAGGTTACAATTTTTAAAATAACAGGAAAAAATAATGATAAAAAAAATTTTTATTTTAATTATATCTACTACTTTTATTCCATCTGTATTGTTGGCAGACTATCCAAATACTTCAATTGGAGTTATCGATCTCAATAAAATATTAGCTGATGCTGACGCAGCTATAACAGCTGCAGAACAAATTGAGAAGATAGCAATTGAAATTGAAAATGAAATTAAATTAAGTGATGATGAAATTATAAAAGAGCAAAACTCACTTATTGAATCTCAATCAATTATGGCCCCTGAAGCCTTTGAAGCTAAGAGGAAAGAATATGAGAACAACGTTCTGAAATATAATAATGAAAGACAGACTAAGTTAATGAAAATTGATGAGCTCATTGCTGTATCTAGAAATGATATATTAAATGCTGTAAAACCAATATTAGAAGAAATATCAAATGAAAAAGGCATAACAATTGTTTTAGAGAAGGCCTCAATAATGCTAAATGCAGAAAAGATGGATATAACAAATGAGGTTTTAAAAAAATTAAATAAATCATTACCAACTATCAAAGTATCTAGAGATTAAAATTAGATGATATCTAGTTTTTTTAAAAACTTAGGACCTATCAGATATTCTGCTATCAAAGAGCATTTTGAATCAACGCCTATTAATATTGATGAAGATACCCCCTTTAATGAATTTACAAGTATTAAAAATTTAAAAGTGGGAGGGTTATCCTTTTTAACTGATACTCACTTTGATAAAGAAAATATACTTAGTGATGGTGCAATTATTTGTAGCCAATCTATTCATAAAAAATTTAAAAAAGACAATCCCCTTATTATAGTTAACGATTTGCATTCAGCTGTAGCAAAGCTATCAAGCGTTTTTTATCGCTCTTTTACATATAACGAAATTGAAATCCTTGATAAGCCAAAAATCGGAAATAATTGTAATATTTCTCAGTCTGCAATTATTGAAAATGGAGCTGTAATTGGAAAAAATGTATATATAGGTACTGGTTGCCATGTAGGTTACAATTGTATCATTGGAGATAACACTTTTATTGATTCTAATACCGTGATTACTAATTCTATAATTGCAGAAAATGTACACATTGGTAGAAATTCATCTTTAGGACAACAAGGGTTTGGTTTTGCTATAAGTAAAAACAAAAATATTAAAATATTTCATAGTGGAAGAGTAATACTTCAAGCGGGTGTTAATGTAGGATCAAATTGTACAATTGATAGAGGTAGTTTTGGAGATACCATTATTGGGCAAAATACGTACTTCGATAATCTGTGTCATGTCGCACATAACGTTGTTGTTGGCAATAATTGTATTTTTGCAGCTATGACTGGAATTGCAGGAAGTGCTAATATTGGTAATAATGTAATGACTGGAGGCCAAGTAGGCATAGCGGGACATTTAAAAATAGGTAACAATGTGCAAATTGCAGCTCAAAGTGGTGTACTAAAGGATGTAGGCAATCATAGTTCTGTTATGGGGCATCCAGCAATAGATAAATTCAAATATATCAGAAATTACAAAAAAAATTATGCCTAATATCAAAATTAATTTTCATGAAATTAGGGAATTAATTCCACATCGTGAACCGTTTATTTTTCTAGATGAATTAGTGGATATAGTTAAGTTAAAAAAAGCTACTGGTATCAAAACCTTTTCAAAAGATGAATATTTTTTTAAGGGTCATTTTCCAGGTCAACCAGTAGTACCAGGCGTGATATTAGTTGAAATGATGGCACAAACAGCTGCCGCTCTAATTGCTTACAGTATAAGAGAGGAAACTTTTGATAAAATTGTTTACCTGATGAATATTGAAAGCACTAAGTTTAGAAAACCTGTTTTTCCAGATACAAAAATATTTACCGATGTAAATGCTTTACGTTCAAAAGGTAGAGTTTGGAGATTTGAAGGGAAATCTTACGACATAAACAGCAATTCTATATGTGAAGCAAAATGGAGTGCCATGATAATGAATAGGGATAATGAGCAAAATTCATAATACTGCAATAATTGGAAAGAATACCATAATCGGATCTAATGTAGAAATTGGCCCTTACTGTGTAGTTGAAGATGGAGTCAAGATTGGTAATGACAATATTCTTCATTCTAGTGTGTATATGTCTGGAGAAACAGATATAGGCAACGGAAATAATTTTTTTCCTTTTTGCTCAATTGGATCCATGCCCCAAGATTTAAAATATCAAGGTGAAAAGAGTAAGCTTATTATTGGAGATGAAAATATTTTTAGAGAACATTGCACGGCTAACCCAGGCACATCAGGGGATAATATGATAACAATTATTGGAAACTCCTCATTATTTATGATAGGCGCTCATATAGCCCATGATTGCATCATTGGAGATAAAGTAATCATGGCAAATCAAACTACACTTGGCGGACATGTTCAAGTAGATAATTTTGCTGTATTAGGAGGACTATCAGCAGTTCATCAATTCTGTAGAATTGGTAAATTGGCCATGGTAGGTGGGTTGTCTGCAGTAGAAAATGATGTCATTCCATTTGGCCTAGCTCTTGGCAACAGAGCTAAAATAACAGGTGTGAATATAGTTGGATTAAAAAGAGCAAATTATAGCAAAAGCGTTATTAGAGAATACTCAAATATTGTTGATAAAATATTTACTGGTGGAACAATTACATCTGAAAAGGAGAAGGTAGAAAATAGCAATAACGACTTAATAAAAGAACTTTTAATTTTCTTGGACAAAAGATCTTCAAGGGGACTTTGTCAGTATGGTAAGTAATTCTGCAATTTGTATAATTGGTGGTTATGACGAATTATCAAAATCTCTTTTTAAAACACTTAGAAATAAATATAAATCTACGATTTTTATAAACCTCCTAAGCACAATTCATCACAATAAAAACTTATACAATTATAATATCTTTGAATTAAAAAAAATATTAGAGCTTCTTAAAAAAAGAAACGTAAAAGATATTATTTTTTTGGGAAAAATAGCTAGACCAAATTTATCAAATTTTAAAAATGATGGAATTGTTGAAAATTATATTCCTAAGCTTGTAGCGGCTTATAAAAAGGGCGATGGCGCAGTTTTAGATGCAGTCGTAGATATATTTAAAGAACATAATTTCAGAGCTGCATCCCCATTTAAATACTGTAAAGATTTAAGTTTAAGCAATTCTGATGTTTTAAAAAAATACAAAAAAGAAGATATTATAGATATAAAAAAATCCAGTGAACTTCTTGATGCTTTATCAGAATTTGACAATGCACAAAGTGTTGTTTGTGCTGAAGGATATATAATTGCAATTGAAGCAGTAGAAGGAACTGATGCTTTGTTGCATAGATCTCGGCAATTAAGAAAAGACTTGGACCAATTCAAAACTAAATCAGGATTTCTTGTAAAGAAAATAAAAAAGAGTCAAAGTAGATTTATTGATTTACCAGTGGTCGGTCCGAAAACTATAAGTTTAATAAAAAAAGCAAATCTAAAGGGTCTTGCTATAGATATAAAGAGTACATTAGTTTATAAAAAAGATGAATTTCTTAGATTAGCTAAAGAATATGATCTGATAATTTACGATATAAACTAGCTACTTAACGTGTATTTTTATTTGATCTGCCAACACCGTATTTGGTAATACCTTTTCCAGTATATAATTGTCTTGGTCTTCCAATTTTTTGGATTGGATCTTCAATCATTTCAGTCCATTGTGCTGTCCATCCAGCTGTTCTCGCTATTGCAAATATGACAGTGAACATTTCTGGAGGGAATCCTATTGCTCTCAAAATTATTCCAGAATAAAAATCAACATTTGGATAAAGTCTTTTTTCTTTAAAATATTTATCATTTAGTGCAATTTTTTCGAGATCCATTGCAAGTTTTAATATTGGATCATTTTTAACTCCCACATGTTTGAGAACTTTTAGACATATATTTTTAAGTATTTTTGCTCTCGGATCGTAATTTTTATAAACTCGGTGACCGAATCCCATTAATTTGAAAGGATCTTTTTTATTTTTTGCTTTCGCAATATATTTTTTTATATTTTTTGATGATCCAATTTCTTCAAGCATTTCTAATGCTGCTTGGTTTGCGCCTCCATGAGCTGGGCCCCATAGTGAAGAAACTCCTGCAGCTATGCAAGCGAATGGGTTTGCCCCAGATGAACCTGCAAGTCTTACAGTTGATGTAGATGCATTTTGCTCATGATCAGCATGAAGAATTAGAATTGTATCCATTGCCTTTGCAAGAATAGGTGAAACTTTGTAGTTTTCTGCAGTATTGCTAAAGCACATATATAAAAAATTTTCTGAAAAAGAAAGATTATTTCTTGGGGAAACAAAGGCTTGACCCAAGGAGTATTTATAAGCCATAGCACCAATTGTAGCTGATTTTGCAATAATTCTTCTTGTTGCTTCCTGTCTTTGATGTGAGTCATTAATGTTTAACGTATCTTGGTAAAAGGAAGATAGAGCACCCATAACTCCGACCATCATTGCCATGGGATGAGCATCTCTTCTAAATCCTTGAAAAAAGTTTATGATTTGTTCATGAAGCAAAGTGTGTCTTGTGATAAGTCTTTTGTATTTAGTGAGTTGGTCTTTATTTGGGAGGTCTCCATAGATAAGCAAGTTAACAACTTCAATGAAATCACTTTTTCTTGCTAATTCTTCAATATCATATCCCCTATACCTTAGAATGCCCTTATCCCCGTCAATGTAAGTGATTTTTGACTCACATGATGCAGTAGATGTAAATCCCGGATCATATGTAAATATATTTGCCTCAGCGTGTAATTTAGAGATATCTATAACAGCTTCGCCTTCAGTAGAATTATATATTGGAAATTCGTATGTCGTTTCGTCGATTATTAGTTTAGCTTTTCTATTATTTTTTTTATTTAATTTCTTCCTAACCATTTACATTGTTATAGATAAACTATTTCTAGAATAAAAAAAGTTAAAAAAAATTAATATTTTCTTAACAGGCCTATTAGCTTTCCCTGAATTTTAACTCTATGTGCAGATAGAATTCTTGTTTCATAAACAGGGTTAGCACTTTCCAATGCGATACTTTGACCTTTTTTTCTTATTCTTTTTAAAGTTGCCTCAGAGTCATCAATTAAAGCAACCGCAATATCACCATTTTCAACAAGATTAGTTTTTTTAATTAATACAGTATCTCCATCATAAATACCTTCATTAATCATAGACTCACCCTCAACTGTTAAAGCATAACTTTCCCCGATAGGCATCATTTCTTTTGGAACATCTACTGATGTATCGTTGTGTTGAATAGCTTCAATTGGGGTACCCGCTGCGATCTTTCCAAGTAATGGAAGGGTGCTTAATTTGCTGTTTTCGTCCTTATTGCTTCCTGTAAAATCCCCCACAATAATATTTTTATTAGTTTTATCTGATATTTTTAGAGTGCTTATGGCATCCTTGATAACTTCCAACGCTCTAGCTTTGTGAGCTAGTCTTCTTACAAATCCTCTTTCTTCTAAGGCTATTACAAGTCTATGAATGCCTGATTTAGATTTAAGATTAAGCGCGGCTTTCATTTCTTCATAAGATGGTGTCATACCACTTTTTACCTGATAGCTCTGAATGTATTCTAATAGTTCTTTTTGTTTTTTTGTTAACATTGATTCGTTCCCACACCCATGTTCTACCAATGTTCTCATTAACTTTCAATCAAATAATATTCAATATAATCAGTAATTTAGATATTATAGCTTAACCATCAATTTAGAATATTTGCAATATCAGCCTTTAATTGTTTCGATTTCATAAGGTATTCTCCTATGAGAAAATTATTAATACCAGTTAAAGAAATAATTTTACTCACAGCACTATGACTATGAAAACCACTTTCTGAGATAAAAATTTTGTTTAAATCGCCTATATAATTACTGAGCTCAATCGTAGTTTCTATTCTAGTTTCAAAATTATTTAAGTTTCTATTATTTATACCAATTAATTGTGAATTCATATTTACAGCTCTTTCAAGTTCTTCCTTGTTATGGATTTCAATTATAACATCAAGGCCTACATTCTGCGCAACTGCTTCAAGATTATCCGCTTTTTTTTGATCGAGCATGGCTAAAATTATTAAAATGCAGCTTGCCCCCACTAACTTACTTTCATAAATTTGATATTCATCAACTATGAAATCTTTTCTTAAAATTGGTAAAGTGGATATTTTTCTTATTTCAATAAGATCTTCAATTCCTCCCTTGAAATATTTTTCATCTGTCAATATTGATAAACAGGAAACACCGCATTCTTCATATATTTGTGCAATATTAGATAAGCTTATTTCTTCATTTACAAAATTTCCTAAAGAAGGACTTGCACGTTTTAATTCACCTATTATTGATGTTCGAGACATCTCATCTTTTAATTTTTTAGAAAAACTGAAATCGTGCGAAGTTATATTTTTTAACTTATTTAGGATTTCACTTTGAGTGTGTAGCTTTTTTTGCTTTCTAACAAAGTCAATTTTATATTCATATATTTCCTTCAAAATCGACATTATTTATTTGTGAATTTAATTAATTTATTTATTTGATTTAATGGTTCTCCGCTCTTTATTAAATCTGAGGCTTTTTGATATGCTTTTAGAATATTTGCTTCATTCAGTTCATGGGACTCATGAGCAAGTAATCCAAAAGCTGCATTTATACATACCGACTTATAGAATGAGTCATTTTTTCCATTGAAAATTTCTATTATTCTGTTGGCATTATATTTTGCATCTTTTCCTAAAATTTCATCATTAATTGGTCTAGGAATATCGATTATTGCTGGATCAAATTTAATTTCACCAGATAGTTTTGTAAAAATTACATTTTCACCTTCTAATGAAATTTCATCATTTCCATTAAATCCAGATACTATGCAAGCATTTTTATTGCTATTTTTGAAAAAATATCTTTATATATTTTAAATACCTCTTTTGAATAGACGCCAACAAGTTGAGTCTTTACGTCCGCTGGGTTCAATAGGGGCCCTAGCATATTAAATATTGTTCTAATGCCCAATTGCTGTCTCACTGGCCCGACATATTTCATTGCAGGGTGATGATTAGGAGCAAACATAAAGCACAGCCCAATTTCGTTAATGCAATCTTCTAATCTTGATGTATTCATATCAATATTGATACCTAGAGCTTTAAGAACGTCTGCTGATCCACATTTTGATGTCAACGCTTTATTCCCATGCTTAGCAATAGGTATGCCATGTGAAGCCAAAACAAATGCTGTGGCTGTAGATATGTTAAGGCTATTTTTTCCATCTCCTCCAGTTCCACATGTATCCATTGAATTTTCTGGGGCAGCGACAGAGACCATTTTAGATCTCATTACTTCAATTGCACCAATTATATGATCGGCCCTTACACCAGATTTTTGAAGTATAGATAAAAAGGAACTTATTTGAATGTCACTAACTGAACCATTCATGATTAAATTGAATGCTTTCATTGTAGATTCTAGATCAAGTTTATCGTTGAACACTAAATCAATAAATGTTTTAAATTCAATATTCATATTTCTAAAAAGTTTTTTATAATTTTCTTACCGTAAGGTGTAGTGGCAATGCTTTCTGGGTGAAATTGTACACCGTAGATAGGATATTTAATGTGCTGTATTCCCATAATTACTTTTTTATTATCATCAATCGTGTCAGATATTATTTTAAAATATTCAGGAAGAGTATTATTTTTAATCACAAGACTATGATATCTGGTAGCGTCAAATTTCTTCGGAAGGCCTTTAAATATTTCTGAACCTTTGTTAGTTACAGTCGATACTTTACCATGCATTATTTTAGAGGCTTTTATGATTTTAGCATTAAAAGCTTGTCCAATGGATTGATGTCCTAAACAAACACCTAATATTGGAAATTTTTTATAGAAATACTTAATAAGGTCAATGCTTATTCCGGCTTCATCAGGCGTACAGGGGCCAGGGGAAATAATTATTTTTTTAGGTTTCAGCTTTCTTATTTTTTGTAATGTTATTTTATCATTTCTAAATACTTGAACTTTGTAATTATGCTCTTCAACGTAATGTACTAAATTATAAGTAAAGCTATCATAGTTATCGATTATTAATATCATTGAACATTACCCATTACTATTTCAGCTGCATTAAGCACAGCTTTAGCTTTATTAACTGTTTCGTTAAATTCTTTTTCAGAGTCACTGTCGAATACTACACCGCCACCAGCTTGAACATATAGTTTATTTTTTGTTATTATTCCTGTTCTCAAGACAATGCATGTATCCATGTCTCCATTAGATGATATATATCCGATTCCTCCTGAGTATATGCCTCGCTTAGTAGTTTCTAACTCATCTATGATTTGCATAGCCCTTATTTTTGGTGCGCCAGAAACAGTTCCTGCAGGAAAACCTGCCATTAGTGCTGAAATTGATGAAGTGTTGTTTTTTAATTTGCCGGTAACATTTGATACTATATGCATAACATGTGAATAGCGCTCTATCTTAAATTTCGATGTAACCTTGACGCTTGATTTTTTTGATACTTTTCCAACATCATTTCTTCCTAAGTCTAAAAGCATTAAATGTTCGGCAATTTCTTTCTTATCGTTAATTAATTCAGACTCATACTTTTTGTCTTCGATCTTATTTTTTCCTCTAGGTCTGGTTCCAGCAATTGGCCTAATAGTTATTTCATTTGATCTAACTCTTACTAGTATTTCAGGGCTTGATCCTACAATTTCAAATTTGGGAAGATTGAAATAATACATAAAAGGCGATGGATTAGTTTTCCTTAATACTTCATAAAGAAAACTACTTTTCTGATTAAAGTTAGTTTCAAATCGTTGACTTGGCACTACCTGGAATATATCGCCATTTTTTATGTATTGTTTTGCTTTCTTAATATTTATTTTAAAGTTTGTTTTTGTTATGTTAGACATAACATTGATTTTTTTCTTTTTATTGAAGTTTATATCTCTATAGACTTTTACCTTCTTTATATAATTTCTAATTTCATTTATATCTAGAATTTCATTATAGAAATTTTTCTTTTTTGCATCAGATAAATAATGTTTAATTATAAAAAGAGAAGCAGAAAAATTATCATATATGAGTAAATTATTAGGTATAAACATAATAATATCAGGAGTTTTAAGGTCGTCTTTCTTTCTTCTAGATGATATCTTTTCAACTTTATTTATATTTTCATAAGCTATATATCCAAAAAAGGCACCTGACATTGGCGGTAATTTTTTACTTTTAATAAACTTTAGGTTTTTTATGATGGAGTCAATTTTTTTAAGTGGACTGCCTCTATATTTAATTTTTTTAATAACTTTATTATTTTCTAAAGTAAGTGAGTCATTCATTAATTTAATAGTTCTTAATGAGTCATACCCACATATAGAGTATCGTCCTTTTTCTTGGCCTTTTTCAACTGATTCATAAAGGAAGCTATACTTATTTTTCTCAACTAAATTTATGAATGAAGGAATAGGATCAGAGTTTAATTTTCTAATCTTCTTATAAAAAATAAAATTAGATTTTTTTTTTATTAAATTATCGAATTGTTTTTTAGTATGAGAAAAAGTCATTACATAAACAATTTGTCAATATTCTGCGAATATACTTCATAGTCTGTACTATCTATAATTTTCTGACCTATTATTGACTCTAGTGAAGAATTAAAGTTTTGTATAACATTGCCCTCTACTTCAGAATAATAAGTGTCAGCAATATAACTATCAGGTTTAGTTATTTTTATTAAAGTTCCTATCCCTATATCGGCATTATCAAGTTCAATTTTCATATTGCCCTCTAAATTAATATTAAAAATTGAGGATAATGATTCCTTTGACAGATTTTTATCGTTTCTTTTTAAATCATTAAATTCTTTAATTTCAAAATTATTTAGTCTTGCGTAGTCCTCAAATTCATTGATACCTTTAAACTGCAAATCGATCAGTATCTTATCAGCTATACTAGATATTCTTGATTCTTTTACATTTTCTATATAATCACTCTTCAACTCTTCCTTGACCATTGTGAATTCAGGTATAAAAGACTCTTCTTTATCAGAAATGAAGTAAATAAATGCAGCGTTATCACTAAAAATAATTTCAGATAAAAATCCAATAGGTTGATCAAAATTTAATTGTATTTCCTCATTGTTTATTCTATTTACCAAATGATCACTTGAAGATGATCTTGTGATTTTTGCTTTACTCAAACTATCTATAATTTCATTTAAATCATAATCATTTAAGAGCATTTCATCTGCAAGATTAACTGTTTCATCAAATTCAACATAAGCAGCTTCTTCTGCTAAATAGATCTTTATATCATTCTCAACATCGCTTATTAGTTGAGTTTCTTTTTCCTCAATGCTTAATAACTTAAAGACATAAAAACCTATATCTTGATACTCAAGTGGAGAAGAAACGTTATCTATGTTTAAACTAAATATAGAATTAGCTATTTCATTAGTAAATGAATTTTGAGAAAGCGTGAAGTTTTGAAGTTTTGTAAGTTCAACATCATTATTTTCCATAAATGAAAAAATTAGCGCAGGATCATTTTGAGACCATACGTTGTAAAATGCGTTTGCACTTTCCTTATCTCTAAACCTAGCAAATTCTAAATTTCTCTTTTCTTCTTTGATATAAAGATTTATGTTATCATTATAATATTCAGCAATTTCATCTTCATTTACAGAGTTTAAATTTACAAACTGATCTAAATTTATTTCAATGAAATCTATGAATGTTTTTTGTGAGACTTTGTATTTAGATTTTTCTTCCTCGTAGTACTTAATAAGTAAATCATCACTTAATTTAATCTCCAGGTTATCGTCATTTAATAAAAAATATTTTATAGTTCTCTTTTCACCCTCATGATTAAATAAATAGTTTATAACTTGTTTATCAAGGAAGTTACTTAAATTAAAATTTTCAAAAATTATGCCATGATAAATTGTATCCTCAATTTCATTTAAAAAAGCCTCTTCACTTTGGAAATTATTAAAAATATAACTTTTGTATTTTGCTTCAGAAAATAATCCGTCTACATCACTAAACTGTGGCAAAGAAGTAATTATTAGCTTCAAAGAACTATCGTTAATAAATATATTTTGCTTGTTGGCATAGTCTTTGACCATTCTTGAGTAAATCAAGTCATTTAATAAAATATTGTGTAGCTGCAATTCTTTTGCCTCTTTTAAATTTATACTTGAACTAGTTTGCTGGTTGTAAAGTGATACTGTTTTTTGAAATTCATTATAGAATTCATCTAAAGTAATTTTTTCATTTCCAACCTTAGCAGCTAACTGGCTATTTCCTGAGGTAAGAATATCTCCAACACCCCATAGCGCAAAGCTCAAGACCATTATTCCAAGGAGAATCTTTCCAAATATTGAGGATACTAAATTTCTTACTATATCTAACATTATGTCTTATGATGTATAAAAAGGTGTTATAAAAGGAATAACGTTGAATGAAAAGAACTAAATATACCATTGCTAACTGGAAGATGAATGGCCAAAAAGACTCTTATAAATTAGTAAAATCGATATCAAATTATTGTCAGAAGATGAAACGCAAAACATCTAAAGTTGTAATTTGCCCGCCATTTACTCTTCTGTCAGAATTAATAAAAAAAGAAAAAAAAATTAAATTTGGTGGTCAAGATTGCCATTATAAATCTGAGGGCGCATATACGGGCTCTATAAGTGCAAATATGCTTAAAACAATTAATTGCCAATATGTTATTTTGGGTCACTCAGAAAGAAGAATATATCAAAAAGAAACTTCTCAAGAGCTGAATTTAAAAATTCAATCTGCAATTAAAAGTAATCTAACTGTGATATATTGCATAGGAGAGAAGTTAGAAGAAATAAAAAAAAGAAATATAATACTTAAAAAACAGCTTTCATCATTGCCTAAACAAATTGACCCAAAAAAAATCATAATTGCTTACGAGCCTGTATGGGCGATTGGAACTGGTAAGGTTCCATCACTAGATGATATTAATAAAATACATGAAAAAATAAGACATATACTTTCAAATCTAGTTAGCCTCAGATTTAGTAAGCATGTTTCTATTCTTTATGGGGGTTCAGTTAATGCTTTAAATTCGGTTGATATTCTTAACCTTGATCAAGTAGACGGCGCTTTGGTTGGAGGAGCTTCATTAAAATCTAGAGAATTTTGTAAAATAATTGATTCTTATCACTAAATAGATATAAGGACACAATGGAAAGTGCACTATTAATCATACATGCTATTTTAGCCATTATTTTGATAATCGTAGTTCTCATTCAAAGAGCAGAAGGTGGGGCACTTGGAATCGGTGGAGGTAGTGATGGAATGTCTCCTAGGGGCAGTGCAGATGCTTTAACAAGAACTACAGCGGTTATTGCTGCTTTTTTTGTTGTAACAAGCATTAGCCTTACCGTTTTGAGCCTTAGATCTTCAGACAGAACATTATCGTTCGATGAACCTGAAAATATATCAACTGACAAACTGAATATTGAGGATTTGCCAGAACTTCCGCAATTAGATTAGTTCTTTATTTTAAATCTATTTTGAAGTATAAAATACTTCCATGGCGCGATTTATATTTGTCACTGGCGGCGTGGTATCTTCACTTGGTAAAGGTCTAGCTTCAGCATCACTCGCTTCATTATTGCAACATCACGGATACAAAGTCAGAATTAGAAAATTAGACCCATATCTAAATGTAGACCCAGGTACGATGAGTCCATATCAGCATGGTGAAGTTTATGTAACGGATGATGGTGCGGAAACAGATTTAGATCTAGGTCACTATGAGAGGTTCACAGGAGTTACATCTAAAAAATCAGATAATATTACATCGGGAAAAGTCTATCAAAAAATTATATCAAAAGAGAGAAAAGGCGAATACTTGGGTGCCACAGTACAAGTGATTCCTCATGTCACAAATGAAATTAAAGAATTTGTTTCTAAAGATCTTGATGATGAAGATTTTGTAATTTGTGAAATAGGGGGAACAATAGGTGACATAGAGAGTTTGCCGTTTATAGAAGCGATCAGGCAATTTCACAATGATAATGGCCATGAAAACTCCTTGTTTATGCATGTAACATTAGTTCCATACATTGCTAGTTCTGGAGAATTAAAAACTAAACCAACGCAACACTCTGTCAAAGAGTTGAGGAGCTTGGGTATACAGCCAAATATTTTACTATGCAGAGCTGATAGAGAAATTCCAGAGGATGAAAGAAGGAAAATTGGTTTATTTTGTAATGTGAAAGGTGACTGTGTCATTCCAGCAATTAATGCAAACTCAATTTATGAAGTTCCTATTAATTTTTTAAATGAAGGTCTTGATAAGAGAGTTCTAGAGTACTTTAGATTAGAGTCTAAAAAAGAAATTGATTTAAAAATTTGGTCACAAGTATCAAGAAGAATATTGGAACCAGAGGGCAGTATAGAAATTGGCATTGTTGGTAAATATACTGGTTTGGCTGACGCATACAAATCCCTTAATGAAGCACTGTCGCATGGTGGTATTTTTAATAATGTTAAAGTAAAATTAAATTGGATTGAGTCAGAAGAACTGAACGTTTCCAATATTGTAAATAAGCTTAATAATTGTAACGGTATCTTAGTTCCTGGCGGTTTTGGTGAGAGAGGAGCTGAAGGTAAAATAGCAGCAATTAAATATGCAAGAGAAAATAAAATTCCTTATTTTGGCATTTGTTTTGGAATGCAATTAGCTGTGATAGAAATGGCAAGAAATATACTTGGAATAAAAGAGGCAAATTCGAGTGAATTCGCTGATTGCAAAGAGTCTATTGTTGGATTAATGACAGAGTGGTCTAATATAGATAACACTACTGAAAAAAGAACAAAAGAGAGTGATTTAGGTGGAACAATGAGATTAGGAGCTTATGAGGCAAAATTGAAAAATAATTCAAAAGTTAGAGAAATTTACGATAAAGAGTTGATTAGTGAAAGACACAGACACAGGTATGAAGTTAATAACAATTACGCTAAAGATTTTGAAAGTAATGGAGTTCATTTCTCGGGTTATTCCCCAGATGGCTTATTACCTGAAATAGTCGAATTAAAAGACCACCCATGGTTTATAGGTGTTCAATTTCATCCTGAACTTAAATCAAAGCCATTTGATCCGCATCCATTATTTAAATCATTTATCGAAGCTGCAAAGAATAAAACGTAAAATGCAAAAAAGTGTAGATTTAGGCAATACCGTATTTAGTAATGAAAAAAGGTTAGTCTTGATTGCAGGTCCTTGTGTACTTGAAACATACGAACATGCAAAAATGATGACGGAATCATTACTAGAAATAACATCTAGATTAAAAATTGATTTTGTTTACAAAACTTCCTTTGATAAAGCCAATAGAACAAGTATCAATTCTGAAAGGGGATTAGGTATCGATCAGTCCATTGAAATATTTAATAAGTTAAGAAGTGAATATGGAATTCATATATTGACTGATATTCACAATGTTGATGATTGTGATAATATTAAAGACCATGTAGATATTTTACAGATCCCTGCATTTTTATGCAGGCAAACTGATCTTTTGATAGCCGCAGCAAAAACAAATAAAGTAATAAATATAAAAAAAGGACAATTTCTAGCTCCAATGGACATGGTTAATGTTGCTAAAAAAGTCAGTGATAGCGGGAATAATAAAATACTATTAACTGAGCGTGGTGTTTCGTTTGGTTACAATACTCTCGTTTCAGATATGAAATCATTGCATGTAATGAAAGAGGAAATTGGTTTTCCGGTTGTTTTTGATGCGACACACTCTGTTCAAAGTCCAGGTGGAAAAGGCGATAGAAGTGGGGGAGATAGAAAATATGTGCCTACTCTAGCAAAAGCAGCAGTCGCCGTTGGGGTATCCTCAGTATTTATGGAAACTCACGATAATCCAGATGATGCACCTTCAGATGGACCAAATATGGTAAAATTAGAAGATTTAGAGAAATTAGTCTCTAAACTTATTGAAATTGACAATTTAGTTAAAGAAAACTAAATAAACAGTTAATTAATAACGTTATTTCTATGTCTAAAATTAAAAATGTAATAGCCAGGCAAATTTTTGATAGCAGGGGCAATCCTACCGTTGAAACAGATGTTTATTTGCAAGATGGTACAATGGGGCGGGCTAGTGTTCCTTCTGGCGCATCAACGGGCAAATACGAAGCATTTGAATTAAGAGATAACAAAAAGTCATATCATGGTCGATCTGTTTTAAAAGCAGTAGAAAATATAAATGTAATAATTTTTGACACCATTTCTGGTCTTGACTCTCTAGATCAAAACAAAATTGATCGAACAATGATAGAATTAGATGGAAGTAAAAATAAAAGCAAATTAGGTGCTAATGCTTTATTAAGTGTTTCGCTGGCTGTGGCAGATGCTGCTGCTAAATCATTAAAGCTGCCTCTTTATAAATATCTTGGAGGATCCAAAACGTTTAAAATGCCAGTACCGATGTTAAATGTCATTAATGGTGGTGCACATGCAAATAATAATCTTACATTTCAAGAATTCATGATTATTCCTATAAATGAACAAACATTTGGCAACTGTTTAAGAAAATCATCTGAAGTTTTCCATACTCTAAAACAGATACTAGATAAAAAAGGTCTTTCTACAGCTGTAGGTGACGAGGGTGGTTTTTCACCTAATTTAAAAAACGAGGAAGACGCATGTAAACTAATTAAAGAAGCAATTCTAAAATCGGGATATAAACTTGGCAAAGATTTTATGCTTGGTTTGGATGTCGCTGCATCAGAATTTTATAAAAACAGAAAATATAAGCTAGAAAGTAAAATTAAGCCGTTTACAAGTGATGAATTCTCAAAATTTTTAATTAATTTATGTAAAAAATATTCAATTATTTCATTAGAGGATCCTTTCTCGGAAGATGATTGGAATTCTTGGACAAAATTTACCAAATCATTTGGGGACAGTATCCAAATTGTCGGTGACGATCTGTTTGCTACTAATTTAAATCTAATTAATAAAGGCATTGAAAGAGGAGCTGCAAATGCTGTCTTAATAAAGCCTAACCAAATAGGTACATTAACTGAAACTATGGATGCAATTGAACTTGCACAATCTAATGGATACGAAACCGTTATTTCTCATAGATCCGGAGAAACAGAAAATACCTTCATATCCGATTTAGCAGTTGCTACTAATTCTGGGCAAATTAAGACAGGCTCTATGTCCAGGTCGGAAAGAATTGCAAAATTTAATCAATTATTACGAATAGAAGAAAACTTTGACTTAAAAAAATCTATAAAAAACAATAAGTTCTATTGATATTCTAATCGATAATTAGAACAAAAAGAGTCCAAAACTTAATTTTTACATTTTTTCAAGGATTTTTGATTCAATAGAATTGTCATGATTCGTGAATTATGATTCTTTATAGTTCATGAATAGAGTTCTTAATTTAAAGGAAAGATTTAAAAAGTATTACCCATATTTTTTCTTTCCATTAATAATTATATATCTTTCATTTAATATATTTGATGGAAACAATGGCCTCTTATCCCATGCTAGGTTAGATAGTGAAATTATAGCACTCGAAGGAAAAATTAGTTCTTTAAAGACCAATAATAACCTACTTCAAATTAAGATCTCTTTTCTTCAAAATCTAAGTTCCAATAGTGACCTGGTTGACGAACAGATACGTAATGTTTTAGGCTATGGAAAATCAAACGAATATATTGTATTTTTTGATAAGTAGTATCACTTGAAATATAAGCGAATTGTCTTTATTTATTAATAAAGTACAATGGATAATCAAATTTCTAAAGCATTACTGAGAAAAAAATTTTCTGATTTTAAAAGTCCAATTAAACCTGACTGGATTAAGGTATCTATTCCTTCAAGCAAAATTGGTCAAACTAAGAATACCTTAAAAGAAAATAAGATAGTTACAGTTTGTGAGGAGGCAATGTGTCCAAATTTGTCGGAATGTTGGGAAAAGAAACATGCAACTGTTATGATCTTAGGAGACGTATGTACTCGATCATGTAGTTTCTGTAATATTAAAACAGGAAAACCAAACAAGGTTGACATATTAGAACCAGCAAGAGTTGCAAGTACTGTTAAGAGTCTGGGACTAAAACATGTAGTTATTACCTCTGTTGATAGAGATGATCTAAATGATGGTGGAGCACAGCACTTTGCAAATACAATAAAAAAAATTAAAGAAAAATCTCCAAATACAACCGTCGAAATTCTTACTCCAGATTTTAGGGGGAAAGACTCATCAATGGGAATTATAGCAAAAACAGAAATTGATGTGTTTAATCACAATCTAGAAACAATAAAAAGATTGTATAAGGAAGTTCGTCCTGGTGCAGACTATCGTCATTCTTTGAAAATACTTCGTCAGATTAAACTTTTGAAACCTTCTATATTTACTAAATCTGGAATAATGATTGGTCTTGGTGAAAAGTTTGATGAAATAAGAGTTTTGATGGACGATTTAAGAGAGCAGGATGTAGATTTTATTACTATTGGTCAGTATCTAAGACCGACATTAAATCATCATCCTGTAATTAAATATCATAATCCAGATTATTTTATACGCATTCAAGATGAGGCGTTAAATAAAGGGTTTAAAATTGTATCATCTTCCCCTTTTACTAGATCATCTTATCACGCAGAGAGTGATTTTAATAAATTAAAAAATTTACATTCAGGTGCCTAAGCAAGAAGAAAAGCAACTAGTCGCATACACGAAAGATCAGATGTTTGATCTAGTTTCAAATATTGACGAATATAAGGAATTTCTTCCTTGGTGCAATGACTCTAAAATTATTAGTAGAGAGAGATTTGATGACTATGAAGTAGTTACTGCAGATTTAGAGATTGGATATGATCAATTTGTTTATACCTATAGAAGTGAGGTGAAGCTGGCAAAAGACAAATCATTTATAAATGTCAAAAACCTTGATGGTCCTTTCAAATATCTTACTAATGAATGGAAATTTGCCGATATTGATGAAAATAATTCTGAAATTGAATTTATGATTGATTTCGAGTTAAATCTTTCTTTATTGGATGTATTGATGAAAAAATTTTTCAACTTAGCATTTCAAAGAATGGTTAGTGCATTTATTGACCGCGCAAAAGAGATATATTAAATCTTCTTTAATTCTTTTAATATTAAATACATCGCATATTCTGTACTCTTTTTTTGAATAGCATGTCTTGTTTTTTCATGAAATATTTTTTTTGTAGTTTTCAATGTATATTTCTTATTAATTTTCGAACCAATGCCAAAAAATACACATCCAACAGGTGTTCTTAAAGTGCCGCCACTTGGTCCTGCAACCCCAGTAACTGATAGAAGAATTTCACTATCTGTTATTCGTTTAAGTCCCTTAACCATCGCAAGAGCAGTTTGGTGACTAACGGCTCCATAATTTATAATCGTGTTCTTTGGAACCTGTAATAATCTTATTTTCATTTGATTTGAATATGAAATACATGCTCCATTAAAAAAAAGAGAGGAGCCTTTAATGCTTGTTAAATATTTACTTATCATACCTCCTGTACAGGACTCAGCTAAAGATATTGTAAATTTCTTTTTTGATCGTATATTTTTTATTTTTAATAAATCTGAAGTCATAGCAGCATTAATATCTTATATAACATGAGAATAATTAATGAATATATTCCGGCAACAATATCATCTAATATTACGCCATACGATCCCTTTAAGTGTTCCATTTTGTTTATTGGATAAATTTTATATATATCAAAAAATCTAAAGGTAACAAATGCAATTAAAACTTCATATATATTAAAATTAACTATAAATAATAACGGTATCGATTGACCCAAAAATTCATCTACAATTACCTCAGAGGGATCTTTTTTTTTATAATTATCTAGGTATACATCTGTAAAATAAAATGAAACAGATAAAACGAATAAAAATAAAACTATAAAATAAAAAATAGAAAACAAATCAATAGAAATATACCAAATAAGGATTGCAAACAATGACCCAAATGTACCTGGCGCAAGAGATATAAAGCCAATACCAAACAGTGTAGCAAAATATTTAGAGAAATTTTTCATTAACTTATTATGTTGATCGTTGCCCAGCAACCTATAGCTTCTGATTTTCCAAAGATGCCAACTTTATCAGCTGTTTTACCTTTAATGTTAATTAGATTTTTATTACATTTTAGTAATTTAGATAAATTATATTTAATTGGAGCTTTATATTTTTCTAATCTAATTTTCTGACAGATAATTGTAATATCTAAATTTACGATTACTGAGTTATCTAGATCTATTTTATTTTTAATTTTATTCAATAATTCAATAGATGAGATATTTTTATATTTTTTTAATGGAGGAAAGAACTTTCCAATATCGCCTTTAGCATTAGCCCCAAGTAAAGCATCAATTACTGAATGAAGTACTACATCTCCATCAGAATGTCCTATTGCTCTATAATTAGATTTTATTTTTATTCCTCCAATCGATAGATAATTTCCTTTGCCTAGTTTATGTATATCAAAGCCATTTCCTATTTTTGATTTATAAAATAAATATTTTTTAAATACATTAATGTCATTTTTTGTTGTAATTTTTAAGTTCTCATAATCACCATCTACATACTTAATTTTTACATGTTTGCTATTTTCAATTAATTGAACATCATCTGTCATAAGAGTATTTATTTTGTTACTACAACTCAGAAACTCTTTTATTTTAAATATCTGAGGTGTTTGTGTTGTTTTATATAAATTACGGTTAACAGTTTTATTATCTTTTTTTAATGTATCTATAATTTGAAGAGCAGGAACAACTGCGTCGTATTTGTTTTTCTTAATATTATTGATTAGCTTTTTTACTAATGCTACAGATGTGTTGGGCCTTGCAGCGTCATGTACCATTAAATATTTATATTTAGCTGTATCAATGGATTTTAAAGCTTTCATTAGACTTTTATAACGAGTTGAACCTCCTAAAATTAAAGCATTTTCAGTATATTTGGACAAAACACTTTTCTCTTTTTTGGTTATTTTTTTAGGAATTGTAATATATAAACAGTCCTTGCTAAATGATTTTGATATGTTTTTGAGAGTATGTTCAATAACTGAGTGATATTTAACTTTATAAAAAAGCTTTGACTGATTATTACCAAATCTTGTGCTAGAACCTGATCCAAGAACTATACAAACAACTTTCATATCTTTAACTTAATATATTTAAACTTTAGTACTTAAACTTAAATTATCAATGAATAAACAAATAAATAATTTTAATTTTTTTAATTTTAGAAATTTATTACTAATCATACTTTCATTCATTTTTATTATACTTTCAAGTATTACACTCATTACTCAAAGATCAAACAATATGGAGACATTGCCTTATCTAAACGTACATATTGTTATTTCATCTCTCTTTATATTAGCTTTAGTTGTATCCATAAGTTTTATTATATTTCCAATTATTCTCAGAGTAAGAAGGAAAAAAATTAGTACTTTAAACAGCAAATTCACTCTTTATTTTATTTCTATTGCATTAACACCAGCAATATTACTTGGTGTATTGGGTTTAGTTTTAATAGAACTGGGTATCAACGATTGGTTCAACGATAAAATCAAAAATGTTATTAATAACTCAGTTTTTGTAGCAGAAAGTTATTTAGAAGAGCACAAAGAAACAATTAAAGGTGACCTTTACGCAATGTCAAACGACCTTAACAATTCGAGTGAAGTATTAACTCAAGATCTATCTAAAATGGTGATAGCATTAAGAACTCAAGCGCTTATACGGTCTTTACCGGAAACATATATTATAAATAGAAATAGCGATATTTTATTTCAAGCTTTTAAAAATAACATGCCTTTTTATGAACCTCCTTTATCATCTTTTGATCGTGTAGATAGTGGCGAAATGACAATTATGTCATCAACACAATTAAATAAAGTTTATGCTATGATAAAGCTTAATAATTTTGATGAGTATTACTTATACGCTGGAAGATCAATGGATGGCAATGTGATAAGTGCTTTAAACGATACAGTTTCAGCAAAAAATGAATATATTTTTTTAGAAAAAAGTAGAGATAAGATAAGTCTCATATTTATACTACTTTATGTCATAGTATCTTTAATTTTAATTTTAATTGCGATTATAATAGGATTAAATTTTGCAGATAGAATTGTTAAGCCTATATCAAGTATTATAACTGCAACTAACAATATAAGCAAAGGCCTGTATGATGATAAAATTAAAAAAAATAACGACTACATCGAATTGAATAGACTTGCAGATTCATTTAATCAAATGAGTGGAGATATAATCAAGCAAAGAAATCAAATTATAGTTTCTAAAAAACATGAAACTTGGTCGGATATTGCAAGAAGAATAGCGCACGAAATAAAGAATCCTTTAACTCCAATTCAATTATCAGCGGAACGTCTTCAAAAGAAAACAATAGGATTAAACATTGAAAATAACGAAATAAACGAATGCATTGATACAATACGTCGTCAAGTCAATGAGATAGGGCACTTGGTAGATGAGTTTTCTAGTTTTGCTAGATTGCCAGATCCAGACTTAAAAAATAATAATATAGCTAATACAATGTTAGAAGTTGTATCTGATTACGAAAATGACAACAAAAATATTAGATTCATAAACAAACTTCATTCAAGTCAAATTAATGTGAATATAGACAATTCACAAATATCAAGAGTCTTCCAAAATTTAATAGTGAATTCTATTCATTCAATAAGTGAAAGTAAAAACAAGGATGGTGAAATAATATATTCATCGTACGAAGTCGATGATAATGTGGTATTATCATTAATAGATAATGGTATTGGACTTAAATATGAAAAAGATGAACTTATAAAGCCTTATTTTACAACTAAGAAAAAAGTTGGTGGTTCAGGTCTTGGTTTGGCAATTGTAGAAAAAATCTTATTTGATCATCATGCTGATTTTGTTCTAGAAAATAGAAATGACGGAAAAGTTGGAGCTGAAGTTAAAATTATTTTTGGAAAAACTATAATATGAAAAATATCTTAGTAATTGATGACGAAATTGATATTTGTAATAATATTAAAGCAATTCTTACTGACGAAGGTTTTAATATTCAAATAGCACATAATTCAGATGATGCTTTAAACTATATAAACAAGCATTCCTATAATCTTATAATCCTTGATGTTTGGCTGGATAATTCAAAATATGACGGCTTAGAAATTCTTAAACAGATCAGGAAAAACCTAACTATACCGATAATAGTTATTTCTGGACACGGAAATATAGAAATGGCGGTTTCTGCAATAAAAGATGGCGCTAATGAATTCATTGAAAAGCCTTTTAATACTGAAAGATTATTACTGTCAGTCAACCGGTCTATAGAACTTTATGAAGTTAAAGACGAAAATAGGTCTTTAAAAGAAGGAAATGTTTTTGATTATAAATTTATTGGCGAGTCTTCAGCTATTATAAAAATTAAGCAACAAATTGCTAAAATTGCACCCACTTTAAGTAGAGTGATGATTTATGGAGATTCAGGAACAGGAAAGGATATCATAGCTAAAGAAATACATAAAAATTCAACAAATAAAGATGGTCCTTTTGTAATTTTAAATGCAGCACTAATGGACCCTGAAAATTTAGAAAGAGAATTATTTGGAATACAAGATAATAATTTAAATGAGATTGGACATTTGGAGAAAGCTGAAAATGGAACATTATTTATCGATGAAGTTGGTGAAATGCCTCTACAAACACAAGCTAAGATATTAAGAGTGCTTACAGATAAAAATTTCACAAAAAAAGGAGGCAACGAATTAATTAAATTGAATTGTAGAATTATATGTTCTTCTACTAAAAATTTAGAGCAATTAACTAATGAAGGTTCATTTAGAAAAGACTTATTTCATAGACTGAATGTTGTGACTATAAAACTTCCTAATTTAAGTGAGAGGTCTGCAGATATTGACTCATTAATAGATTATTTCGCAGAAATATTCTCTAAAGAAAATAATCAAAAAAATACAGATCTAAAGCCTTTAATAAAAACTAAATATATCAATTACGAATGGCCAGGTAACATAAGAGAATTAAGAAATGTTATTGAAAGATATTCTATTTTAGGTGAAAAATATGATGACAATAATGCAGCAGAGAAACTTGATGATTTTCAAAATAAAAATGTTATCTCTTTACCGTTGAGAAATGCACGTAAACTGTTTGAAAAAAACTATCTTCAATCTCAAATTAATAGATTTGATGGAAATATATCAAAAACTGCTGCTTTTATAGGAATGGAAAGATCTGCACTACATAGAAAATTAAAACAATTAGGTATTACAGAAGAGGAAAAAAAGTGAAAATAATTATATGTGGTGCTGGAAAAGTAGGAACAACTATAGCACGACACCTTGTTGACCAGGGTAGTGATGTTACAGTGATTGATAGCTCACATAAACTCATTGATGATCTGAGAGAAAAAGTGGATCTTAAGACTGTTATTGGATCAGCTTCAAATCCATCAGTGCTAAAAAATGCTGGCGCCGAGGACTCTGATATGATTATAGCTGTTACTCTACAAGACGAAATAAATATGGTCGCATGTCAAATGGCACATACTTTTTTTAAAATTCCAAGAAAAATTGCTCGTCTAAGAACAGAAGACTTTTTAAATCCTATTTGGAGAGATTTGTATAATGCCGATAATATGCCAATTGACCTTATAATAAGTCCAGAATTGGAAGTAGCAAGGTCAATAGAAAGGCAGTTAAAGGCTCCAGGTGCCTATGATGTTGTTCCTTTTTTGAATGATGAAATTGAACTCTTGAGCTTGGTAATCAACGAAAAGTGTCCTTTAGTTGATACAAGTCTTATAAATATACATGAATTATTTCAAGAAAATGCAGATGCTGAAAAAAACCTCAGAGCTTCAATAATAGGAATTAGCAGAGATGAACGACTATTTATACCAAAAAAACAAGACACACTAATGCAAGGCGATCATGTTTACATACTGGTTGATAAAAATCATGTGAAAAGAACCATGAGTGCATTCGGATATGATGAAAAGCCAATTAAAAAAATAATAATCATTGGAGGTGGAAATATCGGCTTCAATTTAGCAAAGGATTTAGAAAAATATCAGTCTGATATATCTGTTAGCGTAGTTGAAAATAATGAAGATAGATCAAAATATATTGCTGATCAGCTTTCTGACACTTTAGTTTTAAATGGCGATGGTTTAGATCAAGATTTACTAGATGAGGCCAATATTAAAGATGCAGACTTATTATTAGCTCTCACAAATGATGACGAAACAAATATCATTATCTCAGCTGTTGCTAGAAAAAATAGGTGCGAGTCAATTATTATTGTTAATAATTCAGAATATAACAAACTAAAAGATGTTTTGGGAATCAGTAAAGTTGTTGACCCAAGAAAAATTACAGTGTCAAAAATACTTAAACATATACATAAAGGAAAAATTGAGTCAGTTTTTGCAATTGACAACAACCAAGCAGAAATTATTCATGCGCAAGTACTTAAAAGCTCAAAATTAATAAATAAAAATATTGAAGATGCTGATTTTCCAAATGGACTAAGGGTAGGGTTAATTAAGAAAGAAGGCAAAATAATAATCCCTGAAAAAGATACTAAAATTGAAATTCATGACGAAATATTATTTTTATGCATGAGAGATGATATTAAAAAAGCAGAAGAACTATTTCAAGTTAGGAGCGAGTATTAATGAGTAGAGAGGCATTTGTAAACGGTGAATATATAGAATATATTAATTCAAAAGTTCACATAGAAGATAGAGGTTATCAATTTGCCGATGGCGTGTATGAGGTATTTGCAATATTAAATAGTAAAATTGTAGATTACGAAGGTCATATTAAAAGACTAAATAGATCTCTTAAAGAGTTGAAGATTGCATCACCAATTCAAAAAAAATCATATAAATTTCACATTAATGAAATTATAAAACGAAATATAATACAAGATGGCTTAGTTTATTTGCAAGTTACGCGTGGCGTTGCCAGTAGAGACTTTAAATTTCCAAAAAATTCTAAAAGTTCAATTGTTATTATTGGAAAAAATACTCCATCAAATTATTATAATAATAATTTCAATAAAGGAATTAAAGTCAAAACAGCCAAAGATATAAGATGGAAAAGAGTAGACATTAAATCATTAAATTTACTTCCGCCTGTTTTAGCTAAACAATATGCCGCTGATAATGGTTGTGAAGAAGCATGGCTTTTAGATGATGACGGATATATTACAGAAGGAAGTTCAAGTAATGCGTGGATAGTAAAAAATAAAACTGTAATTACTAGACCGGTATCCAGTTCTATACTTAATGGAATAACTCGTTCAACACTTATCAGTTCCCTATCAAAGGTGGGATATAAATTTATCGAAAGAAAATTTAATATAAATGATATTAAAGATGCGGATGAAGCCTTTATAACTAGCGCAACGCAGTTTGTTATGCCAGTAATTGCAGTAAATAATATTAAAATAGGTGATGGACGTGTAGGAGAATTTTCGCAATTATTTAAAGAAATTTATTTTAAGTATATCAGCTTATCTTGAATAAAACTATTTCTCATATTGTTCATCTAAATATAGATGCTGATCCTAAATTCATTTCAGAAGAAATGCTTTCTGAAATTGAAAATTTAGTAATAAATCTTGATATAACCATTAAAAAAAAAGAAATCATAAAAATAAAAAGAATAAATCCGTCAACTCTGATTGGGGAGGGCAACTTAGTAAAAATTGATCATGATATTAAGAAAAAAAATATAAATCTGTTAGTTGTGAATAACAACTTAACGCCCGCTCAACAAAAAAATTTAGAAAACAGACTAAAAGTAAAGGTAACTGATAGAACTGGCATTATACTAGAGGTTTTTGCTAGAAGAGCAAAAACTAATGAAGGCAAAATGCAGGTGCAGCTTGCTGAGTTAATATATAGGAAATCTAGACTAGTTAGGGCTTGGACTCATTTAGAACGGCAGAGAGGCGGTACAACCTTTATTGGAGGCCCAGGAGAGCTTCAAATTGAGTTAGATCGTCGTTTAATACAAGAAAAAATTCTAAATATTAAAAAAAGACTAAGTAAAGTTAAACGTAGAAGGCATGTACAGAGGAATCTAAGGAAAAACAATAATTTTAAAACAGCAGCTCTAATTGGATATACAAATGCAGGTAAAACATTGCTATTTAATAAATTAACTAAAAAAAACCAATCAAGCAGATCAAGACTATTTGAAACTTTGGATACTAAAATTAGCAGGGTATATTTAGGAGCAAATAAATACATAGGACTTATAGATACCGTTGGCTTCATAAACAATATTCCAACGTCATTAATAGAGTCATTTAAAGCTACGCTAGAGGAGGTTAATAAAGCTGATATTTTACTAAATATTGTCGATGTTAACGATTTAAATGCAAATCAAAAAATAAAAGTAACAAAAGGTATACTTATAGATACTGGTGTTGAAAAAAATAAAATTTCAGAAATGATAACTATCTACAATAAAATTGATATAAAAGGATCCAAGAGTTTATATCAGCATAAGAAAAATTATATTAGTGCATTAACAGGTGAGGGTGTTTCTGATTTGAAGAGGACCTTAAAAAACTCGCTTATTTAACTTCATTTATAAATAAAGTAATAGCTCCGTTGTTTGCTTCGTAACCATAAAATTCTTTCTTATCATTATTATTATATATCACTTTAATATAATCAGATGACGCAAAAACATCTTCGTCTTCATCAATTTTATAGCCGCCAAGCTTTATTTGATTTGCTTTACAATATATGAGGTTATTTGAAATAATTTTCTCAGCTTTAGTAAACGAAACATCATATCTGCGTTTACCATCAAAAATTCTAAAAGTTTTCTCACAGTCATTAAGATTATCATAGTTTAATATATTTAAAAAAAAGCTAGAAGGATCGATTGTATTAATAAGCATATCTTCTTCAATTTTAGTTAATTTGTTTATGTCAGGCTCTGGAATTAAGTTAAGCTCGGAGATGTATGAGTCATTGTACTTTATCTCAACAAATTTTTCTTTTTCTTTTCTTGTATACCTATATTTATAATGAAGCGGCTTATAAAAATTATCAATAATGCCTACGATGCTTCCATCTCCATTAACTTTATTGATAAAATCAACTATATTATTTGTTCTAATGCTAAATTTATACTTATAACTATCACCTTGGATTTCTAGAGTTGTATCAATACTCATAACAGGTATTTTGGGTAGAATTGATAATTTAGCCTCAACAACAAAATTTCTTTCTTCAATAAATGTATCTGCTAGAGTAGTAGATGATATAAATAATGATAAGATAATAAATATACGACCAGTTAACAGCATATAAATGAAAATACTTCATATATCAAATTTTGTCCAAAAGCAAAAAGGAAGATTACAGTGGAATCATTGTTTTAAAATAAATAACGGTTTCATCAGAAATGGTCATAACGTATGTACATTTAGCGATAGAGATATGAGTCGGATGAATTTGATAAATAAATTAAATAATAACAAAAACTTAAATAAATCTTTGATTGAAACATTCAAAAATTACTATCCTGACCTAGTAGTTCTAGGTCATGCAGATAAAATTCATAATGAAACTTTAAATGAATTTAGATCTATCAATAAAGATATAAAGATTATTGAATGGAACGTAGATAATTATTATTTAGATAATACAGAGGATAAATTTAAAAAAAGATCTCATTTAATTGATGCATTCTTCATTACAAATGCAGATGAAAATTTAAAATCGTGCTTAATTCAAGACAATTCTATTTCTTTTTTCCCAAATATCTTTGATAAATCAATTGAACGTATGAGGATTTTTGACTTAGCCGAATATACATATGATGTATTTTATGCGCTTAGTTTCGGTGTTGGTTCCGGAAAAATTAAAGCGAATAAATCAGATTATGATAGAGAAGTCTACCTTGATTTTATTAGACATAATTACCCTGATATTAAAACAAATTTTTTTGGTTATGACAATATTCAGCCTGTATGGGGAGCTGATTTTGAAAGAGAAATTTGCAAATCACTAATTAGTTTAAACCTAAGTAGAAAACCTCATCTTAAATATTATAGTTCAGACAGAATATCTCAATATTTAGGAAATGGGTCATGTATTTTTGTTGATAAAAATTCAAGATTAGAAGATCTATTTACAAGAGACGAGGTTGTTTATTTTGATTCTGAGGATTTAAATGAATTTGGTATTAAGATTAATTATTATCTAGATAATGAAGATGAAGCAAAGAGAGTAGCTAAGAAAGGATGGGAGAGGGGTCATAAAAATTATAATGAAAAAATTGTAACTAATTATTTCTTAGATATAGCTTTTAACAATAAACCATCCAGCGATTATAGTTGGCCTATTATTCAATATTTCTTATAAGCCCTAATATTAAAAAAAGGGCTTATAATTTTAGCTTTTAATTGTTTTTTGGACCCCAAATAGTTCCTAAAATCATTACAAGAACTACCAATAGGAATAATGAACCTGCTATACCTGGATACGCCAGTGGTTCACTAAAATTTGAGTAATACTCAAGAAATCCCTCAGAAACAGCAGACATCTCATATCCTTCTGGCATAACTTCTTTAATTCTTTCTAATGTTGTATAAGTTCCAGTAATTATTCCTTGATTTACAGTCCATGCAATATAAGTCCCGTAAACAACAAGAACTCCAAACAGTGATGACAATGTTTTAGTTGCTACATTCATATCAGATCTGTCTCGAACCTGTATTGCCATTCTTAATGATAGCCAAATCGCAAGTATTGTTCCGATAAACACCATTGCATTAGCAATTCTTCCCATTTGATATATTGTAAATGTAGATATTTCAGGTTGAGCTAGCTGGTATAATTGCATTGCTTCTTCCATAATTTCTCCTTTGTTAAATTTTCAGATAGAGTGTATTAGTTTGGCAAAATTTAAATATTAAGTATTATGTATATTTTTAATTCGTATAATATATATTATGTTAAATTAGATAAATATATATAATACAATGATTTATATTATAAGTATTACATATAAAGTAAATTGTCAGTTTAATTATATATGTTATTGATTTTATACATTATTTTTAAAAAAGTTTTATTTAAGTCTAATGACTTGAATATAAATTGGTAATAACCATTGGTATATGGTTTAAATTCAGAAAATGCATTTCTGGTTATTGTTCTATCAAATATATCAATAATATTTTTATTATAATAGCCTGCAATACAAGAAATGGCGCCATGTGGGCTAATAATTAACTCTGAATCCCCTATTTCTTTCATTAAACTTTCTGCATCTACAGGCCCAAGAAATTTAATGTTATGGTTATTTTTAAAGGCATTAACCAGCTCTTTGCTTGAGCTGTTAAGTTCTATGTCAGTACTAATTTTAATGTATATATTAAAATTTCTTACTAATTTAGAAAAAAAATTATTAAACTGATCTATATTGTCATTAATATTTCCAAATATCTCAGATTTGTAATGAAAAAGAACATTAAGTCTTTTTCCTTTTGAGTCATATTTTAAATAATCATTGCGTTTTTTTGATTTAGTAATTGGCATTACATTCTCAAGTAATTTTTGTTCCATTTCATAAATAGGTAATTTTTTTATATTTTTCGACCTATCATTAACAATAAATTTAAACAAATATTTACGCAGAAAAGTACTTGGCCTTTTTCGTTTCACTCCATCAACACATAAAGCAAGAAATTTTATTTTTCGAAAAATTAAAGGGAGATAAAAATAAAAATTTTTAGGCGATAATATAAAAACATACTCATAATCATTTTGCATTAATTTATAAAATAATTTTAATTTCTCTACTATGGACAAATTATAATTCACCTCTTGTAATAGCAATTCTTTCGAATTTAATACTTTTGAAAATCTAATATTTATTTTAGATAAATATATTTCTATTATATGATTAGAGTAATATTCTTTTATGTACTGTATATTTCTCAAGGAATGAAAAAAATCACCAACTCTATCATTTTTTAAGATAAGAATTTTTTTATCCATATATCAGCTATGAAATCCCAATTTTTAAAACCTCTTCTTTTGAACATTTGACGTCTTATCTTATTGTAAAATTCATCATCGAATAAGAGCATTTCAAGATATTTTGCAAATTCCTCATCATTCTTTGCAATAAACCCAGTTTCATTATGTATTACCCTATCTTCAACTGATCCAATTCCATAAGTAACAATTGGAACGCACATTTGCACTGCCTCTTCTACAGTTAATACCCAAATATCAGATTTATGACCTGTATATGCAAATACTCTTGTATTTTTTAATTCATTTATAAGGTCATCTCTTGAACCAAATTTTCTTTCATAAATATTTGATTCTTTCATTTCATCCGAATATTCAATTAAATTTGGGTTAATAAAAAGCTTTGCTTTTCCATTTTTATTATTAAAGCTCTTAGTCCAGATATCAATAAGCCAGTCTAAATTTCTATGCGATCTAACATTGTTAAGCGCATATGGGCTTGGTATATTTTCTAAATCAACTTTTTCAGTGTAAAATCTCGGATCTACAGAAAGAGATATCATATGTTTACCATACATAGATGTTAAATAACTTCTTTTATAAAATTGATAATTACACATGGTAACTACTTCAGGCTTGTGCTTTAGAAATGGTAATAATTGTTTTTTTCTTAAAAATTTTTCAAAAGGCTGCAACGAATTTGACCATACAACTTTCTTTTTTGCTGATATCTTATTAAATAAGTTTGCATTTGATATTGCAACACATAAATCATAATGTGTCTCTTGATGAACATTTTTATTACTATAGATGACACCGTTACATGAAACATCTTCATTTATTTCAGTAAGTACTTTGACATAGATATTATTTTTAACCAGGCTCTCAGCGAGTAATATTAACGAGCTTTCTGTTCCTCTAACTTTAGTGGTGTTGAGGTCTAATCCTGTAAAGTCAGAGTTAGAGTTATCTATAAATAATATAGACTTATCATTTAATGCCATTAAGCATTTTTTATTTGATTCTCATCATAATCGACCATTAATTTTACTAATTGTTTTAAACTTGTTTTTGGTTTCCATTTTAGCTGACGCTTAGCTTTACTTGGATTACCTATTAACAAATCAACTTCGGCTGGTCTAAAAAATTCTTTATCAATTTTCATGATAGTTTTGCCATCTTCTTTATTAACTACTCTTTCGTTCATCCCCTTGCCCACCCATTTATAATCAAATTTTAAATAACTGAGTGTTAAATCAATAAATTGTCTTACGCTATGTGTTTTTCCAGTTGAAATAACAAAATCATCTGGATTCTTTTTCTGAAGCATTAACCACATAGCATAAACATAATCTCCAGCAAAACCCCAATCTCTTTTGGCATTAATATTGCCAACTCTTAAAGTTTCTTTAGACCCGTATTTTATCCTTGTTAGAGTGGATGTGATTTTTTTTGTTACAAACTCGCTGCCCCTCAACGGCGACTCATGATTAAATAAAATGCCAGAAGATGCGTGGATATTGTATGATTCTCTGTAGTTAATTGTTATCCAGTGAGAGAAGATCTTTGAAACCCCGTATGGACTTCTGGGATAAAATGGTGTGTTTTCTGATTGGGGAATTTGTGCAACCTTTCCAAACATTTCGGATGTAGAAGCTTGATAAAACTTTATTTTCTTATTAATTGAATTTATCGAGTCAAGAATTCTTAAGGTCCCAAGAGAATTAATATCGGTAGTAACAATAGGAACTTGAAAGGAAGTCGGCACGAAACTTTGTGCAGCCAGATTATAGATTTCGTGAGGTTTAGTCTCTTTTATTACATTCTGAATATTACTAAGTTCTAATAAATCGAAGTCATAAAATTTTATTTTATTATACACATTAAGATATTTAAGGTTAACAAATTTCTCTGAAGTGCTTCTCCTAACTGTTCCAAATACTTTGTATCCTTTATCGATTAAAAGTTTTGACAAGTAGGCACCATCTTGACCAGTTATACCTGTAATTAATGCTCGCTTCATATTTATTTTATCAAATGTTTTTTTCAAAATCTTTAATTAGACAATGTAGCCAATTTATCTCATTTGATAAATCTCTAAAATCATTTCCAACGAAGAACCCATTTTGATGTATCTCATCAGACACAGATAGATCTCCACAAACTTCATAATCTAAGAATTTAATTACTGGATTTTTAGTAAAGTTGCCAGCAACTATTGGCCTACATTCAATATTATTTTTAATTAAAATATTAACAAGGCTGTCTCTCTGTCCAGACAATGAATTAGTTAAAATTAGTGAAAATCCAAACCAAGAAGAAAATTGAGTTTCTTGCTGGATTCTAATGTTAGCTTCATTTTCAAATAATGCTTTAAATATTTGAGCGTTTTTTCTTCTTTTATCGACAAAGCTAGACAATTTTCTTAATTGAACAGAACCTATGGCACCACTCATTTCTAAGGGCCTTATGTTATAACCTGGCACAACAAAATTAAATGAGTCATAAAAAGGATTTCCAGTTTTTTTCACGATAGTATTATCATTTGGTAAGTCTCTTATCCAACCATGAGCTCTTAGCGATACACAAAGCTCATAAAGATTTTTATCATTTGTAAGTACCATGCCACCTTCCATTGTCTGCATATGATGTGAAAAAAAGAAACTAAATGAACCCATCAAGCCACAAGTGCCAGTATACTTATCATGGTACTTTGCCCCTAAACTCTCACAATTATCCTCAATTAATATAATCTCGTTCTTTTCACATATAGATTTTAAATCCTCTAAATCAGTTGGATTTCCTAAAAGATTCACAGCAAAAATTAATTTTGTTTTTTGGTTAATTGCCTTAATGACTTCTTTAGGATCAATATTTAATGTGTTTCTATCTATATCTACAAATACAAGTTTAAGTCCGTATTGATTAACTGGATAGTATGTTGTACTCCAACTAACCGCCGGTACAATCACCTCATCTCCTTTTTTTAGGTCGTAGTTATTAGAATAGAATAATGATGCTATCATTAGTAAGTTTGCTGAAGAACCTGAATTTACCATAATTGCATAATCAGATTGAAAATAATCAGCAAATTCCTCTTCAAATTTTTTAACTTTCGGACCCATCGTAAATTGATTAGATTTAATAACATCATTTATAGCAACTATTTCTTCCTCACCCCAAGAATCTGATGCTAAATTGTACTTAGTATTCTTCATAAGATTTTACTTCACTAATCAATGAGTTTGTTTTTATATTGATTTCATTTTTTAAAAATGCCCTTTTATCATTCATATGATAAACTTTACGTGCATAGTTTATGAAATCTTTTTTGAATAACTTGTTCTTTTCGAAAATTCTTAATTTGTCTTCAACGTTCCATAGTTGTAAATTAATATTTTTTAACTGCTTTATTGTAGGCGCCAATTTTCTTCTATTAATTCTTTTTGTTAATACAACCTTTTTTAACAGTGAGAGTTCTTGATTTACAATTTTTAGTTTAGTCTTATCTTTTATCTTTAATTTTTTGATTTCAAGAATGGTTATTTTATCAAAAAGCTCACCTATAGATGCTGGTAAATTAATTTTCATTATTTAGTATGCTCTTTGAAATAAATTAAAAAAGTTTTTTGTAGTAATAACAGAGAAATCTTTATAACTGAGATTAAACATTTTTGAGACATAATCAACAGTATGAGTTAAATACGCAGGCTCATTCACCTTACCTCTCATAGGAACAGGTGCTAAATATGGAGAATCAGTCTCAACGAGTATTTTATCCAACGGAATATTTTTTATTGTTTCCCTCAATTTAGTTGAATTTTTAAATGTTACGATACCACTTAAGGAAAAGTAAAAATCATAAGGCAATAAACTCTCCATGAACTCTAATGAACCTGTAAAGCAATGAATAACTCCTGAGAATTCTTGTTTCTGGTAGTGATTTTTAATTATTTCAAGTGTATCTTTTTCTGCATCACGCATGTGGACAATTAAAGGTAATTTTAGTTCTTGAGCAATTTCAATATGTTTTATGAAGCTATTAATTTGAGTATTTCGATCTGAATTATTGTAATAAAAATCTAAACCAGTTTCACCGATGCCTACTACTTTTTTATTTTTACACAAGTCAAATATTATTTTTTTTATTTCATCATTCATGCTGTGTGATTCATGCGGATGTATGCCAAGCGAGCAAAATATATTTTCATAATTGTTAGAAATTTCAATTAATGATCCAAATTCATCAAACTTTGTTGAAATATTAAGCAATTTAAGTACTTCATTTTTTGATGCATTTAAAATTATTTTATCTAATAGTTCAGTATTATTTTCGTGCATTAAATGGCAGTGGCTATCAATTATCATGATCGATCCTTGAAAATAAATGATTTATTTCACCTAAATTATTACCACCTATTAATGTTAATTCTTCTTGTTCAAAGCTAAAATTTTCAATACGCACTCCAAGCATAGTAAGTATTTTATTTGAAGTATCTGGCATAATGGGATTAATCAAAAACGCGATCTTTTTAATGCTTTCGGCAGTAACAGCTAGTGTATCAGAGAATTTATCCATATCTTTATCAAATAATTCCCAAGGCTTATTATCATTAAAGAATTTATTTACTTCATTAACATATGACCATACTAATTTAATGTATTCGTGTAATTTGTGACTATCCACTAATAACGAACCGTCATTTATAATATTAACATACATTGAAATAAGTTTATTATTTGATACTTCACTTTTTATTTCTGGAATTATAGAATTAAGTTTTTTTTCTATCATTGTAAGAGATCTTTGACACAGGTTTCCTAGGTCATTTACTAAATCACTATTTATTCTATTGATTAAAGCAAATTTGGAAAAATCACCATCATTCCCAAATGGTACTTCACGTAATACAAAATACCTAAACTGATCGAGTCCAAATTCATTTATTATATCAATTGGATCTATCGCATTACCTAAAGACTTAGAAATTTTCTGACCTTCATTTGTCCACCATCCATGTGCATATATTTTTTTCGGTAATCTTAAATCAGCTGCCATTAAGAAAGCTGGCCAATATACTGCGTGGTGACGAAGTATGTCTTTGCCAACAATGTGAGTTACATTATCCCAATAATCACTAATATTTTTTTCCTCATTATTCAAGTAATTAACCCCATTTGCATAACATGTTAAGGCATCTAGCCATACATACATTATATGTTTGTTGTCTGTAGGCGTCTGAATTCCCCATTTAAATGAAGTACGTGAAACCGAAAGATCATTTAAACCAGACTCTACAAATTTGATCACTTCGTTTCTTTTAGAAACAGGACTAATAAAGTCTTTATCGTTATTGTATAGATCTAAAAGCTTATCACCCCACTCTGATAGTTTAAAAAAATAAGATTTTTCAGAAATCCAATCGACGGTGCCGTTTGTGATAGTTTTAAATGTACCATCTCCAGATTTAACAAGATCTTTTTCGTTATAAAAAGTTTCATCACTGACTGAATACCAACCCTCGTATTCGCCCAAATAAATATGACCCCTATCATAAAGTCTGTCCCATAAATATTTAGCTCCATCTATGTGTCTATCTTCAGTGGTCCTTATGAAATCGTTATTAGATAAATTGAGCGTTTTTGTAAGATCACGAAAAATCTGAGAATTTTGATCGCATAATTCTATAGGGGTAACTCCATTTTTCTCAGCTGCTTTTTGAATTTTCAGTCCATGTTCGTCAGTGCCTGTTTGAAACCTTACATCAAATCCCTCAAGCCTTTTAAATCTTGCAATACAATCTGTTGCAATAGATGTATACGCATGACCAATATGTGGCTTGTCATTAACGTAATAAATTGGTGTTGTTATGTAATATTTATTATTCATATTTTAGCTTATGAAATAAAGAAATAACTATATTTTCAAAATCAAGATTAAGGTTCATATTGTTTTTATTAAATGATTCTATTATTGTATATACATTCAGCAATCTGATTACTAATTTATTTTCATTACTATAACAAAGTGTTTTAACCTCATTACTTATCAATAATTGTAAATAGTTTAAGAAAACTGGAATGACCTGTTCAATATTTTTAAATTTTTGCAAATAGTCAATATAATGACTAGCTGTATTTGATTTTATCTTGTTTTGATTGTTTAAAAGTGCTTTGAAGTGATCATTAATTTCATAAAAATTAAATTCTATAAATTTTTTTGTTAAGAACGATGATCCATTTGTAATTTTATAAAGGTAATTTAGGTATTCTTCATTTTCTGAATCTTTATAAAAATTTATATAATCGTCATAACTTAACTTTCCAAAAAAAATTCTGTGTGATCTTGAAACTATTGTTTTGAGACATCTTGTTTTATTATGATTAACTATAATAAAATGATTATTTTTATTTGGTTCTTCAATTATTTTTAATATTGAGTTGGCCGCGTCTAAAGAAAAATCATCTATTAAATTTATTATACAAATTCTTTTTTGACTTACTTCATCTTTCGTTGAAAAAAAATGGTTAATATGTTTAATATCCTCTCTGTAAATATTTTTTTTAAATCTTTGTTTGTCTTCAAGAAAAATTGGTTCAATTTTTAATAAAAATTGTGTTTCTTGGTAGTGAGAATTGTATATAGACTCTTTAAATTCATTATAGTCTTGAATTAACTTCTTACTTATAACTAGTGAAGCAAAATTATTGGCAATATTTGTGATAATATCAACGTCTTGTCCAGTAAGTATAATTGAATTAGGTAATTGTGATTTATATAATTTGTATAAAACTCTGAGTTCATTTGAATAAATATCATTATTATTTTTTTGCATCTATTTTTTTTGTTACCTCATTCCATATTATATCCT
The DNA here is from genome assembly GCA_902521655.1 of uncultured Pelagibacteraceae bacterium. Taxonomy (GTDB): domain Bacteria; phylum Pseudomonadota; class Alphaproteobacteria; order Pelagibacterales; family AG-422-B15; genus CACNXQ01. The sequence continues at coordinate 42,881 of CABYSM010000005.1, forward strand.
TAATTGAATCAATGTCTTGATTGGCATTAATTAATTTAAAATTTCTTTTATTCGCATTAGCAATTTTTTTAAATGCTTTGCGAATTTTATTATGAAAACTTAATGACATTTTCTCATATCGTGTTTCAGTATTAGCTTTTCTAATTGATCTTTTTAAACCAATCTTTGGATCTATATCTAGAATAAAAGTTAAGCTTGGTGTTAAATTGTCAGTTATCAATTTATCAAGTTTTTTAATAAGCTTTATATCAACATTCTTTCCATAACCTTGATAAACAATAGTAGATTCCTTGAATCTGTCGCATAATACCCATTTATTTTTGTTTAAATTTGGAAGTATAACCTTATCTATATGATCCTTTCGCGCTGCGTATAATAATAAAGTTTCTACAACCCCACTCCACTTATTCTTTTCACCTCTAACGAGTAAATTTCTGATTATTTCAGCTTCAATTGTACCTCCAGGTTCCCTTGTAGTAATTACGTCTCCATATTTAGTGAGTCTTTTTGCTAACAGTTTAATTTGTGTCGACTTGCCAGATCCTTCTCCACCTTCAAATGATATAAATTGTGGTTTGATCACAACTTAAATAAATAGATTTACCACTGAGTTGTAAATATAAGAGAAGTATCTTGAAAATATATTGCTTCTATTTACATCGTTTACAGACACTGCATGAAAAAATTCAGTCTCTTCGTTTGGAATATCAACTTTTATTTTTCCAATAATATCACCTGAATTTATTGGAAATTTTATATCTTCAAATAATTCAATTTCATAATTTAATTTTTTATCTTTTGTTCTTGGAACTGTCAGAATTATATCGTTAACTGCGCCAATCAAAGAGCTTTTTTCATTAGAACCAGGAATATTAATGCTTGCAAATTCGGTAAAATCCTCAAAAAGCCTTATATTTTCAAACTCTCTAAAAGACCATGTAATAAGTCTAGAAGATCCTTGCGATCTCTTTTGTGTACTGCTAAATCCATTTGTTACAGATATTACTCTTCTATCACCATCTATTGCAGATGCCGCAAGCCCATAACCTGAAACAGATAAATGGCCAGTTTTTAATCCATCGACCCCCATATTTTTATATAAAAGAGGATTTCTATTTTTTTGCTTTATATTTGACCATTCAAACTCAGTTTCTGCAAACATGTGATAATATTCAGGATAATTATTAATCAAATATTGAGATAGAATTGCAAGATCATATGCAGTAGAGAAATTATTCTTGTCATGCATGCCTGTAGAATTGGTAAAATTAGTATTGGTCATGCCAATATCTATAGCCTTTTGGGTCATCATTTTAGCAAAAGACTCCTCTGTTCCAGCTATATTTTCTGCAACAACTATGCACGCATCGTTACCAGACTGAACTATAATGCCGCGCAAGAGATCTTCTACTCTTATGTTTTTATCTACTTCAACAAACATTGACGAGCCCTCTCTTTCCTTCCAAGCTCTTTCTGAGACTAAAAAAGTATCATCAAGAGATAATGTTCCGTTAGATAATTTTTCAAACACTATCAAAGTCGTCATAATCTTTGTCATAGAGGCTGGAAAGGTTTTTTTATCTTTATTCTTTTCAAAAAGTACTTTTCCAGTGGTTGCATCAATAACCACTGCTGTTTTAGCATCAGTATCTATATAAGAACCAAACGCTAGTACTGAATTTAGCAAGAATGTAGATAAGATTATTAAAAGGAATCTATGCATAGAACATTATTATATTAAATATATTGATAAATCTTCATATTTTTTAAATGTGTCATCATTAAGATCTATTAATAATGATTCTATATCGCTATAAGGTCCAATTAGTACCTTGTATTCAGTATTGCCAGATAAATTTTGGCTTTCAAAAATCCTAACATCATAACTTGAAAGATCTCTTTTGATCTTTTGAGCACTTTCTTTGAATGTAAAGCTAGCTATATTAATGAAGATCTTATTATATAAATTTTTATCTTTAATATTTGTATCATTGGCAGTTGATTCATTTTTATCTTTTTCAATTACAACAACACTTGATACTGGAGCTTCCACAATTTTTTTCTCTTCATCGTAAGTGTATGCCTCTGAAAGAACAAAACTTTCATTTGAATCTATAAGAGATATTTTGACTAAGTCGCCATTCTGGTTCATGTCTAGTTTTTTAAAAACTGCTTCAGATAAATTAACTACTTTAATCGAAGAAAATGCTTCTCTATGATTTACTCTTACTAACGCAGATTTACCATTATTAAGGTTTGTAACTTCAATAATTGATGGTAAAGGCAATGTTCTATGAGCCCCTGTTAATGTATCATTATGATAGTATTCTCCATTTTTAGTTTTACTTCCATTTTTTAAACTTGTTTCCAATTGCGCTAAGCCAATTTCCTCAAATTTTTTATAATCATAAGGGTAAAACCACTTGCCATTAACCTGATATGGCTCTTCAATTAACTTTTCAATTAATTCAATATTATTTTTATTATTACTGTCTTCAATTACGAGTGGGACAACGTTTGCGATAGTGCAATTATTAAGAATTAAAAAAATTATTAGTAAAATAATTCTCATTAATAATATTCAATCATATCAGACAATATACCAACTGATAATCCGAAGAAGAGAGATCTGTTCCATTTCATAATAACTTTAAAATTTTCGTAAACTAAAAATTTTCGGCCTTCTTCACCTTCTGGATAAACTAAGTATGCTTGGATATCCCGAAGTGGTAATTTTTCTCCATTCTTTTTCAATATACCTAAAGCAGCCCATTCATTAAGTGATTTTGATATATTAATTTCTTTAGCGGACGTTGTAATAAAATCATCTGGAATAGATTTTGAAGTCATTACTTCTCTGCCCCACGTTAAATCATCGTTCCAGCCAGATTCTTTTAAATAATTTGATGATGAAGCGAATACATCCGGCAAGGTAGACCAAATATCTTTTTTACCATCTTTATCAAAATCTGTTGCGTAATTTAAAAAGCTAGATGGCATAAATTGATTTTGCCCCATGGCTCCTGCCCATGAACCCATCATTTCATTAGCTGTAATGTGACCTTGTTCAATAATTGCTAATGCGTTTATGAGTTCATCTGTAAAAAATTCTCTTCTTCTTAGATCGTACGATAACGTCGATAAAGAACGTATTACATTAAATGATCCTGTATAAGTTCCAAAACTTGTTTCTATGCCCCATAGGGCTAAAATAAAGCGGGGTTGCACACCATACTTGTTATATATACTCAACAGCAAATCCTTGTGTTCACTGTATAACTTTTTGCCTTTAAGCATTCTACTTTTCGGAGTCGTATTATTTAGGTATTCATTCAGTGTAAGTGTGAATTCTGGTTGGGATCTATCAAGTTCTAGAACCCTTTCATTAATAGCGATATCTCTAAATGATAAATCGATAGTTTTCTCAGATATCCCCTCTTTAGTAGCAATATTTTTGATATTTTCAAGCCATTCGACAAAGCTATAGTCTTCATCTGCTTGCAATGAAGAGAGATTAATTATAGTAAATATAATTATAATTGATGATATTTTAAATTTTAAATTCATACTTACCTATAAATAGCATAATTTTATGAAAGATATAAAATCACTTGTAGATTTAATTGGTAATACGCCAATAGTTCAAGCTAAAAATATAGATGCAGGTAAATGCAATCTCTTCTTAAAGATGGAAAATATGAATCCTGGCTCATCTATAAAAGACCGCGTTGCGCTTCAAATAATAAATGATGCTGAAAAGAGCGGGGATTTGGTAAAGGGATCAACTGTTGTCGAGGCTACTGCTGGCAATACAGGCCTTGGATTAGCGCTAATAGCTGTATTAAAAGGTTATAAAGCTAAAGTCGTAATATTAGATAAAATGAATCAAAATAAGATTTTTCATTTAAAATCTCTTGGTGCTGAGGTAATGCTTGCAAAAAGTGATGTAGGTCCTGATAGTCCAGACCATTATGTAAACATGGCTAAAAGAGTTGCTGCTGAAACTAACAACTCATTTATGGCTAATCAGTTTACTAACAAATCAAATCCTTTAGCCCATGAATTAACCACTGCACCAGAGATATTTAAACAAATGGATGGGGATGTAGATGCAATAGTCTGTGGTGTAGGTACTGGTGGAACTATTTCCGGTATTGGCAAATATTTTGAGAAGAATAACCCAAAAACTGAAATGGTTCTTGCTGATCCTGAGGGCTCAATCGTAAAGGATGCTGTTGATAAAAAACCTTTAAAGGATGCTGATTACAAGTGGTTGGTTGAAGGGATTGGAGAAGACTTTCTTCCCGATACACTAGATCTTAAATACATAAAAAAAGCTTATTCAGTAAGTAATGAAGAAGCCTTTCAAACAATTCGTACACTTGCGTTAAAAGAGGGTATATTAGGCGGATCATCAAGCGGAACTCTAATTTGTGCCGCATTAAAGTATTGTCATGAACAAAAAGAAAAGAAAAATGTTGTAACATTTGTTTGTGATAATGGTGAAAAATATTTAAATACGGCGTATAATAGTGAATGGCTAAAAGAAAAAAAACTGATTTAAGAAAAATCAATCAATTTGATACATTATCCGTGCACGCAGGGATCAAAAGCGATCCACTTACGGGCGCCGTTATGACTCCTATCTATGCGACATCAACATTTGCACAAGATACACCGGGTAAAGATAAGGGGTATGAATATTCAAGATCTCAAAATCCAACACGTGAAGTTTTAGAGGATTCATTAGCTGAGTTAGAAAATGGAAATAAAGCGTTTGCTTTTGCGTCAGGAGTTGCAGCTCAAACAGCTGTTATAGATCTTCTAAAACCTGGAGATCATGTTATTGCATTTGATGATTTATATGGTGGAACTTTTCGACTGTTTAATGAAATTAAAGCTAAATCATCAAATATAGATTTTACTTTTGTTGATTTAAACACAAATTTTAGTAAATATATTCAAAAGAATACAAAGATGATTTGGGTAGAAACTCCTACTAATCCACTTTTAAAAATTGCCGATCTTAAGCGTATTGCTCGTATAGCAAAAAAACATAAACTTATTACTGTTTGCGACAATACTTTTGCAACGCCAATCAATCAAAGACCATTAGATTTTGGCATTGATATAGTAAATCATTCAACTACCAAGTACATAAATGGGCACTCTGATATTATTGGTGGATCGCTTGTCATAGGTAAAAATAAAACATTAGAAAAGAAACTTGCATTGATACAAAACTCTACAGGAGCAGTACCAAGTCCGTTTGATTGTTTTTTAATTCTAAGAGGGATTAAGACTCTTTCGCTCAGAATAAAAAAACATAATGAAAATGGAATTAAGGTTGCAAGGTTTTTAAAGAGCCATAAAAAATTGTCTGACGTTACCTATCCAGGTTTAGCAAACCATAAGCAAAGTGATATAGCTAAAAAACAAATGAATGGTTTTGGAGGAATGATTACCTTTATACACAAAGGTACAATGTCAGATATCTCAAAATTTATGAGGAAACTCAAAATATTTACTATTGCCGAAAGCCTAGGAGGAGTTGAATCGTTAATTGAGTCTCCAGCGCTAATGACACATGCATATTTGGAAGATAAATCATACAATCAAGTCCCCAAGAAACTTGTAAGACTATCCGTTGGTATTGAAGATTCAGATGATCTAATTAATGATCTATTTCAAGCTTTAAAGTAATTAAAGTGTACTCAAAACAGCATTAACAATTGAAGACAGGCGTGAGCTTGAACTGTCTGATCTGCTAGTTATTACCACAGGAGATATGCCTCCTGTAACAAAGCCACCAGCTGTACAGTTCATGAAATTAACCATAATTTTTACTAATGAATTACCTGTTTCAACATTGGGCACTAAAATTACATTTGCTTTGCCTGCAACATTATTACTAATTCCTTTAATTTTAGCTGCATCAGATGATATTGCATTATCAAATGCAAAGGGGCCCTGAATATCCATGGTTGGATGCTCTATTCTAGACCACTCAACTAAATCTTTTGCATCAACTGAACTTTGCATTTGCGGTAAAATTTCTTCAGTAGCAGACAGAATTGCTATTTTTGGATCAAAATTTGCCAGCTTTGAAGTAAATTCAATAACGTTATTTATAATATGTTTTTTCGTTTCAATATTGGGGCTTATATTTAGCGCACCATCAGTTATAATTATGGGACTTCTGATATTATCTGGAAAAGTCATAAACCATATATGACTTAGTCGTCTTCCTTTAATTAAAAGCTTGTATTCAGATCTGATATATTCTGACATTAAAACATCGGTATGTAAGTGGCCCTTAACGATCAAATAAGGATCATTAATACGCTCACTGGCCAATTTGCATGCGATCCTGGAGGACTCTTCTTCATTGTTAGAATTTATGATTTTATCAGTTTGTAAATGCCAACTTAAATCATTCAATAATGACTCAATAATAACCTTATCTCCTATCAAAAGCGGTTCTATGAAACCTGCTTCAGAAGCTTCTTTAATAGGTTCTAATGAGACTCTGTTGATTGGATTTACAATTAATGAGTCTTTTTTTAAATTTTTATCAATAAAATCAATGTTTTGTATCATTTATTTAATGTTCAAATATTTTATTAAAGTATTACATAATAATAATTAAATTAACTATTGTTTTTACTTCATATTTTTAAAATAATTTAATAAATAAGCTCCAATTATTAGTATTAATATGATGGCAGAAAATGAATAAAAGATCATTGAGAGATCTTGGAATAATGAGACAAAAAAGTTGATCATGATATCTAGAATATCAAAGTTAGGGCCCAATAAAGTAAATAAAAGAAAGAAATTGTAACTAAGCCACCTATTATCCAGTCTAACATGCTACAATACTTAGCACATAAAGGCTTATATTTATACAATTATGAAAAAAGACTATGATTTAATCATATATGGCGCAACTGGTTTTACTGGCAGTTTGGTAGTTGAATATTTAGATAAAAATTACTCTGATATCAGTTGGGCAATTGCAGGTAGAAACGAAGAAAAATTACGAAAGATATCAAACAGCACCGCCTATAAGCCAAAATATTTTATTGCTGATAGCGAAGATATAACTGGCTTAAATAACATTGCCACGCAAACAACTGTTATTGTTTCATTAGCGGGCCCTTTTAATAGATACAGTGATAAATTAGTAGATTGTTGTGTAAAAAATAACACTCATTATGTAGACATCACTGGTGAAAATATATGGGTGAGAGATTTAATAGATAAACACCATGAAGAAGCAGAAAAAAAAGGAATTAAAATTATTCCTTCATGTGGCTATGACTCAATACCATCAGATATGGGGTGTTTTTATTTACAAAGATCACTTGGTGAAAACTTATTGTCAGTTGATGGCTATCACCGAGGAGGTGGAGGTGTAAGTGGTGGAACGATTGAAAGTGCTTTTACAATGAAAAATTATAAAACAAACTATTCAATTGGACATCCCTTCCTATTAAACAGTAAAGATTTCATAGGAAAACAGAATAGAGAAGCTAACAAAGATACATTTAAAATAAAGTACATTGATAGTATTCAATCATGGTCTGCTCCTTTTGTTATGTCTATTGCTAATACAAGAGTCGTCAGAAGAAGCGCTGAATTGCATGAATTGAATCAGTCGGGTTATGGATCAGACTTTATTTATAAAGAGTTCATGAATGTTAAAAAATATTCTTCAGCATTGATGGTATCAATTGGACTTGCAGTACTAGGATTAATGATTGTTAGCCCTATAAGTTCTCTATTTCGAAAATTATTTACAAAACCAGGAAATGGACCTAATAAGAAAACTCGAGATAACGGATGGTTTGAAAGTATTTTTGTTGGCAAAAATACCAATAATGAAACCTATAAGTTAAGAATTTATGGCGATGGTGATCCAGGCTATAAAACTACAGCAAAATTCATATGTGAATCTGCATTGTGCTTGGTTAAATCTGATGGGTATTTAGAAAATACAAACAGCGGAGGTGTCTTAACTACGTCAACTGGACTTGGAGACCACCTCATAGAACGACTCAAAAAGGCAGATATTCTGTTTGAAGGTCCTGAAAAGATAGCATAAACATAGACTTACGTATCAACCCAGAATGGGTATTCAAAATCGTACAAATATTTATTTATAGTGCATAACAGTTAGTTATATCTTATGATTTTGCAGAAAATAAACGCTGGAGTATTTAACGAAATGGTTCAAGATGAAACTGGCACTTTTGTTATGAATAAAAACCAACCTTCTCATTTAAGTAGTGAAATTGACAGTGACACTGTAAAAAAAATTAGAGAGCTATCTAAATTAAGAAAAAGTATTGAACTTGATTTAAAGGCAATTGCTACAGCGACAAAAATCTCTACAAATCAATTGAAAAACATTGAATCTTTTAAGTTTGAAAAATTACCTCCCAACCCAATGAGATTATCATTTATTGATCAATATTGTTCAGTAATTGAAAAAGCAAATAAAAATTAATTTTACTTAAGGATAATTTCTTTTAAGAAGCTTGTTATACAAATAAGCAAATATAACTAGCATAAATGCACCAACCGCTACTGGAAATAAAACAAACGATATTCCCTGCCCTGTTAAAATAACTATAATTGGATTAGCGCCTGCTGGTGGATGTATCGTATCAGTAACGATCATCACAAAGACTGCTAAAGCAACAGCAATTCCAAGGGCAAGAAAATTATCACCTATTAAATATAAGATTATGATTCCCGATAAGGCGGATAATATATGTCCTAGTAATATATTTTTTGGTTTCGCTAAAGGACTCTCATGCACAGCCATCACTAAAACCATAGAAGCTCCAAATGGCGGTATTAGCCAAATCATGCCTTCAAATGACCTGTCTAGAAAAGCTAAAAAACTAATAAAAATTAAAGCTCCAAGCGCACTCAATAATGCATTGATTATTTTGCTATTATTCATTAATGATAACTATGATGATTAAGCTATACATTACAACATTTATATATTTTATTATTATTGATTTAATAGGTATTAGTTTTTTTGTAAGAAAAGTTTATGAAAAAAACCTACCTAAAGATGTCAAATTAGATTTCAACTTACCAGTTGCATTGATTTTTTATTTTATTTTTGTATTTGGTTTAGTTTATTTTGTCATAGCGCCAAACAAAGATAATGGCATTTCATCAATTATAATGCCTTCTATTATTTATGGCCTCGTTACTTACGCAACTTATGCGCTTACTGTAAAAGCTGTATTTAACACGCTTAATACGCAGATAATAGTATTTGATATTATTTGGGGGATGGCTCTTTGTTTATCAATATCAATTCTCACAATCTATACGATATCGAAATTTGAGTTTCTTAATTAAAGATTGTCATATAATTTAATTCGAATAAATTAAAATTTCTTGGAGAGGTGTCTGAGCGGTTGAAAGAACCAGTCTTGAAAACTGGCAACGGGGAAACTCGTTCGTGGGTTCGAATCCCACCCTCTCCGCCATTATTAATTATTTTGAATGATTATTATGAAATCTATTGTAATTACTGGCACTTCAACTGGAATTGGATATGCATGTTCAAAAAAGTTTATAGAAAAAGGCTACAAGGTATTTGGATCTGTTCGAAATGATAACGATGCAAATCGAGTTTCTAATGAACTTGGTAGTAATTTTGTTCCTTTAATATTTGATGTTACAGATGAGACTGCTGTAAAGGAATCTGTTAAGGAAGTAGAAAAACAAATTGGTGATCAGAACTTATCTGGCCTAATAAACAATGCTGGTCTTGGCGTAATGGGAACTATCCAGAGCCTCTCTGCTGAACAGTTTAAGTATCAATTTGATGTAAATGTCTTGGGAGTATTTCATTGTTGTCAGGCTTATTTAGATTTATTGGGTGCAGATAAAAACCGTAAAGGAGATCCAGGTAAAATAATAAACATAAGTTCTGTTTCAGGTGAAATTGGAATGCCTTTCATGTCTGCATATAATATGAGTAAGTTTGGCTTAGAAGGATTTTCAGAGGGCATTAGACGTGAATTATTGATGTATGGAATTGATGTGGTTGTTATTGCACCAGGACCAGTTAAAACGCCAATTTGGAAAAAATTAATGCAAAAAAACGAAGCTAAGCGATACGACAATACAGACTATAGAGAGTCAGTATCTAAATTAATGAGAATGTCAGAGAAGATGGAGAAAGCTGGTGTAGATGCAGGTGTCATAGCTGAACGTGCATTATCAGTTATTGAAAATATAAAAAATAAGACACGTTACCGAATTGATCCCACAAGGATGCAGAATATAATGCTACAGCTTTTCCCAAAGCGTGTAGCGGATAGAATGATTGCTAAGCAAATGAAAATTATAAAAGAATAATCGCTTTATCGTTGGTTAGTCTGATAATTTGGACTCTGCCAAGTTTGCAATTCTATTCGATTTAAAGCATTAACTCCTAATATTTTGTCACTAATTTTTTCAGCAATCATTATTGTAGGTGCGTTTGTATTGCCGTTTGGAGCAAAAGGCATAATAGAAGCGTCAACAACTCGTAAACCTGTAAAACCGTGAACATTACCTGAATTATCAACTACTGAGTATTTGTCTGATTTTAGGCCCATCCTTGCCGTACAAGCTAAATGCCATTGGCTAGTAGTATGCGAATTCATTTTTTCATCAAGGTCAGAGTCTGACTTGCAGTCATTGCCAGGAAAAATCTCTTCGCCTTTTAAGTCAGAAAATGAAGGCTGATCCAATAATTCGCGAACCAAAAGGATACCTTTACGCATTAATTCCCTATCGCGTTTATCTTTTAGATAATTAACTAATATTCGAGGCGGATCAGCGGGGTTGCTTGAGCGTAATTCAATCTTTCCACGGCTGTGCGTTCGCATTAAGCCAACATGAACCTGAAACGCATGCTCCTTTAATGGTTGCCAAGTGTTATCATCAATCGCAATTGGTGAAATACATAATTGTAAGTCCGGATACTCAATGCCTGGCCCTGACCTAACGCACGCTACTGCATCAAAATGATTAGATGCACACATACCCTCTTTAGTTAACAGCCATTGAATACCAGCGCCAATACTGCTTAGTCTTTTTGTCTTTGGCCAAAGCGTAACTGGCTTTAAGCATTTATATTTGATCATAAAATCAGGATGATCTTGAAGATTCTGGCCAACACCCGGTAAGTCAGCTTTAAGATTAATACCCATTGAATTTAGATGATCCTTTGGGCCAATTCCTGAAAGCATAAGTATGTGTGGTGTTCCTACTGCACCAGCACTTAGGATGACTTCTTTTTTTGATTTAACATTAAATACTTTATCTTTGTTATCTATAAATGAAACTCCTGTTGCCTTGTTATTTTCAAGAATTAATTTACATACAAGTACTTTTGTTAAAATCGTTAAGTTGTTTCTATCTCGCACTGGATCAAGATAGCCACGTGTTGTGCTCCATCTTTCTCCTTTAAATACTGTTCGGTCAAAAATACCAAAACCTTCTTGGCAATATCCACTGATATCGTCTGTTTCTTTGTACCCTGCTTCTTTCCCTGCATTTATAAATGCGAGAGAAAGGGGATCCTTGGGTATGCTTCTATGAACCTTTAACGGACCTGAATCGCCTCTGAAATCATCACCTCCACCACTATAAGTTTCCATTTTCTTAAAATAAGGCAAGACATCAGCATATCCCCAACCTTCACAACCCATTTGTCTCCAGCCTTCGTAGTCCAGTGAATTTCCTCTAATAAATACCATGCCGTTTATTGAAGATGAACCCCCAAGGGTTTTGCCACGATCATGTTGCAGCTGTCGACCCGCAAGCTCAGGTTCAGGTTCACCTTTAAATGCCCAATTATGCTTAGTACTTTTAAGATTTAATAAAACAGCTGCAGGCATTTTCAAAGTTATTGATTTATCTTCCCTACCCGCTTCAAGAAGAAGAACACGGTTTTTTGGATTTTCAGATAATCTGTTTGCTAATACACAACCAGCTGAACCAGCGCCAACGATGATATAATCATATTCAGAATCTATGTATTTCATTGCAAATTAAATTTTTTTTATACTCATCAATAATGGTTAACTAGTGCATAGTAAGCTATTATTCAAATAAAAAAACGTGCTAAATGAAGGAAAATAATTTTCTTGCAATAACATATATCATGCTGGGTATGACAGCATTTGCATTGCAAGATACTGTCATAAGATTACTAGCTGTCGATATTTCAATTCTACAGGTAATGTTTGCTCGTAGTGTTGTTGCATTAATACTTCTCACTCTCTTTTTAAAAATTACTAAAAAAGAAATTATATTAAAAACGGAGTTTCCTAAATTATCAATTTTCAGAACGGTAATGTTTATTTTAGCTTTTGTTTTTTATTATATTGGTCTTCATTATTTAACATTTGCTGAAGCAACCGCCTTGTTTTTTACCGCGCCATTTTTCATTACGATATTTTCAGGAATATTTTTAAAAGAAAAAATAGGTTTAATAAGATGGGCGATCATTGTTTATGGCTTTATTGGCGTATTGTTCATTGTCTCACCAGATATCAACTCATTCAATATTTACATGATCTATCCTATTCTCTGTGCAGCAGGCTACTCTGCAAACATGATTATTATCAAATACACTTCTGAAAAAGATAATGTTTATACTCAAACATTACATGTTTACATCGCTACTATAATAATTTGTCCTATAATTACGTTTTCAGGAATATTTTTAGACTTTGGTAATTCGAATAGTGAAGTTTTAAATTTTCTTTTTAGAGACTGGTTTTTTAACGATCCAAAATCCTTATTCATGATATTTGTTGTAGGTGTATCTGTGATATTCGGATTTGTTTTTCTCTTTAATGCATATAGACATGGACGGCCTTACATTATAGCCCCATTTGAATATATATTTCTTATATGGGCTGTTATATTAGGTTGGTTTATATGGAGTGAAACAGTGGATCTTAAAACCTGGACCGGGATTGCTATAATTGTTTCAGCTGGAATATTTATTTTATACAGAGAAAAAATTAGAGATCAGAATATCACAACAGATCAACCAATAAGATAACTAATCTCTAAAATTAACAAATTGTAATGGCAATTCTAATTTCAATTCATTAATCTTAGTCATCACATCTTGCAAATTATCTTTTTTAGCACCGCTTATTCTTAGCTCATTACCCTGAATTTTTGCTTGCACCTTTAATTTTGTATCTTTTATCATTTTAGTAATTTTCTTCCCCATTTCCTGATCAATGCCTTCCAGCAAATCATACTTCTGTCTGATAGTGTTGCCTGAGGCATTTTCAGAGGATTTTAACTTTACAGCTTTTGGGTCTATTTTTCTTTTAATTAAGTGTGATGTTAGTATTTCTATTACTTGTTTTGCCTTCATATCATCCTCTGTTAAGAGAGTGACAACATTATCAGATCTCTCTAATTTCGATATAGAACCCTTAAAATCATATCTTTGAGTTATTTCTTTCATTGCATTAGATACTGCATTGTCAATTTCTTGCATCTCTAATCTACTTACTACATCAAAGCTTGGCATAGCTAAATAACTTCATTTTCATAAAACTTTTTAATTTCTTCATCACTGTAACCAATTTCCTTCATAATATCATTATTATCTTGCCCAATTTCAGGTGCTTTTTTAATTTCAGCTTTATCATCAGAACTAAATCTAGGCGCAGGCGCTGGTTGAATAACTCCATCTACTTCAATAAAATTATTTCTGTCTATCATATGCGGGTGATCTTTAGCTTCATTTATCGACAATACAGGTGAATAACACACATCAGTACCTTCAAATAATTTATTCCATTCACTTATATTTTTAGATTTAAATATAGATTCTAATTTATCTTTTAATTTTGGCCATTCGTTCATGTCTAATTGATTACTAAATTCACTCTGAAGATCTAGTTTTTCAATTAATAATTGATAAAACTGTGGCTCTAGTGAGCCTAGAGATATAAATTTATGATCTTTTGTTTCGTAGACTTGATAAAATGGAGCACCACCATCAAGTAAATTCATTCCCCTCTTGTTAACATCCCATAGTCCTGATTGTGATAAGCTGTAAAAAATTGACGTGAGAGTTGAAACGCCATCTATCATAGCTGCGTCAACTACCTGGCCTTTACCTGTTTTTGAAGCTGACAATAATGCAGCACAAACACCAAATGCTAGAAACATTGTACCTCCACCATAATCACCAATAAGATTTAATGGCACTGTTGGTTTTTCAATAACTCCTATTGAATGCAACGCGCCAGCTAGTGCTATGTAATTTATGTCGTGTCCAGCAACTTTTGATAAGGGTCCTGTTTGTCCCCAGCCAGTTATTCTGCCATAAACCAATTTAGGGTTTATTTTCATACAATCATCGGGTCCAACTCCCAGCTTTTCTGTAACTCCAGGCCTGAAGCCTTCTATTAAGGCATCTGCATTTTTTATAAGTTTATTAAATACATTCAGGGATTCTGCATTTTTAAGATTAAGACTTAAAGATTTCTTATTTCTTCCTGTGATATCATACTTTGGTTTTGAATTAGGTAATGTTGTTTTTTTTCGATCTATTCTGATCACTTCTGCACCAAGGTCCGCAAATAACATACCGCATAACGGTCCAGGCCCTATTCCTGATAATTCGATTATTCTATACCCACTAAGTACACCCATACCATTAATTAT
>CABYSM010000006.1 GCA_902521655.1 uncultured Pelagibacteraceae bacterium
CAGAGTATGCTAAAGCTCCATCTGTAACTAAAAAAAGAATTTTTTATGAGACAATGGAAGATGTGTTCTCAGATATGGATAAAGTAATTATAGATAAAACAGGCGGTGACTCCGTTGTGCCTTACTTACCATTACCGGAATTAAAGAAGACACAGGATTAAATTATGAGAGCATCTAGAATTTCACTTATAATAGTCGGTTTGATAGCGATCATATCATACTTTACTTTATTTACTGTATTAGAGGTAAAAAATGCAATAGTTCTCCAGTTTGGTGACCCAAAAAGAGTAATAACTGAACCAGGTTTGAATTTTAAAATTCCATTTATTCAGAACGTTATATTTATCGATAATAGAATACTTGATATCGACGCCCCTGCTGCTGAGATTATTGCTTCAGATCAAAAGAGGCTCATAGTTGATGCATTCGTAAAATTTAAAATTGTTGATGTATTAGAGTTCTACAAAGCTCTTGGAAATGAAAATGTTGCAAGATCAAGAATATCTGCGGTCGTTAACTCAAGAATTCGTGGTGTCCTTGGTGAAGAACCTCTGTCCGCAGTACTTTCAGAAAGTAGATCAAAGTTAATGAAACAGATTACATCACTTGTTGAAGCAGAAGTTAAAGACTTCGGTATTGAGATTGTTGATGTAAGAATAAAACGCGCTGATCTTCCTGAGGCAAACAGTCAGGCGATTTTCGCTAGAATGCAAACAGAAAGAGAGAGAGAAGCAAGAGAATTTAGAGCTCAAGGTGCAGAAATGGCACAAAAGATAAGATCAACTGCTGATAAAGAAGTTACGATCATTAAATCGCAAGCTGAAAAAGAAGCGAATATTATTCGTGGTGAAGGTGACGGAATGGCTAACAAAGTTTTTGCTGAAGCATTTGGCAAAGATCCTGAATTTTTCGGTTTCTATAGGGCGATGCAGGCCTACACAGAAGGTCTTAATAGTAATGATACAACAATGATATTATCTCCTGAAAGTGAGTTTTTTGAATACTTTGGAGACTTCAGCGGTATAGATAATTAAAACTCATATCTTCATAAAAATTAAATATGACTCAATTCATATTAGGTTCCTTAGGCATGTTATTGATTATAGAAGGTCTTCTTTACGCCTTATTTCCAAGTAGAATGAAAGCAATGATTACCAGCATGTTGAATATGAATAATGACAAATTAAAATGGGGTGGACTAATGTCAGCAATATTAGGCTTTATAATGCTGTGGTCTGTTATTTAATGATTAAAAGATATTTTATTTTTCCATTATCTCTATTCTTATACTTGAATGGCATGATCATTGCTTTTGCCTTCACAGGCCCGGACACATTTTCTGATTTAGCAGAAAGTGTATCCCCATCAGTAGTCAATATTTCTACAACTGGCGTAATAGAGCAAACAGGACCTGAAGTACCATCTATAGAAGATTTTTTTAACTTCCCATTTAATATGCCACGATCGGAACCCTCTGAACGGGAGTTTAGTTCTTTGGGCTCAGGTTTCGTTATATCTGAAGATGGCTTTATAGTTACCAATAACCACGTAGTTGAAAATGCATCTGATATACAAGTAACATTTACAGATGGTACAAAAATAGAGGCTGAGTTGATTGCGGCTGATGCTGAAACAGATTTAGCTCTTTTAAAGGTTGATACAAATAATCTTGATTATCTTGAATTTGGTGACTCTGATACAGCTAAAGTAGGAAATTGGGTTATGGCAATTGGGAATCCTCACGGCTTAGGTGGAACTGTCACCGCTGGAATAGTTTCTGCAAGAGGTAGAATGTTAGGAGGGAGATACGATGACTTTATTCAAACGGACGCCTCAATTAATAGGGGTAATTCAGGTGGACCTCTTTTTAATTTAGATGGAAAAGTAATCGGAGTGAATTCAATGATTATTTCACCAAGTGGAGGATCAATCGGAATTGGTTTTGCCATTCCATCCAACCTAGCTAAGAATATTATTGATCAACTAAAGGATACTGGAGAAATAGAAAGGGCATGGCTAGGGGTAAGAATTCAAGAAGTAACAGAAGAAATAGCTCAAAGCCTTGGTCTTACTAAAACTTATGGAGCTTTAGTTCAAGGCTTAACACCAGACAGTCCTGCTCTTAGCGGTGGTGTAAAAGAAGGCGATATAATTATTGAGTTTAATGGCAAAGAAGTTGAGTCAGTTCAAACACTTCCCAAATTAGTAGCTGAGGCGAATATAGGTGAACAAAGCACAGTTGTTGTTTGGAGAGATGAAAAAGAAGTTATGTTAAACGTCAATCTCGGTAAACAGCCATCTCTTGAAGAGCTTGCCAGCATTGAAAATAATGGATCATCAATTAATGTAGCTGAATTAGGCATAAAAATACGAACGATTTCAGATGAAGACAAAGACAGATTACAACTGCCGTCAACGCAACAGGGCGTTGTAATATCTGAAATAGATAATGACTCATTCCTGATAAGGCAAAATATAAAAAAAGATGACATCATAATTGAAATACAAAACAAAGTTGTAAGTTCAACAGGAGATGTATTAGAAATTATTGATGAAGTAGTTGCTCAAGGAAAAGAAAATATTTTAATAGTCTTTTATGCTGGTCCTAATTCAAGAAAATATATAGGCGCAAAACTATCACTTGATTGATTGTATATGTCTAAAGATTTAATAGTTATCTTTGGACCTACAGCAAGTGGAAAATCAAAAAAAGCAATCGATATATCTTTAAAGCATAAATCAACCATCATTAACTTGGATAGCATGCAGGTTTATAAAGATTTAAGAATTTTAACTGACAGGCCTACCGCAGCAGACTTAAGTACATGCGATCATAGATTATATGGTTATTTAAATGGCGATGAATCAAGCACAGCAGCGTCATGGTTAAACGATGCAGTAAATGAGATTAAAGAATGTTTCAGTAGTGATAGACTTCCCATTTTAGTGGGTGGTACAGGAATGTATCTAAATGCACTTAAGTTTGGCTTGGCTAATATTCCAGATATTGATGAAGAAATAAAAAATGAAACACAAGGTCTATTTGATAGTCATGGACTTAGATTTCTTTTTGATGCGATAAAAAAAAGTTATTCATCAACTAAAATTCAAGAAAACGACAGACAAAGAATATTCAGAAGCTACTCTCTTTTGAAGCAAACAGGCAAGGTATTAGAACAGTGGCAATTAAATACCTCTCCTGCAATTGAAGATATAGATTACCAAATATTGCTAACAACTACTGATAGAGATAAATTGTACCCTAAGGCTGAATCAAGAGTTGACCGTATGTTTGAAGACACTGTAGTTGATGAAGTAAGTGAATTATTAAACAAAGGCTATGACGATAATAAGTCAATTATGAAAGCTATAGGAGTTAGGGAAATAAGCAGTTTCTTAAATAAAGATATTGATCTTAAAGAATGTAAAAATGCGGTCAAAAAAAACACCAGAAATTACATTAAAAGACAGCTTACTTGGATAAAAGGTAATAATATTACGCAAAACATTGATAAAATGAAATTTATGTAATGCTATAATCTTATATTCTTTCCATTAATTTAATTATGTTTGACTTTTATTACAAATCTCCATAGAAGGTCACTTCAAACATAAGGGGAATTTATGGTTAATATTCAGATGACAGGTGCTCAAATGGTTTTAAAAGCATTTGAAGATCATCAAGTTGATACAATTTTTGGTTATCCTGGTGGGGCAGTTTTACCTATATATGATGAGTTGGCAAAGGAAAGGGATACCAACCAGCCTATTAGGCACTATTTAGTGAGGCACGAACAAGGTGCGTCTCATTCTGCAGAGGGATATGCTAGATCAAGTGGTAAAGTTGGGGTCATGCTTGTTACGTCTGGTCCTGGAGTTACGAACTCGGTTACAGGACTAACTGATGCTATGATGGATTCGATCCCAATTGTTTGCATAAGTGGTCAAGTACCCACTCATTTAATTGGAACTGATGCTTTTCAAGAATGCGATGCTGTTGGTATTACAAGACCTTGCACGAAACATAATTGGCTTGTTAAAGATATCAATGATCTCTCAAGAATTCTCCACGAAGCATTTTACGTTGCTTCAAGTGGAAGACCTGGACCAGTTTTAGTTGATATACCAAAAGATATTCAATTTCAGACAGGTACGTATATTGGCCCTGAAACTGTTAAACATAAATCGTATAGACCAAAGTTAAAGGCAAATATTGATCAAATAGATGATGCGCTAAAATTAATAGTGGATGCTGAAAAACCTATTTTTTACACTGGTGGAGGTGTTATTAATTCTGGAAATGCAGCCGTTCAATTACTAAGGGAATTTGTTCGGTTAACTGGTTTTCCAATTACATCTACATTACAAGGATTAGGAGCCTATCCTGGTGATGACTCGCAGTTTATTGGCATGTTAGGTATGCACGGTACTTATGAAGCGAATATGGCTATGAACGAATGCGATTTAATGATTAATATTGGTGCCAGATTTGACGATAGAATAACTGGCAAAATTGACGAGTTTTCTCCAAACTCTAAAAAAATCCATATTGATATTGATCCTGCATCAATCAATAAGATTGTTAAGGTTGATGTTCCGTTAATAGGTGATGTTGCACATGTGTTGGAAGACTCAATAAAATTATGGAAGTCTAAAGTTTATAAAATCAATAAACCTCCCCTTAAGGAGTGGTGGAAAACAATTGATAAATGGAAAGAAAAAGATTCACTCAAATTTACTAGTGATAAAAACACCATAAAACCACAATACGCAATCCAGAGACTGTATGAGTTAACAAAGGATAAAGATGTGTTTGTTACAACTGAAGTTGGTCAGCATCAAATGTGGGCTGCACAATATTATAAATTTTCAAAGCCTAATAGATGGATAACATCGGGTGGATTAGGAACAATGGGTTTTGGCTTACCTGCTGCGATCGGAGCACAGGTAGCTCATCCAGATAAACTTGTTATTGATATAGCGGGTGAGGCTTCTATTTTGATGTGCATTCAAGAAATGTCTACAGCAATTCAACATAAACTTCCTGTTAAAATATTTATTATTAACAATCAATACATGGGCATGGTTAGACAGTGGCAAGAGTTACTGCATGATAAGCGCTACTCCCATAGTTATACTGATGCATTACCAGATTTTGTTAAATTAGCCGAAGCTTATGGCGCTAAAGGTATAAGAGTACAAAAACCTAATGAGTTAGATAAAGCAATAAATGAAATGATTGAATATGAGGGTCCAGTAATATTTGACTGTGTTGTTGAACAAAATGAAAATGTTTATCCAATGATTCCATCTGGTAAGGCCCATAATGAAATGCTGCTTGGGGACGAAACAAAAAAAGAAGAAATTTCAGATGAAGGAAAAGTTTTAGTTTAATGAGTGAAATAGTTTCAAAGCATACAGTATCAGTGCTAGTTGATAATGAACCAGGTGTTTTAGCTAGGGTTATAGGTTTAATTTCTGGTAGAGGTTATAATATAGACAGCTTAACAGTAGCAGAAGTCGATGCTGAAAAACATATTTCAAGAATTACTATTGTGGCCCCAGGGACTGAGCAAACTGTCAATAAAATGATAAGTCAGTTACAGCGCATTGTTCCTGTTAAAAGAGCAGCAAATGTGACTTTTGAAAAACAAGGTATTGAAAGAGAAATGGCGTTAGTAAAAATTGTATCTACAGGCGAGAAAAGGGTTGAATCTATGCGTTTATCAGATGTTTTCAGAGCCAGGGTAATCGATACTACACATGACTCATTTGTATTTGAATTAAATGGCTCCCCAAGAAAAATTGATGCTTTTATTGACTTAATGAAGCCACTTGGTTTATCAGAGGTATCTAGAACAGGTGTTGTGGCAATTGCCCGTGGCACAGAAAAAATGTAAAGGTGATAATATGAAAGTTTACTATGAAAAAGATGCTAATTTAGATCTTATTAAATCCAAAAAAATAGCAATATATGGCTATGGAAGCCAAGGACATGCTCATGCGCTTAATTTGAATGATTCAGGTGCCAGTGATGTAGTTGTTGCGTTAAGAGAGGGTTCTTCAAGTGCAAAAAAAGCTGAAGCTGAGGGTTTAAAGGTAATGTCACTTTCGGATGCAGCTGAATGGGCTGATATTATGATGATGCTTATACCTGACGAGCTTCAAGCCGATGTTTGGAAAAATCATATTGAGCAAAGAGCAAAAGAAGGCTCAGCGCTAGCATTCGCACACGGATTAAATATTCATTTTGATTTAATTAATGCTAGACCTGACATGGATGTCTTCATGATTGCCCCTAAAGGTCCTGGTCATACTGTTAGATCAGAATATAAAAGAGGCGGTGGCGTGCCGTGTTTAGTAGCAGTTGATAGTGATAAAACAGGAAATGCTCTTGACCTAGCACTTTCATATGCATCTGCAATTGGTGGTGGCAAAGCAGGCATCATTGAAACTACTTTTAAAGATGAGTGTGAAACAGACTTGTTCGGAGAACAAACAGTTCTTTGTGGCGGTGTAGTAGAGCTAATTAGAAATGGCTTTGAAACTTTAGTTGAAGCTGGTTATCCACCTGAGATGGCATATTTTGAATGTCTTCATGAGGTTAAACTTATTGTCGATCTAATCTATGAAGGTGGGATTGCTAATATGAATTATTCAATTTCAAACACAGCTGAATATGGTGAATATGTATCTGGTCCTAAGATTGTTGATAGTGAAACTAAAGCTAAGATGAAAAAGGTATTGGAGAAAATTCAGTCAGGGGAATTTACTCGAGAGTGGATAGAAGAATATAAGAGTGGAGCTAAAAATTTTGAGGCAATGAGATCAAAAATTGACAATCACCAGATTGAAAAAGTTGGCACTGAATTGCGAGCGATGATGCCCTGGATTTCAAAAAATAAATTAGTTGATAAAGAAAAGAACTAGTTATTATTTAGTTTTCAGACTTAAAAGATACTATATAGCCCAATATTTGTTCAATTTTGAGTAATTTATTGCGAATTTCTGAATATTCATATATTTATCCTGTATCTTTGAAAACTAACTAAAGTGCATATTTTGTAATGAAAAAAATATATTTAACTAACTTCTGCATATCATTAGGAGAATGCACTCTTCTATCTCTCTTGCTGTTAAAACTGCTTAGCAGCCCCCGGGCGACTTAAAACTTGCCTCAGGGGGATACTTAATTTTAACACAATTTATATATAACCAAGGGATTTAAAGATGACTAAAAATAGCAATCACATAAAAATATTTGATACTACATTAAGAGATGGAGAGCAATCTCCAGGTGCTTCAATGAATATTGAAGAGAAGCTAAAAATTGCTGAGGCATTAGAGGAATTAAAAGTTGATATTATTGAAGCGGGATTTCCTGCTGCATCTAAAGGTGATTTTGAAGCAGTTTCAGAAATATCAAAAAAAATTAAAGACTCATCAATATGTGCTTTGAGTAGAGCTTCTAAAAGCGATATTGAAACCGCAGCTAAAGCGCTTAAAGATGCAAATGCCCCTAGAATTCATACATTCATCTCAACAAGTGATTTGCATATGAAGCATAAATTGCAATTAAATGCTGAAGAAGTTTATCAAAAAGTAATTGATAGCGTCTCTTTTGCGAGAAACTTGTGTGACGATGTTGAATGGTCGTGCGAAGATGGTACAAGAACTAATCTGGACTTCATGTGCCGTACTGTTGAAGCTGCAATAAAAAACGGCGCTTCAACTATTAATATACCCGACACAGTAGGCTATTCAATTCCGGATGAATTCACAAACATAATTACTCATCTTATTAACAATGTACCCAATATTGATAAAGTAACGATTTCGACACATTGTCATAATGACCTTGGCCTTGCTGTTGCCAATTCTTTGGCTGGCGTTAGAGCTGGAGCAAGACAAATTGAGTGTACTATTAATGGCCTTGGTGAAAGAGCTGGAAACGCTGCAATGGAAGAAGTGGTTATGGCGATGCGAACTAGAAATGATATGATGCCATACGAAACTAACATTGTAACAGAAAAACTTACCAAAACTTCCAAGCTTGTTTCCGCTGTTACTGGATTTCCTGTCCAATTTAATAAAGCAATTGTTGGAAAAAATGCTTTTGCGCATGAGGCAGGTATTCATCAAGATGGTATGTTAAAAAATAATAAAACGTATGAGATCATGACCCCTGAAAGTGTCGGCGTATCCGAGTCTAATCTAGTTATGGGTAAGCATTCTGGAAGACATGCATTTAAACAGAAGATAATAGAACTTGGTTATAGTGTTAATGACAATGTGATTGAAGAAGCTTTTGAAAATTTTAAAAGCTTGGCCGACAAAAAAAAGAACATATATGATGAAGATATTGTAGCCATTATCGATGACCAGGTAATTAGAATTAATGATTCAATAATCTTAAAAGACTTACAGGTGATTGCAGGCACAAAAGGGCCTCAGCAAGCTGAAATAAATTTGATGATAGAAGATAAATTAAATAACATTACCTCTACAGGCGATGGACCGGTTGATGCAATATTTAATGGTTTAAGTAAATTAGTTCCACACAAGGCTAAATTGCTCTTGTATCAGGTACATGCCGTTACCGAAGGAACAGATGCACAAGCTGAAGTCTCAGTCAGACTTTCAGAGGAAGGTAAAACTGTTGTTGGTTTAGGATCTGATACAGATACATTGGTAGCTTCGGCAAAGGCTTATATCAATGCATTAAATAAGTTGGTTGTTAAAAGAGAAAAATCTGCACCAGCTAAAATGTCTGGTGTTTAATTAAGGAGAATATAAGAATGTTTAATAATTTAATTGGTTTGTGGTCTTCAGATATGGCAATAGACCTCGGTACAGCTAATACCTTAGTCTATGTCAAAAATAGAGGGGTAGTTTTAAACGAACCTTCAGTTGTTGCTGTACTCAATCAAGCTGGAAAAAGTAAAGTTATTGCAGTTGGTGAAGAAGCAAAAAGTATGCTGGGCAAAACGCCGGGACATATTCAAGCAATCAGACCAATGAAAGATGGAGTCATTGCAGATTTTGTTGTAACTGAGGAAATGATTAAACATTTCATCCGTAAAGTTCACAACCGAAAAACATTTGCTAATCCAAGAATTATTATTTGTGTGCCAACAGGCTCAACACCAGTAGAACGTAGAGCAATACACGACTCGGCTCTTGCCGCAGGCGCCAGGAAAGTATCACTAATCGAAGAGCCAATGGCTGCAGCAATTGGTGCCGGACTTCCAGTTAGTGAGCCAAGAGGCTCAATGGTAGTTGATATTGGCGGTGGTACATCCGAAATCGCTGTTATTTCACTTGGTGGAATCGTTTACTCCAGATCAGTTAGAATTGGTGGAGATGCAATGGATGTTGCTTTAATCAATTATATGCGAAAAAGATATAATTTGCTGATTGGTGAAGCTTCAGCTGAAATGATAAAAAAAGAAGTTGGCATTGCTCTGCCTCCAAAGAATGGAGATGGCAAAACTATTGATATAAAAGGAAGAGATTTAGCCTCTGGGGTTCCAAAAGAAATAGAACTCACTCAAAGTCAAGTTTCTGAAGCCCTTTCTGAGCCAATTCAAACAATTATTGATGGCGTTAAGTCAGCACTAGAAGATACCCCGCCTGAATTAGCAGCTGATCTAGTTGATATGGGCGTTGTTTTAACTGGAGGAGGAGCCTTACTTGAGTCAATGGATGAGGCAATAAGAGAGGCTACTGGTTTACCCGTTACAATAGCTGAAGAGCCGCTCTCTTGTGTTGCTCTTGGAAGTGGAAAAGCTTTAGAGTCGGAGAGCTCCTTCGAGCCAATTTTGTCATCAGCATATTAAATTAAAAAAGGTTTGAAAGTGAGGCTTTCAAGAAATTTAAGAGTCCAAAAAATACTAAATCCAAGTAGCAGGGTTTTTATTTTTGCAATTATACTCTTCGCCTTCTCAGTTATTTTATTTATTGGAAGGTTTGAATTAACACAAACGGCAAAGAACTTGAGATCACAAGTTACCAGTATCTCTTATTCTATTTCACATATTGTATCAATGCCGTCAAACGTAATAAATTCAGGAATACAATCTATTATAAATTTAAAAGAAATTTATCAGCAACTTGAAAATTATAGAAAAAATCAACTCACTAACTCTTCTTCATTTCAAGATATTGTTTCTATGAAATTAAAAATAGCTCAATATGAAGAGTTATTAAATCTAACAGCTGACCTAGAATATGATTTTGTTACTTCGAGAATAGTGGCAGATTTTTCAGATAAAATTATAGGGACTATCTTGATAAAATCTAATGAAACTGAAAAACTATTTGTTGATATGCCAGCCACAGGGCCGACTGGCATTCTAGGTAGAGTATCATCAGTAGATAATAAGATTGCAAGAGTATTACTGCTTAATAATATTAATAGTAGGTTGCCAGTCAGTATTTCTGAAAACGCGTATCAAGGAATTATGATTGGGCAGGGTCAAAAAAACCCAATAGTTGAGTATGTTAGGGAATATAAAAACATAAACGTTGGAGATATAGTTTCAACTTCTGGAAAGGGAGGAATTTTTCCACCCTACTTAGTTGTAGGGCAAGTCGCAAGTATAGATGGTGAAAGGATTGAGGTTGAATTAATTGAAGACATTAGTCAACTAACACACATAAGATTGTTAAACTATAAATTTAATCAGAATAATGAGTAAGAAATTTTATGATTGATCTTAAAATAGGTAATTTATTAATTTATCTTATTTTATTTTTTACTACATCATCAAATCTTGTATTCAGTTCGACTTATTTTGACCTTACATTGATTAGCTGCTTGATAATATATGTTTTAAGGTGGAATGAAGCGAATTGGTCAATCTGTATCATATTATTTATGTTAGGAATCTATAATGATATCTTAATCTCAACTCCATTTGGCTATACAAGTTCTCTATTCCTTTTCTTTTATTTAATAGATCGAGTAGGAAATTTCTTTAGTATACCATCAAATACAAACATCAAATTTATTATATTTACATTATTCGTACTAATATTGTTTTCCATAAATTACTTTACGATTTATTTTATCTATAGCACATCAATGCCGTTCTTTGTAAATCTTGCATCTTATATGGCAGTAATATTATTATACTATCCATTAAATTTTATAATTAGATCAATTCAAAATAAATATGTCAGAGTCAAATAAATTTATTTTTAAGAAATATGATGCAAATGCGTCAATTAACAGAAGAACAGCAATTATAACAATTGCAAAAGCCGGATTATTTTCAATACTAGGCGCAAGACTTGCTTACCTCCAGATTGTAGATAAAGATAAATACGAAATACTTTCAGATAATAATCGAATTACTCATCGTTTAATAGAGCCTCAAAGGGGAATTATATATGACCTACAAGGTAAGCCTTTGGCAATTAACCGTCAACGATATGAAGTTGTAATTATTAGAGAAGAAACTTCAGACTATATAAAATCTATTGAAAATTTAAAAAATATATTACCTGATGTAAATATAGACACCGAAAAACTGTATTCAGAAATAAAAAAAACAAAAAAATTTATTCCAATAAAAGTGTTAGATGATTTATCTTGGGATCAATTTTCCCGACTTAACGCCAACATTCATAAAGTTGATGGACTATATCCTCAAATTGGTTTTAAGAGATATTATACAAGTGGACAATCTCATTCTCATATTATTGGGTATACAGCTCCTCTCGATAAAAATGAAAAAGACACTAATACATTAGCTGATTTAAGTTCAGCAAAATCAGGAAAACTAGGAATTGAAAAAGCCAAAGACGTCAGTTTAAGAGGTAAATTGGGCAATAAAAATGTTGAAGTTAATGCAAACGGGAGAGAAATTCGAGAATTAGACAGATATGAAAGCATTCAAGGTAAAAATATTCAACTTACAATTGATTCAGACCTTCAAGACTATTGCTACAAAAACTTGAATGATCAAAGTGGATGTGTGGCGGTTACAAATATTAAGACTGGAGAATTTTATGCATTAGTCTCATCACCATCATATGATCCCAACTTGTTTTCCAAGAGTATATCATCAGAAAAATGGAATTCTCTTACAAACAATATTTATAAACCTCTAATAAATAAATCAATTTCAAGTCAATACCCCCCCGGTTCAACAATTAAACCATTTGTGGCACTTGCGGCATTAGAAAATGGTGTCAGTGAAAAAAGAGAAATTTATTGTAACGGAAAACATGAAATTAAAGATGCAAGTCTTGAATCAGGCATTAAAACTTTTCACTGTTGGAAAGAAGAAGGTCACGGTAACGTCAACATGAATGAGGCACTAAAAGTTTCGTGCGACGTATATTTTTATCAAATATCTAGAGAAATTGGCATCAACAAAATTGCTGAAGTATGTAAAAGGTTTGGGTTTGGGCAAAATGTTTTCGATTCATTTTATGAGGAAAAAAAAGGAATTGTCCCTTCAAAGAATTGGAAGTTAGAGTCTATTGGTACACCTTGGATGGTTGGAGAAACCCTCTCAGCAGGAATTGGACAAGGTTATTTTCTTACAACCTCTGCACAATTAAGCCTTGCATTAGGTCAATTAATCAATGGAGGAGAGAAAATAATTCCTACAATTGTTATGGATAAAAATAAGGATGTTCAGAAAAATCAAAAAATATCTTTAAATCCCAAGCATCTAGCTATCATCAAAAAGGGTCTTGAGGATGCAACTAATACACAAGGTGGAACATCATTTAGATCACGTATTCCCGGCAATCTAAAAATGGCTGGTAAAACTGGCACTTCTCAAGTTAGAGTTATTAGCTCGCAAGAAAGAGAAGAGGGCTTAAAAAAGAACAATGAGTTACCGTGGGAAAAACGTGATCATGGTTTATTTATTGGATATGGACCAATAAATAATCCTCAATATGCAGTATCAGTAATAATAGAACATGGAGGAAGTGGCTCTGGAGCCGCAGCACCAGTTGCTTCAAAAATATTCAAATATTTGTTTGATAATAACTTAAACTTAAAAAGTAAGAGCATTTCAAATGTTTAGTGAAAGTAAAGCTGAACTAACGATCTTTGATAAACTTAGATCTATAAATTATTTTTTACTATTTCTTATATGTACTATATTTTTCATTGGGACTCTTGCGTTATACAGTATTTCTAATGGCAATTTCAGTGAATGGCCTATAAAGCATCTACAAAGATTTATTCTCGGCCTAATTATTTTTTTTATTGTAGCATTGTTAGATTTGAAAATAATTTTTAGATTTGCATATCTAATCTTTATCGCCAGTATTGCCGCGCTAATAATTCTTCTAATAGTTGGAGATGAGATTAATGGCGCTAAACGATGGATAAGTTTTGCAGGATTCAGTTTACAACCATCAGAATTTGTAAAATATACTTTAATCTTGGCTCTAGCTAAATATTTTCATTCTATGGAGGATTATCACGAAAATTTTATTTCTAAATTATTCATACCTAGTTTAATAGTAATTATACCAGTTGCATTTGTTATAATTCAGCCTGATCTGGGAACAGCCTTAGTGATCTTTTTAGGTGGTGTGAGTGTCATATGGATCTCAGGCCTTAATTATAAATATTTTATCTCTGGGATTTTAGGGTTCATACTATCTTTACCAATCTTGTGGCAGTATTTAAAGGAATATCAAAAAGACAGAGTTTTCACTTTTTTTAATCCAGAGAGAGATCCTCTTGGAAATGGTTATCATATCACTCAATCTAAGATTGCTTTAGGATCGGGAGGCATTTTTGGTAAAGGATATATGGAAGGCACTCAAAGCCATCTTAACTTTCTCCCTGAAATGCAAACAGACTTTATTTTCACAATGTTTGGAGAAGAATTTGGATTTATTGGATCTATAATTTTGATTTTACTTTACATGGCACTGATTGGTATCGCTATTAGAATGGCACTGACGTCAAAGAGTTTATTTAGTAAATTTTTATCTTTAGGAGTTTGTTCAGTATTTTTTATTTATGTTTTTGTTAATATTGGCATGGTGACAGGACTTTTACCTGTAGTTGGAGTACCTTTGCCATTTATATCTTATGGAGGAAGTTCTATGTTAGCTGTGATGTTTGGATTTGGGTTACTGACTAATTGTTATATTAATTATAATACAACTTTAACAAAGGGTAGCTTTATATAAAATTTACTGTTTTGGAAAGTAATCTTCTTTTTGACCTTCACGATATACATCTGTGGTTGCGCAGTGAAGTGCGCCACCGAACGGATAAGCATCTCTAAAAGGAATAGGAATAACTTCAAAACCTAATTTACTAATTTGTTCACATTGGTAGACTTCACTCTCTTCTACACACACAGTTTTTGGATCTATAACTAAAACATTCATGCTCAACCAAATGCTAGAATAGCATAAAGGAGGTGGTTCATTATGTGCGGGCTGAGCAGCATCAATAATTTGCCATTCGTTTTGTTCAAAAATTTTTCTCTGCTCGTCAGGTAATCGCCTTGTTGGGTTATTAATTATGAGACCTGGTTTTAAAGGAGTGAATGTTGCATCTATGTGAATAGGATAAGGATCACCTGGAAAATTTAAGGTATGAATTCTATGTTCCTTGAAGTGCCTCTTGAGCCAATTACTTCCTTTTAAATTAGTTGTAAACCCATGTTGTACAAATAAATCTTTTCCCATTCTTAAAATATCTGCGGCATCAAATAGTATTTCTTTTTCGGTTGTCACGAATTCCCTTTTTGCAACCATATCTAATCGTTCATCTAACGATATTTCATCATTTAAATAATTTTCTCGATAGCTACTATCTGTTAATCTTGGTTTGGGTGCAGTTTCCATTCTCATATCTGGATCTTCATTGTAATATTTTTCTAATAATGGTCTGTAACAAAGATATTCAAACCATCTCGACCTATAGGACATTGTGGCTTCAAGCATTTCATTCCCAAGAGTAAGAATAACATCTCGAGGAGGCATGCAGCCAAACATTGATTCATTTTCCCAGTCGGGTGTCGAAATTTTTTGATTAAAGTCAAGCGGAGTAGGTCGATCAACTTTTATTCCTTTTTTT
Source organism: uncultured Pelagibacteraceae bacterium (assembly GCA_902521655.1). GTDB lineage: Bacteria > Pseudomonadota > Alphaproteobacteria > Pelagibacterales > AG-422-B15 > CACNXQ01. The sequence goes on from CABYSM010000006.1 coordinate 15,074, forward strand.
TCTAAAATATTTGAAAAATTATCCAGTTGATAGTTAGCCTTATGTATAGATTCTTCACTTCGGGGGCCATGCATTCCCTTCATATCACTATCCTCAGGTATCTTTGGATCAGTTGCAGGTTCGGCAGGTGGTATGCAACAGTTATCTGCTTTTCCAACTATTATGTGTTTGAGTGGATCCCACTCATTCCAGGAATTTACAATTTTAACCATAGTTTTCTGACAGTAAATTTGAAAAAATATTGCCTTGAATTCAAGCTAAATTGAAAGTAAGAGTCAAGCAATTTTCATTAAACAAGGAGTTGATCTTGGTAAATAATAATGAGAGTTTTGACATTGTTATCGTTGGCTCAGGGCTATTAGGGCAGATTTGTGCACTGCTGTGTAGTAAATTTAATTTTAAAACATTATTAATCTCAAAAAACTCTATTAATGAAAACGCCTTAAAAGAGATCTCGTTTGATGAAGAAACAGCAAGATTGTTAGACAGCATTGGAGTTTATTCCAAGATTAACGATTTAATCAACATGCCTACATATACTGATTTAGTAACTACAGACTCTACTATTGTGCAACGTAGTCCTGTCATTAAAGCAAACAATAGCTTTCCTTCTTTAATGACATTTATCCCAGGCGATCTTGAAGAAGAAATGCTTAAAAGTTGCAGTGAAGATCCAAATATAAAGGTGTTAGATAATTTTATTATTTCTCATTTTGAGAGTGGTACAAATTCTTATTCTCTCAAAAATGCTAATAGCACAATCAAAGTTGAAGCACCTTTTTTGATTTGCTCAGACGAAAGTGATGAATTTGTAAATAAAAAATTAAATATCAATTATGATGACCTTGGTTACGCAAGAGAGTGGCTTATAGTAGATATTTCTCTTAAAAATGGAGATGATCTAGAAAACGTTTTTAGACAGATATGCGATCCGATCAGACCAACATCATATATTGCACTTTCTGAGATACGATACCGATTTCAATTTCAGCTATTAACTGGAGAAAAAAAAGAGGATATGTGTTCAATAAGTAAAGTTCATGATTTAATCTCAAATTGGCTTGCTCCCCATCAGTACAACATTGAATATTTAACAACTTTTGAGTTTAAGGGTAGGTGTGCATATAATTTTCAAACGGAAAACATTTTTCTAATTGGCAAGGCTGCATATCAGATTCCGCCATATGCAGCACAAAGTTTAAATAGTGGAATAAGAGATTTAGTAAACCTAATTTGGAAAATAAATTTAATAACAAATTACAAAGCTAAAGATAAGATTATTTATTCTTATAATGTCGAACGAAATGCAAAAATTAGGCAAACAATCAAGTCCTCTATTGTGCTAGGACAGCTAATCGATTCTATTTCTGTTGCTCTTCAAAATAATACTCCTCTTGAAGAAGCCATAGCACCTGAAGCAAGAGAGCAGGCATTTGGCAAGATGAGTAAATTTAGTGATGATATTAATGAGCCAGGTATTTACAATTCTATAGCTCACGATATCTATACAGGCCAACGTATAGTAAAAAACTTAAGAGATAAAAATAATACCCTTATAGATATGGATAAAAACATAGGTTTTAATTTTTCTATAATTTCGAAAAATAATATATTCGATCACCTTGAACATGACACTGTTAACAAATTAAAAGAACTTGGTTTTAAATTTCTATGTAATATTCGAGAAATTGATTCAGACCTAAATCTCACAGAGGTTTTGACATTGGGAGATATTATTGTAAGGCCTGATATGAAAATATTTGGCGTATCTTCGGAGAAATTATCTATCGAGCAAATGTGCCAGGATTTATTGAGCCAAATCACTTAGAATCAAATGTTTAAAATACACTTAAAAATGAGTGGTATAAATATCACAATTTTTCATAGCATGTGAATAATCAAGTAAAATCAATATCTTAAAGATTACAAGAACCTTGTTTAGCTATATTTTGAAGTTAAAGTCTGTATAAATACTATATGTAGTATTTAACAACATAACAAATAAGGGGGAGTTATGATTAGAAACGCACAAAACGCAATAAAAGCCTTAACGAGTCTTGGGCTTTCATTATTAGCACTGGGAATAGTAATAGGTCTATTAAGTGGTGGTAGTCTGCCATTTGTAGGAAATATTGCCAGCAATATAGTTTCTCTTGTAAGCCAATTAGGTAATGCAGGTGTAGTCGGGTTGATTGCAGTTGGCGTTATTCTTTGGTTGTTCCGAGACTAATTAAACTTTCACTTCCTTGCATTAGCAGGGAAGTGAATTTAAGGTAACGAATGATATCCAGAATTAAGCAAATATTGAGAGAAATCATAGACTTTGGTCTATTACTGATTGCTATAGCAATAATTTTGGAAGTACTTTTTGGCCCTTCATCTCCATTTTTAGGTAAAGGTATTACTGATAACTTAGTTGGATTATTCAACAGACTTGGAAGTGAGGGCGTTGTCGGAATTATATCTGTTGCAATAATAATTTATCTTTGGAACAGACTGCAGAAATAATACCGAAAAACTAACATTTTTCTTGCTCATTTCATTTTTTTATTAGAACCTAGCAATCTATTATTACAATTTGGAGGTATTTAAGTGAGAAATTTAAAATCAATAATGGTAGGGCTAATGATATCAGCTTTATCGACAGTTGCATTTGCTGACGGTCACTGGTCTACAATAAAAATTGGCACCGAGGGTGCTTATGAACCATGGAACTTTACAGACTCAGACGGCAACCTAGTTGGAGCTGAATTAGATCTTGCAAGAGACTTATGTGCTCGTATGAACGCTGAATGTGAATTTGTACAACAAGACTGGGATGGAATCATTCCTGCATTGGTAAATGGTAAGTATGATGTAATCATGGCTGGGATGTCTGTAACTGAAGAGCGAAAAAAAACAATAAGCTTTTCCAAAGCTTATATGACTGAGCCAGCGAGATTTTTCGCATTAAATAGCTCGCCATTGAGTACGTTTTCATCGGCAAAAAATTTGAATTTGGATGATGATGGGGACTCAACTTCTGGAACTATTAGTGCTCTAAATAATGCAATGAAAGGCATGAATGTTGGTGTTACAGTTGCAACAATCCATGAGGATTTTGCAAATAAATACCTTGATTCAAATCTGAAGGTTTATCCAACTCAAGATGAAATGAACCTTGATTTAGCGGCTGGAAGAATCGATGCAATGTTATGTGACGTTGGTACAGCTGAAGCATTTATGGAAACAGCTGGTGGTTCAGATGTAGTAACTTTTGGTCCAAATGTATTTGGAGGGTTACTCGGTGAAGGTGTAGGAGCTGGAATCAGACAAGGTGATGCAGATTTAAAAGCAATGTTTGATAAAGCTATTGCTGATGCAGCTGCTGATGGAACTATTTCTAAAATTTCTATGCAATGGTTTGGAAAAGACTTGGCTCCATAATTTTGTTAACAATAATATAAAAAGACGGCTGTTTTCTTAAAGCAGCCGTTTTTTTTTATCTAAATATATGTTTGATGTTTTTGCATTAGGTCCAACAGGATGGGGAGACGAAATGCTCATGGGTGCCGTAATGACGGTTCTTGTCAGTTCATCATCATTATTACTTGGAATAACACTAGGAATAGTCTTCGCGGCATGCAAGCTATCTAATTTTTTCATTCTAAGAGCTATCGCAGAAGTTTATACAACAATTATTAGAGGCATACCTGAGCTATTAGTAATCTATTTACTTTTTTTTGGAGGTAGTAGTGCCGTTATGTATCTAGCTAAGATATTTGGATACATGGGTTATATTGAGCTTAATGCTTTTACAATTGGTACGATAGCTGTTGGAGCAATCTCAGGTGCATATTCGACAGAGGTCATAAGGGGAGCAGTCAACTCAGTGCCTAAAGGACAGTTTGAGGTTGGTAAAACGCTGGGTCTCAGCGGATATAGTTTATATGGAAAAATAATTTTTCCTCAAGTTGCTCGTATTGCATTGCCAGGCATAGGGAATGTTTGGCAAATCACATTGAAAGACACGGCGCTAATAAGTGTAACGGGTCTTGTAGAAATTATGAGACAATCACGTATTGCTGCTGGCTCAACTCATGAACCATTTATATTTTATACTGCAGCGATAATTTTATATTTACTAATAACTCGTCTTTCGAATATTTTCTTCGATAGCGCTGAAAAGAAATACTCAAAAGGCTATGTTTCTAAGGAGGCTTTATGAGATTTGAGCTAATGTACGAGTCATTCTTTAAAATAGTTGAAGGAATCCCTCTTACTTTGCAGGTAGTCTCAATCTCTACAATATTAGGTATTTTTCTTGCGGTCGCAGTCGCATTAATGAGAATTTCTGGAAATAGATTAATGTCATTGCCCGCTTACTATTTTGTATATCTAATAAGAGGCACACCTCTGCTGTTACAACTTTACTTTGTTTACTATGGATTAAGTCAATTTGAGGCCATTAGAGAGAGTATACTATGGCCAATTTTAAAAGAACCTTACTGGTGTGGAATTATCACGCTCACCATAAGTACAGGAGCATATTCTTCAGAGATAATTCGTGGGGGAATATTATCCGTTTCAAAGAATTATATTGAGGCTTCAGGTGCTCTTGGATTATCTCAGATAAAAACTTTCATGCTAATTACATTGCCAATTACAGTGAGACAAGCGCTTCCAGCATATGGTAATGAACTTATCTTAATGGTTAAAGCAAGTTCTCTCATTTCTATTGTTACCCTGATGGAAATAACTGGAATAGCGAGAACAATTATATCTAAAACCTATGCTCCAGTTGAAATATTCCTCGTAGCTGGTTCAATTTATTTGGTGATAAATTTCATAATTGTCATGTTTGTCAACCTTGCAGAAAGAAGGCTTGGAATAGAAAAGGCTACCTGAGGTGTTTAACGAAATTATATTCTACAGTATCACTGATGTCATACAATCTTCTTGTCTTCTTTGATTTTTCATAATCCATTTTTAAATACATCTTATGAGCTTCCTTAAACCTAGTATCTGTCCATAAGAAAACTTTTGATTTATTCTCTCTCACGGCAATATTTTCAACTTTTTTAACCAAATATTTTGCTAATCCTTTTCTTCTAAATTTTTGGTCAACATATAATTTATGGATTTCAATTTCATTTGTTTTGCTTGGAAGATATCCCATGCATCCAATAATTTTATTTTTATCTTCTACAACCCAAAACTTCCCTCTTTGCATGTGGAAATAAGAGTAAATATACTTTAGTTCAGGTGAATCATTTTCAACATCGAGAAAGCAGTTTTTATAGTCTTTAAAACATTTTCTGATTAATTTAATAATCTGATCTGAGTCTTTATTTCTTGCTAGTCTGAGATTCATAAGATTTAATTATACTTTAAATGAGCTATTTTAATAATAAAACGATATGGATTACAGGAGCTTCCTCTGGAATAGGCGAAGCATTGGCTGTAAATCTCTCAAAACTAAATGCGAACCTCATTCTTACTGCCAGACGAAAGGACGAATTAGAAAGGGTTAAAAATAGATGTGGCAATAGCAATGTACATATATTCCCGTGTGATCTAGAGAATATAGATAATATAGATGAACTATCAAATAAAGTTCATACTCAGTTTAATCAAATCGATATTTTGATAAATAATGCAGGAGTGTCAGCCTGGTCATCTATAAAGGATACAGATTTTGATGTATTTGAAAGAGTTATGAAGCTTAATTATTTGTCAGTGGTTAAACTAACCCAATCTGTACTGCCAAAAATGATTAAACGAAAGTCTGGGCAAATCGTTGCAAATACAAGTTTATTAGGCGTTTTAGCAATAAAAAATAGAGGAGTTTACGCATCTTCTAAGCATGCAATGCATGGCTTTATGAATGTTCTGCGGGCAGAAATGCATGAACACAACATCAAAGTGAATACTGTCGCTCCGGGTTTAGTGGATACAGAAGTTGGGGTTAAGGCTTTAACTGAAGACGGCTCTACATATGGAAAAAATGATAGAGGTCATGCTACCAAGGGAATGTCAGCAGAAGATGCCGCAAAAATGATCATGAATGCAATAAGAAAAGATAAAAGGGAAACTTATATCATTCCAATGTTTAGTATTTCAAAAATTGCAATTTATCTAAATAGGTTTTTGCCTGGTATAGCATCAATATGGTCACGAAATTATAATGAAGTAGAAGATTAAAATTTGAGTTTATTTTTGAATATCTTCAATTAGAAATTTCATACTGTCAATGCCCCAAAACATTTCGTCTTCAAGATAGAATGTAGGGACACCAAATGATCCTTTTCCAATTGCGAACTCAGTATTTTCTCTTAATTTATTCTTTGTTTCATCACTCGATATTCCCTCAGAAAATGCGTTAGCATCAATTCCAGATTGATTTGCAACTTGGGTTAATATTTCTTGATCATTTAAATTCATTGCTTTTACCCAAATAGACTCAAACATGGTTTCCATGTATTTTTCTAAAAGCCCCTCTTTTTGCGCTAACACTGCGCCCCGCATATGAGGAACAGTAAGAATTGGAAAGTAAGGATTCATTTTGAATGGAATGTCTAATTTCTTTGACCAACGAGTAATATCCTTAAACATGTACTCACCTTTTTTTGGCACAGAAGCAGGAGGTTGGTTTCCTGTAGCCTTGAAAATACCACCAAGTAAAACAGGTAATATTTCAACTGATGCTCCAGTATCTCTTAGAGCACTTAAGTTATTATAGGCCAAATAAGAGTACGGACTTCCAAAATCAAAGCAAAATGTTACGTTTTTAGACATATTTGATGATATATATATAAAGAAAAAAAATAAATAGTAAAATGAAGATTGCAGTAATTACAGGAGAAGAGTCAGGAGATAAACTAGCAGCCTCTGCTATTAGAGAACTTAAACTTCAATATAAAGAAAATATTTACCTATTTGGTATAGGAGGTAATGCCTTAAAGGATCAAGGAATAGATAATTTATTTGATATTTCAGAAATTAATGTAATGGGCCTTATAGAAGTTTTGCCGAAGGTAATAAAGATTAATAAAATTATAAATAAAACGGTTGATAAAATCATTGAGATGAATCCGGATATTATTTTTACGGTTGACAGCCCAGACTTTACCCTGAGGGTAGCTAGGCGAATAAAAAGTAAAAAAAAAGAACTTAAAATTATTCATTATGTAGCTCCAAGTGTATGGGCATGGAGACCTGGAAGAATTAAAACTGTAAAAAAATCTGTCGATCATTTACTCACAATACTGCCGTTCGAAAAAAAAATCTTTGACTCTCATAACATAATAACAACTTTTGTAGGCCACCCAATAACAGAGGTAGATTTAAGCGAATATGAAAATGAAAAAATTAATAAGCCAGACTCATTGCAAAAAGAAATATTTTTAGTAATGCCAGGCAGTCGTAGAAAAGAAATAGAAATGCTTCTTCCAATATATCTAAGTGCAGTCGATGAAATGAACTTAAAGGATAGATTCCAACTTGTAGTTCCAACAACAAAAAATATGACAAAATTAGTCAAAACTATCATAGAAAATTATTCATCCAATATACCAATAGAAGTAATTGATGATGAAAAAGAAAAATATTCTTACTTTTTCAGAGCCAATTTTGCAATTGTTACATCGGGAACAGCGGCATTGGAACTAAGTTATTTTAATACGTTATACGTTACAGCATATCGCTTTAATCCATTAACCTTCTTCTTACTTAACTTAATGGTAAAGTCAAAAATTGGAAATCTGATTAATATCATACTTGGTAAAATGGTAATTCCAGAACTGCTACAAAATGAATGTAATAAAAATAATATTATAAAATTTATCAATAAGTATTTAGAGAACAAAAATTACAGGAGCGATATTATAAATCAAACCAAACAAGCGATTAAAAAATTAAGTACTGCACAAACACCGAGCCGCTTAGCGGCGACAGCTATACTAGAAGTCCACAATGAGAAATAAATCCAGCTATACAGAGATTGAAGGTAAAGCCCTATGGTATTTACAGAGATACGCAACAAGCTCTGAAAACTTAAGAATATATTTAAAGAGAAAGGTACAAGATACACATTTAAATATTGGATCTGATGAAATAATAAATGCAATCATTTCTTCATTAGAGGATCAAAAAATATTAGATGATAAGCTGTTTTCTGAAAGTAAAATTAGAAACTTTCTTAACCGAGGTTGGTCATTAAAGAAAATTCAGTTTAGACTTCGCGAACTTAGAGTTAAAAATAATATAATTGAAGAATGCATTGCTGAAGCAAAGGAGATAAACAAAGATTTTGATTTAGTTGCTGCGGCTAAATTAGCAAGAAAAAAATCAATAGGACCCTTTAGAAAAAAAGAATTAAATGATAAAACTAAAAATAAAGAGTTAGGAATTTTGTCAAGAGCTGGTTTTTCCTATAACATCGTTAAACAAGTTTTATTTGAATCAGAAATTGAGGAACTAGAGGAATTATATGATCAAAGGTAAAGTAGTTATTGTAACAGGTGCAGCGAGAGGTTTAGGTCAGAAGTATATTATTGAGCTGGCTAAAGAGGGAGCTCAAGTTGTCTTCGCAGATATCAATGACTGCAGTGAAACTGAAGCGAAAGTGTCTGAAATTACAAATGATTACCTTAGCCTTAATCTTGATGTTACGGAATTTGATTCTTGTGGCGGTCTGGTCAGTAGTGCTGTTGAAAAATTTGGAAAAGTTGATGTTCTTGTCAATAATGCTGCATTATATGGAGCGCTTAAAAGCTCTAGGTTTGAAGATATTGATCCTGAACAATGGGATAGAGCCATGAATGTAAATGTGAAAGGCTTATGGAATTGTTGCCGTGCAGTTTCTCCAGTTATGAGAGAAAATAAATATGGATCAATAATCAATATAGCCTCGCTAGCTGCAAAATACGGAATGCCTTATGCTGCAGACTATGCAACTTCAAAAGCTGCGGTAATCGGACTTACTCGTGTAATGGCAAGAGAAATGGGTAAAGACAACATTCGAGTGAATGCAGTGGCTCCTTCTATGGTAAAGACAGAGTCAGCAAAAGAGTTCTTAGGTGAAAAAGCTGAAAGAGGATTTGAAGTAATTTCAAAAGGGCAAATACTTCAAAAAACATTAGAGGTAGATGATATTTATGGGACAATTTTATATTTGGCCAGTGATCATAGTAAATTTGTTACAGGACAAACAATAATGGTGGACGGGGGTAGTATACTATCCTAGGTATGGTTGAAAAAAGAAGACTCAAAAGCAATCCAATAGCAAGGGAGTTGAGGACTACAAAATATAAACCACATAAAATTCAGAATAAAAAAAAAATTCAGGAACGTAAGCGAGTAAAAATTAAAGTATGATTAGTGTCTCTGAGGCTGTTGAAAACCGAAAATCGATAAGATCATTTATTGATAAGCCTGTAAACGATGAAATAATTACAAGAATTTTAGAAAAATCAGGCAGATCACCATCTGGAGGTAACTTGCAACCTTGGAAGATCTATATTCTAAATGGGCAAACTATGTATGACTTTCTTTCTTTTCAAAAAGATTGGAAAGGCACAGATCACCCTGAGTACCCGATCTATCCATCAAAGCTTAAGGAGCCATACAGAACATCAAGATTTGAGGTAGGCGAACAGCTTTACGGCTCAATAGGTATTGAACGCGAAGACAAAGTAGCAAGATATAATCAGATGCTTGAAAATTTTAACTTTTTTGGAGCTCCTGCGGCACTTTTTTGCTTTATAGATCGTCAGATGAATCAACCTCAATGGTCAGATTTAGGCATGTTTTTGCAAACATTTATGTTATTAGCGCAAGAGGAGGGCATTGATACTTGTGCTCAAGAGTCGTGGTCGTTAAAGCAAAAATTAGTTTCAGAGTTTGTCAATGCTGAAGCCGATCTTATGTTGTTCTGTGGTATGGCAATTGGTTATAAAGAGATATCTGCACCAATAAATAATTATCAGACCAAGAGAAGAAACATCAATGAATGGGTGACGTTTGTTTCTAAAAAGTAAATTACTTATAAAGATTATTTATAGCTTCAGCTAACTCTTCTGGCTGATCTTCTTGTATAAAATGGCCACCATGAATTAACTTATGATTCATTCCCTCACAACCTGGAATTAATTTTTGAAATAATTTTTCACCACCAGCGGAGACCTTATCTTCAGTTCCGAATATTGTTACTGTTGGCTTATTGAATTCTTTCAAAATTTTCCAAGCCTCTATATTTTCAGGAACACTTGGAGCATCTGGATCCATGGGCACAAGAGTTGGGAATTGTCTTGCGCACGCCAAGTAATCCTCTCCTGGAAAGGGAGCATTGTAGGCCTCAACTGCTTTATCGGATATTTTGTTGACTGTGCCTCCATACACAATTCTTCCAGAATTAAACTTTTCAACAGTCTGACTATATTTTTTCCAAGCATCAAACCCCTCTGAAGATCCTTTGCCAATGGGTAGCCACGTATTTGATAGAACGAGTCCATTAAATAATTCAGGATGATTGGCAACTATTCTTAAACCAATAAGTCCTCCCCAATCTTGGGCAAAAAGAGTAATATTTTTTAAGCCTAACTGACTGATAATTTCAGATGTCCACACTACATGTCTTTCGTAAGTATATTCCTCCTTTTCTTTAATCTTATCTGATTTACCAAAACCAATTAAATCGGGTGCAATTATACGTTTTCCACTTTTTTCCAAAATGGGAATCATTTTTCTGTAAAGATATGACCATGTTGGCTCACCATGAAGAAGTAATATTGTTTCATCACTATCACTGTTCACATCAACATAGTGCATTCTAGCACTAAGATTATCAGCTATCTTAATCGTGATATAATTTTCGTTAAAATTATAATCTTCTAGATTATTAAAGCATTCCTCTGGTGTCCTTAGAATTTCCATACACGAATACTACAATAAGATTAAAATAAAAAAATACTAATTATCATCAATAATTAATCTTCAAGGTATTCTTCTGCGTCAGGATAAAGCTCCATGGAAGTAGGAGCGGCACGACTACTCATTAATACAGTATTTCCTTGCTCATCAAGTGGTACGGCTGTTCGAACTGACATTCTGTATAGACCAAATAAACCTAAGCTAGAATGAGTTAGAAATAGATAAATCCAAAAACCATTTGCTCCTACTAAGTCAATGGCCAACCCAGCTAGAATTGGTCCAAGGGTAAGGCCGATACCGCCTGCTAGCTGAAGACCTGAGCTTGCAGCAACCATTTCTTTTTTAGAAAGAAAGTCATTAGTATGAGCAATAGCAAGCGGATAAAGAGGGACAGTCAACCCACCAAAAATAAAAGTGATAGATATTAAAAAGAAAAAACTGTTACCAAAAATTACTGCGAGTACAGCCAACAGCCCTGCTAACAATGATACAATTACTATAATAGTTCTTCTATCGTATTTATCTGAGAGGTATCCAACAAGATATTGGTTAATCGCACCGCCAATGATAAAGGTAAACATAAATATGGATACTTGTTGAACTGTCAAACCACTTGTAATTCCATAAATAGTCCCGATTCCCCATAATGCTCCATGAGCAAGGCCAGTAAGCATTGCCGCCACCACTCCTAAAGGTGAAGTTTTATATAATTCTTTAATTGATAAGAACTCAATTACACTAAAGTCTGGCTGCTTACTAACAACCACCAAAATAGGTACTAATGAAATTGAAATAAGGATTGAAACCAACATAAATAGTGAAGCTGTTTCTGGATCAGCAATGTTTAAAAAAAGTTGTCCTAAAGCACTTCCCGCCATACTTACCATCATGTAGACAGACAAGGCCTGACCTCTATTTTCATTTTCAGATAAATCATTAATCCAACTTTCTGCCACTGTATACATGCCTACAAAACACATTCCGGAAATGAATCTCATTAAAAACCAACCTAGAAAACTTACGTGAATTGAGTGAAACAGAATAGATATTGATGCAATTGAAGCTAAAGCAGCGAACATTCTCACATGTCCAACTTTTCTAATGCGACGAGGAATAATTAAAGCACCACTTAAAAAACCTGCATAATAGCCAGTTAAGATTATACCAGCAGAAAGGGCAGAGTATCCCTCAATTGATGCTCTTACTCCAATAAGGCTTCCTTGAAGTCCATTGGCAAGCATCATCATGCCAACTCCAAAAAACAGAGCCCATGTTCCCTTGAGCAAATTATACATAGTAATTTTAGAAATTAATTCAAAGCCATCTTCTGACTGACTTCTTATAGTCTAAATAAACTTTTCCAAATTCTTTTTCAAGATATTTTTCTTCAGGAATGATTACTCCATAGTGAAGAAGCACGAAGGCAATTAATGCAGCGATCATATACCACTGTGAATTAAACGCCAAACTACAGCCTACAAGAATCATGATCATAGCCAGATAAACTGGATTACGAGAGTATTTAAATGTAGCTCCGACAAATATCTGATTTTGCACTGATTTAGGATGCGGGTTTTCCTCATTTGAAAGGAAAATTTTTAAAGTATAGAAAACAGTGATTAGTGCTAAAGCAATAATGAGTAAGCCAAGTAATAACTGAAAATGACCACCGCTAAGTAGAGGTGTTGGCTGAATAAACACTTCAAGGATACAAGAAGTAAGTAATGAAATTATTAATAAATAAGGAGGAAAAAGCCATGTCTTTGCTCCATTTAAATTTTTTCTATTCATATTTATTTGTAAATTTATAAGTTTTAAGTTAAACCGACCTTCTATTATTTTACAAGTTAAAACTATGTTTCAAAAACGTACATCAGTAGCTCAGGTAGAGGAAAGCGATAATCTTGCACCAAAATTCGACGAAAATGGGCTCATTGTGGTGACTACTTTAGATAGCCAAACAAAAGAGATCTTGATGGTCGGTTATATGAATGAAGAGTCTCTAACCAAATCAATTGAGACTAAAGAGGCTCACTATTATAGCAGGAGTCGAAAGGCAATATGGCATAAGGGAGCGAAAAGCGGTTATGTTCAAAAAATCAAAGAAATATTAATAGATGATGACCAAGACTCCCTCTGTATGATGGTTGACATTGGTGAAAATGGTGCCAGCTGCCACGTTGGTTATAAGTCTTGTTTTTATAGAGAAATTGACTTAGAAGATACAAAAAATAAACCGGGTTTAAGGTTTAAAACAACAAAGAAAGTTTTTGATCCTAACATAGTTTATGGAGATGAACCTAACCCAACTAAATTATAAGGGACTTTTTAGAAATGGCTGTACCTAAGAGTAAGATATCAAATTCAAGAAGAGGAATGAGAAGATCTCATCTAAGATTAAAAGGGAAAAACTTTATTGAAGATAAAGAGTCTGGTGAAATGCGTTTACCGCATCATGTTGACATGACTACAGGCACATATAACGGAAAAAAAATCTTTACCCCCAAAGCTGAAAAGTAATTTCTAACCCCAACAGAGTTCTTCACCTAGCTTCATCATCCCATTGGAATAAACTATTCCATTTTTTCTATCCTCACTTAGGAAACAGGGACCATCAAGATCTATAAAATCTGCATTTTTATATAAAGGCAGTATTTGCATCATTGAAACTGAGCTAGATACCATGCAGCCAAGCATAACCTTGAATCCTTTTTCTTTTGCTTTTTTTTGAATCTTCAAGGCCTCAGTCAAACCACCGGTTTTGTCTAATTTAATATTTATAGTGTCATACTTTGCAGAGATTTTATCTAAATCAGAACTGTCGTGAAAAGACTCATCTGCACAAATAGAGATAGGATAATTGATATTCAACAATTTATCATCATTAGTCGATATCAGAGGTTGTTCTAACAGATCAATCTTTGTTTTTACAAAAAGATCAATATTTTTATTTAAATCATCCACTTCAAATGATTCATTAGCGTCAACTATAATTGTTGTATTGGGCAAACTCTCTCTTGCGTTAGTAAGAATTCTGTCTAAATTTTTATTATCTACTTTAATTTTTATTGTAGGGAATTCTCTATGGTCATAAATATCTTCAATCATTTTGTCTGGATCATCCAGTACAACTGTGTAACTGCTTGGAATTTCTTGAGGCTTTTGAATATCAAGCATTGACCATACAGTTTCTTGCTTTTTTTTACTTTCTAAATCCCACAGAGCACAATCAATAGCATTCCTTGCTGCTCCATTATTTATAAATTGATCAAGATTTTTTTTATTAATTTCTAAATTTTCAATACCATCTTTCAATTCCAGTATTTCTTTTTGAACACTTTCCAAAGTCTCATTATATCGACCATAGGGAACGCATTCTCCTATTCCAGTAAATTTATTTTCAGAAAGCTTTACCTCAATTGTTTCAGCAGTATTTTTTGATCCCCTGGAAATATTAAAAGACTTATTTAATTGCCAAGATAAATGAGAAATATCAAGTTTAATCATTTATTTTTTCTAAAAGATCAATGAAAGGATCTAAGTTATCAGTTATTGGATCTATGCAAGGTAGCTGAAATTGGGATGAAATTTCTTTTTTTATGTCACTCTTATTATTTTTCATATTAGAGGTATTAAGAGCAATACCAATGCAGTGAATATTTTTATTAGTTAATTTACCGCACTGAACTGTTTGTTCTATCACATCGCCTATACTGGGCAGGGCAGCTTCGACACCTCTCATTTGAGTTCTAGTTGGCTCATGACAAACTATAAAAGCGTCTGGCTGACTTCCATGAAGTAGCCCAAGCGAAACTCCCGCAAATGAAGGGTGAAACAATGAACCTTGTCCCTCAATTATATCCCAATGATCTCTATCATTATCAGGAGACAGCCATTCTACTGCGCCAGAAATAAAATCAGATATTATCGCATCTATGGCAATGCCATTTTCAGCAATCAATACGCCTGTTTGACCAGTTGCCTTAAAAGATACTTTCATATTTTTTTCAAGCATAGCCTTCTCTACGGCAAGTGCTGTATATTTTTTCCCAACTGAACAATCAGTGCCGACTGTCAGTAATCGCTTTCCAGTTCGTTTAAGTCCTTTTCCTGTGTCGAATTCAATGTTGTTATACCTAAGGTCGTGCAATTTAACACCATGCTTAATCGCAGCTTCAGATATTTCATCAAAAGAAGATAATCGTGAATGCATACCGCTAGCGATATTTAAGCCAAGTGATATTGCCTTTACAATTATATCAATCCAACCTTCAGGCATTTTCCCCCCGGCGTTAACAACCCCAAGTACAAAAGTTTTAGCCCCACGCTTTACTGCTTCTTCTAGGGAGATCTCATCAATACCAAGACTTGATTTTGCATTCGGTAGGCTCATTTGGCCAATACACCATTCTGGGCGCCAATAGTTAATCCCAGCGGCTGTTTTAATCGCTAATTCATCTTTTGCATCACCTAAAAATAATAAGTATGGCTTGGATATCATGTGATTAAGTCAGGATTTGTTGTGGAAAGTGTGGTTAGTAGAATGTGGATAACTTTTATTCATAATATTATTCTTGTAGCATAAAATATCATTTTCTAAAATTAAGGTTCGCAATGGAACGTTCATGCGTTTTGGGGTTCGACCGGCCCCCGAAAAGCGCCAAAGTTAGAAAATTCTTGCTTTGGTGCTTTTTTGATGTATTTGAACCATAAAATAACACTATTAATTAATCTTCTGAGAAGCGCAATGGCTAAGATCAAATATATCGAATTCGATGGCAAAGAGCATGAAATCGAAGTCAGTAACGGCCTCACTGTTATGGAAGGGGCAATAAAAAATAAAATTCCAGGCATTGATGCTGATTGTGGAGGAGCTTGCGCTTGTGCGACTTGCCACGTGTATGTAGCAGATGAGTGGATTAATAAACTTCCTAATAAAGATGACTCAGAGGAAGACATGCTTGATTTTGCGTTTGAAGTAAAAGAAAGCAGCAGATTAAGCTGTCAAATTACAGTTTCTGATGAATTAGAAGGACTAGTTGTGAAAATGCCAGAAAAGCAATTTTAAGAGTCTTGAAGTTTACAATTTAGATTATTCTGTATTTCATTTAATTTTTCAACATTTGAACCATTTCCAACAAATTGTCTCATTAGCATAAGACCTTTATTTGAAGGCGAAACTACTATAAATCCATCAGTGACTTTTGTTGGCGTAGATCCTGGACCAAATAAATACATCTTAAGTTTACCAAAGTTATGTGAATTTTCGTTTACTGTAGAAAAATTGTCAGTATTTTCAGAAAAAAATGAAATTGACCAATAAGTTTCAGGAACTTCAGTTTCGATAACTAATGGAAAATACGTAACATCGTAAACGCATCCTCCATAGAGAATATCTGCACTAGGTCTAATGACCTCAGTAAAATCTGATGTTGGCAAATCACGAGCGAATGAATTATTGATCATATTTTGCTCTTCCCAATTTCGTCCGACGTACTTCATCATTAACGTGGGCATGTAATAAATAATTATCAAATGTAAAAGAAATCCTATTATTGCAAGTAAAGATAGTTTTTTTATAAAGCTATTCATCTTTACACCTCAATTTCTCTATTTTTGGTAAATCCACTCTTTTTAACTTTGAAAAATATTCCTCTCCAGGCAAATATATTCTTAGCGCAACTGAAAAGTGCTCATCATTAGGAACTCTTATCCAGTTTTTTTCAGAAATTTCAGAAATAAAATTATCTTCACTTGTTAAAAAAATCTCAAATCCGCCTTCAAAATTAAAGTCAACCGTCTCACTGTTTAAGGCATAGATTTTTTCATCGTTCTCAACTAAATAACCATCTTCATTGTAGACAGTAATGCTCCACCATCTAGACTCGATGTCATCCCCAATAATATTGTAAGTGCAATTTCCTATTAATTTTACATCTTCAATATCGTTAAATGCATGAAAATAAGCTGCCTCAGGCTTTGAAAGAGCAAATGTTCCACGCATTGCAACAGCAGCTCTTGTGTACATATCTCTATCTTTGTCGCCTGGGGATGGCAAAATCTGCCAATTATCATTTTTTATAAATGCAAATTCCTCATAAAGCTTGGCAGAAGCGTAAGTAAAAGCAACGGCAATTAGTATCACAGCAATTAAATATAAGAGGTATCTGCGTAATAAAATCATTGTATAATCAATAAGTAATATTATTTATTATCATATAACAAGGAATAAATATATGTCTGAAACTATCAAAACTGATTGCTTAATAATTGGAGGCGGTCCTGTAGGTTTATTTGCAGTCTTTGAATTGGGAATATTGGGACTTGATAGTCATGTTGTAGATAACCTCGATAAAATTGGTGGACAATGTGCCGAATTATATCCAGACAAACCTATTTATGATATTCCTGCTTTGCCTGAGTGTACCGGTTTATCATTAATTGAAAATCTTCAAAAACAAATCAAACCTTTTAATACACCCTTTCATTTAAACGAAAGAATTAATGAAATATCAAATCATGAGAATGTTTGGAAATTAAAAACTTCAAGCGACAAAGTGTTTGAAACCCCAAATATATTTATAGCTGGTGGAGTTGGATCGTTTGAGCCACGTAAACCTCCAATTGAAAATGTTTCTAAGTATGAAAATAAAGGTATTCAATACTCCATTCCGGACAAAAATTATTATACTAATAAAAAAATTATAATCTTTGGTGGTGGCGATAGTGCCCTAGATTGGACAGTTGAACTCTCCAAAATAGCTTCACATATCACATTGGTCCATAGAAGAGACGAATTTAAAGCTGCAAATCATACTGTTAGTTTAATGAAAGAACTGGTCAAAGAAGGAAAAGTTGACTTAATAACTAAAAATCAGATTAGTGATGTTCAAGGCAGTGATAGAGTTGAAAGAGCAATTATTAAAGATAATGATGGGAATGAAAAATCATTAGATTGTGATGAGATTTTAATTTTCTATGGATTAAAGATGGAGCTTGGACCTATTAATGATTGGGGCCTTAACTTGAACGAAAAACAAATTGAAGTAAATACTGAGAATTTTGAGACAAATCTAGCAGGTGTATTTGCAATGGGAGATATTTCTTATTATCCAGGTAAACTAAAGTTAATTCTATCAGGATTCCATGAAGCTGCATTAGCAGCTCAAAAAGCTTTTGTACGAGCTAGGCCCGATGAAACATTAACTTTTCGATACACGACTTCATCAAGCGATATTCAAAAGAAATTAGGGGTAAAATAATTGCTTCAAAAACTTTACGATAAATATGTCTGCCCTCATCTCATAAATTATGCGATGCAAATGAAACCGTTCAGAAAGCAGAGAGAAAAATTAATACCCTCTGCGTCAGGCAGGGTCTTAGAAATAGGTATAGGTTCAGGGTTAAATTTTAATTATTACAACAAAGAAAATGTAGCAGAGGTATTTGCAGTTGAGCCGGATGAAATATTAATGGAAAAAGCAAAACAAAATGCAAAAATAAACAATATAAATTTGAATGTTCAGCAACTAAAAGCTGAAGAATTGCCTTTTGATAATAACTCATTTGATACAATAATTAGTACATACACCATGTGTTCTATACCCGGCCTCAGCAGTGCAATGTCTGAAATCAATAGAGTTATGAAGCCAAATGGTAAATTTCTTTTTTCAGAGCATGGAAAATCCCCTGATATAAATGTTTTTAAGTGGCAAAAAAGAATGAATGCAATCCAAAAAAGAATAGCCGGTGGCTGTCATTTAGATGTAGACATTCCAAATGAAATAACAAAAGCCAATTTTAAATTGAATAAAATTGATAGCATGTATGTTCCTGGGCCAAAATTTTTAAGTTATCATTATTGGGGCGTTGCTAGTCCCTTGAAATAAACTATGTTAATGCGACAAACTTTAGATTACGTTTTTTCAAATGCTGAAAAAAATAATCCAAAATCAATTTTACAAACGATCGATAATTTTGTTCTTGAAAGCGGTAAGTTCTTAATGAATGTGGGTCCAGAAAAAGGAGAAATTCTTAGATACCATCTTGTAAAATCAAAACCAAATAATGTTATCGAGTTAGGGACATTTATTGGATATTCAGCAGTATTAATCTCATCTACCATTGGAGAAAAAAGCAAATTAACTTCAATTGATTCAGACAGTCACTCTATAGAAATAGCGAAAGAACTAATCAACTTTGCTGGGTTAGATGATAAAGTAAATTTTATGCATGGAAACGCTGAAGAAATTATACCCGAATTAAATTTTAATGCTGATTTTGTGTTTATTGATCATGCAAAGAAAAAGTATCTTTCAGATTTAAAGCTTTTGGAAAGAGAGGAAATAGTTATCAAGAATTGTACTGTATTTGCTGACAATGTAGGGATTTTCAAAGATGAAATGGTAGAATACTTCGATCATGTCAGAAATTCTGGGAAATACCAGTCTCAAAATTTTAGCTCGAAATTAGAGTATAGAAATAATATATATGATGCAGTTGAAATATCGATTAAGAATTAACTATTATGGAAAATAGCAATCATTTTAATGTCATTGTAATTGGTGCTGGAATATCAGGAATTGGTGCTGGATATTATTTAAAAAAGAATTGTCCAAACAAATCATTTTGCATAATCGAGGGAAGAGAGAATATAGGCGGTACATGGGATTTGTTTAAGTATCCAGGAATAAGATCAGATTCTGATATGTTCACACTTGGCTACGCTTTCAAACCTTGGAAAGAGCAAAAAACAATTGCAAACGGACCTTCAATTTTAAATTACTTAGAAGAAACTGTTGAAGAAAATAACCTACGCGAAAAAATAAAGTTTAGTCATAAAGTCTTAAGTGCTAATTGGAATTCAGGCAGTCAAAAATGGGAGGTAAGAGCCGCTCATCATGAACAAGAAATATTGTTGACAGCTAATTTTCTTTTTATGGGAACAGGATATTATAATTATGATGAAGGATATACGCCTGATTTTAATGATCTTAATAAGTATGAAGGTAAATTAATACATCCTCAGAAGTGGCCTGAAGATTATGATTACACAGATAAGAAAATGGTTGTAATTGGCAGCGGCGCAACAGCAGCTACGATAATTCCTGAATTGTCTAAAAAAGCGAAACATGTCACGATGTTGCAGCGCTCACCGACATACTATTTTCCAAGCCCTGACGAAGATAGATTTGCAAATTTTTTAAAAAAAATACTGCCATCAAAAATGTCTTATACAGTTGTCAGGTTACGGAATGTATTTTTTCAGCAACTTCTATATAGAATTTGTCGATCATATCCTAAATATGTAAAACGAAAACTCATAGATGGAGTAAAAAAATTATTGCCTAATCACGATATTTCAAAAAATTTTACTCCACGATATTATCCGTGGGAGCAAAGAATGTGCCTAATTCCAAATGGCGATTTATTCGAGTCTATACGAGAAAATAGGGCATCAGTAATTACAGATCAGATTGATCGATTTACATCAAAGGGTATTACACTAAAATCAGGCCAAAATATTGAAGCTGATGTTGTAGTAACTGCAACAGGTTTAAATCTACAATCCTTTGGTGGCGTACAAGTGCATATTGATGGAAAGTTGGTTGAGCCCTCTGAGACCATGACTTATAAAAGTATGATGTTCAGTGGAATTCCAAATTTTGTAAATTCTTTTGGTTATATTAATGCATCTTGGACGTTGAAAGCAGATTTAACCTGTGAATACGCTTGTCGTTTAATAAATTATCTTGATAAAAATAACTACAGTCATTGTGTGCCAAGGGTTCCTGTGGATGTGAAAGCTGAAAAAGATTGGCTAGCAACCGAGTTTTCATCAGGATATATTCATAGAGCTATACATTTATTTCCCCAACAAGGCAGTAGGTCACCATGGGTAAACACACAAAATTATTTTAAAGATTTTTTTGGTATTAAATTTGGTCGTCTGAATGACGACTCTATCCACTTTTCCTAAGCGTCCGCAGTTTTAGCCATTTCTCTTAGCTCATACTTCAATATCTTTCCGGTTGAAGTTTTAGGCAGCTCAGTAAATATAACTTTTTTAGGACACTTAAAGCCAGCAAGAGTTTCTTTACAAAAAGATATTATGTCTTTCTCTGTTACATTATCGTCCTCACTTTTTAATTCAATAAAAGCACAAGGAGTTTCGCCCCATTTTTCATCAGGTTTGGCAACTACTGCAGCAAAAAGAACTGATGGGTGCTTATACAACGTATTTTCTATCTCAACTGAAGATACATTTTCTCCGCCAGATATAATGATATCTTTGCTTCTATCTTTGATCTGGACATATCCATTAGGATGCATCACTGCTAAATCTCCAGAATGAAACCAGCCGCCTGACATTGACTTATCAGTTTCTTCTTTATTTTTAAGGTAACCTTTCATAACACAATTACCTTTAATCATAATTTCACCAATTTCTTCACCATCATTTTTGACCTCTTTCATGGTCTCTGGATTCATAACCGTAAGGCCTTCCATCATTGGAAATTTTACACCTTGCATTGATCTCAATTTTGATTGTTCCTCAACTGATAATTCATTCCATTCATCTTGCCATGCACACATCGATACATGACCATAAGTTTCAGTTAATCCATACACGTGCGTTACATCAAAGCCCATTTGTTGAACTGCTTCAAGGGTGGCTGCAGGTGGTGGGGCTCCAGCGGTAACAACATTAACTTTATGAGAATAGTCTCTTTTTTCATCGTCAGTCGCTTGAGCTATAAAGTTTAATACAATAGGCGCCCCTCCGAAATGTGTGACTTTGTGATCAGCTATTGCATCAAAAAGATTTTTTGCAGATACATATCGTAAGCATACGCTTGTTCCTGCTAAGGCGGTTAATGTGTATGGATTACCCCAGCCATTACAATGAAACATCGGGACTACCCACATGTAAGTTGGATGCATGGCCATGCTAAATGCTGTAACTGAACCTAACGCCATTAAATATGAACCTCGATGATGGTAAACTACACCTTTAGGAAGACCTGTGGTTCCCGATGTATAATTAAGAGCAAGTGAGTCCCATTCATCTTCTGGCAAACTCCATTCAAAATTTTCGTCGCCCGTTTTAAGGAACTCTTCATAATTTAGACTTCCGAGATTTTCTCCAGCACCTTCAGGATGATTAGCAAGTTCATCATCAATATCTATAACTAAAGGTTTAGTTTTTATTTTGTTTAACACTTCCTTAATGGTAGGTGAGAGCTCATTATCAGTGATTACTACTTTTGCTTCTCCGTGCTCAAGAATATAAGAAATGGTATCTACATCTAATCTAATATTAATTGTATTAATTATCGCTCCAATCATAGGAATTCCATAATGAGCTTCGTAAATTTCTGGAGTATTAAAACATAAGACTGCAACTGTATCACCTTTGCCAACACCTTTTTTTGTGAGAGCGCTAGCTAGCTGCTTACTTCTCTTAAAAGTATCTGACCATGTATACTTTTTAGAGCCATGAACAATTGATAGTCTATTTGGATAAACTTCAGCCGATCTTTGTAAAAAACTTAATGGAGAAAGAGGTGTAAAGTTAGCGTGATTCTTGTCTAAGTTAGTATTATACATATCAGTCATTAAAATAATCCTTCAATTTCACCATCATCATTTAAGTGTATCGCATTTGCAGCGGGAATTCTAGGCAGACCAGGCATAGTCATGATTTTATCACATACCACTACAAGAAATTCAGCTCCAGCTGCTAATCGTATTTCTCTAATTGGAACAATGTGATCCTTAGGAGCCCCTCGCAAATTCGGATCCGTTGAAAAACTGTATTGAGTTTTGGCAACACAAATTGGGTAATGACCATAGTTTTCTTGCAGCTCATCGAATTGTGTTCTTATTTTTTGATCTGCAATAATATCTTTTGCTCCATAAATATCTTGTGCAATTTTCTGAACTTTATCCCACAGTTTCATTTCATCAGGGTAAAGGTGTTTTATTTGTGGATTTTCCTCAGTTGTTACATCTACAATGTGTTGCGCCAAGGTTTCTGCCCCAGCTCCACCATTGCTCCAGTGAGTACAATTAAATGATTTAATGCCAAGCTCGTCACAGCATTCACTGATTATTGAGAGTTCATTATCAGTGTCGGTGATAAAATGATTAATTGCTACAGATACAGGAACCCCATATTTCTTCATGTTCGAAATATGTTGTTTTAAGTTCGATAGACCTTTCCTTAAGGCGTCTAAATTTTCATTTTTCAGTTCCTTTTTATCCATACCACCGTGCATTTTTAAAGCTCTTACGGTAGCCACAATGACTATGGCAGAAGGATTTAAATTTCCTTTTCTGCATTTTATATCTAGAAATTTTTCTGCGCCAAGATCCGCTCCAAATCCAGCTTCTGTTACTACATAATCGCTTAACTTAAGTGCTGTTTGAGTTGCTATAAGTGAATTGCAACCATGCGCAATGTTAGCAAAAGGACCCCCATGAATTATTGCAGGATTTTCTTCTAAGGTTTGAACAAGATTTGGGAGAAAAGCATCTTTTAGTAAAGTTGTCATTGCTCCGTCTGCATTTACGTCACGCGCTTTGATTTCTTTTTTATCTCGAGTGTAACCAATGATAATATTGCCAAGTCTTTTTTGCAGATCGCTAAGACTTGTTGATAAACAAAAGATCGCCATAACTTCAGAAGCAACTGTAATATCAAACTTATCTTCTCTAGGAAAACCGTTAGCTATACCTCCAAGATTTATATTTGTATTTCTCAATGCTCGGTCGTTTAAATCTACAACTCGACCCCATACTATTCTTCTTGTATCTATATTTAGATCATTTCCCCAATAAATGTGATTATCGATCATAGAAGCAAGCAGGTTATGAGCAGATGTGATTGCATGAAAATCGCCTGTAAAATGAAGATTAATCTTATCCATCGGGACTACTTGAGCATAACCACCTCCAGCAGCTCCACCTTTAACGCCAAAACATGGACCTAAGCTTGGTTCTCTGAGGCATACCAATGACTGCTTACCTATTTTATTAAGGGCATCATTTAATCCCACTGAGGTAGTAGTTTTACCTTCACCCGCAGGAGTTGGTGAAATGGCTGTAACCAATATCAATTTTCCATTTTTGTTTTGATTTTTCAATGTGTTGGTATCAATTTTTGCAATATGATGTCCAAACTTTTGAAGGCTATCTTCTTCAAGTTTTAGTTTTGAGGCTACCTTTTCAATTGGCACCATTTGATTTTTTCTTGCTATTTCAATGTCTGATAGAACATCCATTACTTCACCCCTTAAATTTAAGTCTAGACAACTTAAGAATTTTAATTCGTGGAGTCTACAAAAATGTATTGTAATACACCTAATTTTTAAATAGATTTCTCACAAAGGAGACTCAAAGAACGTTGCAAAATTAAGCCAAGCAACGTTACTTAATAATCGCGTGGCTTAAGCGTAAACACTTAGAATTTTTAATTATGGGAAATGTGAATTTTTCATTAGAGGTGACTACGCGGACCAACTTGTCTGAGCTACCCAAGCTTAACGATATATATGTAACATTCTTGCCGGGTACAAGTTACAAGGACGTCATTGAACAGACAAAAGCTTTATCAAAATCAGGTTTTAACGCAATTCCACACTTTCCAGCTAGATCAATAACTGATTTAGACATGCTGAAAGATTATGTTGAACAAATAAAAGAAGCTGGTGTTAAGCAAGTATTAATAATTGGAGGCGATAGAGATATTCTTGGCAATTATCATTGTTCACTTCAGTTAATTGAAACGGGCTTATTTGATGGAATGAAAATTGGTATAGCAGGTCATCCCGAGGGATCTCCTAATATGAGCGATCAAGCAATAGATGAGGCAATGAAATCTAAATCTTTATTTGCAGATTATATTGTTACGCAATGGACACAGGATACAAATGCATTATCTGAATTTGTTAACGAAGCTCCATTGCCCGTTCATGTCGGCCTTGCAGGACCAGCTTCAATGAAAACGTTAATAAAATTTGCTGGTTTTGTTGGATTAAAGAATACACTTAGCTTTGCTAAAAAAAATGCATCGAAAATTTTTGATTTATTGACGGTACAAACACCGCATGATGTAATTCAAGAATTAAAAGGAAATGTAGATAATTTTCACATTTATGCATTTGGTGGAATAAAAAAAACAAGTGAATGGTTACAAAAGGAGAACTACTATGTCTAAAAAATTAGAACACAATACTACGGTTGATCAAAGTGATCGCCATGTGCCTTACAATTTACGTCAAAGTGGACCAACCAAAGTTGAAATGCTGATCTCTACGAGAGTCAGAAAATCACCTTATTGGCATAAATCAATGGAAGCTGGTTGCTGGAGAGCAACAGTTTACAATCGTATTTATCATCCTAGGGGATATGTAAAGCCAGAAGATGGTGGTGCGATGGTTGAATATGAAGCAATTAAAAACCACGTTACTATGTGGAATGTTGCTGTTGAAAGACAGATATGTGTAAAAGGACCTGATGCGGAGAAATTTACAGACTATGTCATCACTAGAGATGCAACAAAAATCTCACCTTTAAGAGCAAGATATGTAATTCTCTGCAATTATAAGGGCGGCGTTTTAAATGATCCAATTCTTTTGAGAATTTCTAAAGATGAGTTTTGGTTTAGTTTATCAGACTCAGATATTGGTCTATATCTCCAAGGTGTGAATGCTGACAAAAGATTTAACGTAGAAATTGATGAAATCGATGCGTGTCCAGTTCAAATCCAAGGACCAAAAGCTGGTGCGTTAATGAAAGATTTAGTTGGTGATCAAGTGGATCTCGACAATATTCCATTTTATGGACTAGCAGAAGTTACTGTTGGCGGTCGAAGTTGTGTTATATCGCAGACAGGATTCTCAGGAGAGTCTGGTTATGAAATCTATTTGAGAGATGCAACACTTTATGCAGATGATATGTGGGATGCCGTATTGGAAGCTGGTAAAAAACATAACTTAATGGTAATTGCCCCGGCTCACCATAGAAGAATTCAAGCAGGAATTCTATCATGGGGTCAGGATATGGATCATGAGCATAATCCATTCCAGTGCAACTTAGGATACCAAGTATCATTATCTGGAAAAGGAGAATGGGAAAAGAAAGGTGACTATGTTGGCAAACAAGCTCTTGAAAAGATGAAAGCTGATCTTGCTGATGGTCATAAGCCTTACAAATTACAACTAGTTGGTTTTGAACTAGAAGGTAAACCCATTGAAGAATATGCGCCTGACTTCTGGCTCGTATCTCCTGGTGATGGCGGTGATCCATGTGGTTTCATTACATCTCCTTGGTACCATCCTGAAAAAGGAAAAAATATAGCAATGGGTTACGTTCCTTTTGACGGCTCTTTGAATGCCAACGGATTCCCAAAATGGGAGCTTGGAAAGAAATATAAAATTCACCTGCCAGATATTTATGCAGACAAACCGGGTGAACCAGTAGATGCAGTGACTGTGGATGTGCCGTTCACTGAGTCATTCAATGCAAATACAAGGGAAGTAGTTAAAGGTTAAATTTAAATATTATTCTGGCGTCTTAGATAAGAAGGCGCCGGAGTGATTAAGATTTGTGCTGAACGTATAGTTGGTGATAGCACACTTTGCCGTTCTTCTCAATAAAGTCCTGATGATATTCTTCTGCAGGGTAGAACTTAACAGCTTCTCTTAATTCTGTGGCTACCTTTCCTTGATGCTCACCTGAGTCGTCAATTTGTTTTATTTTTTCTTCAGCTATAGTTTTTTCACCTTCTGAATTATAAAATATTACAGATTTATATTGCTCCCCAATATCTGGACCTTGTCGGTTGAATTGAGTGGGGTCATGTATAAAGAAAAATTTGTCTAGCAGTGCTTCATATGTAGTTTCTGAGTCATCATATTCAATTTCAACAACTTCAATATGACCCGTGGTTCCTGTGCAAATAGTCTCGTATGTAGGATCATCAGTGTGACCACCTGCATATCCTGATATTACTTTTTTGACGCCTGGGATTTCTTCAAAGAGCACTTCAACTCCCCAAAAACATCCAGCTCCTAAAACTAATTTTGCATTCATTACTTAACATAAAAGTTTTTTTATATATGTTAAAGGTCAAAATTAAATATATTCCAAATAAAATTAATACTTGTAATGGATACAGAGATAAGCATTGGCAAACTTTCTAGTGTGAAGATTTGGATAACCAATGCTCATAAAAGTAAGGACAATTGGTCAAAGACTAAAAAATTTATCTTTATAAAAATAACAACGACTGATGGAGTTGAAGGGTGGGGAGAAGCTTTCTCCATTCATCTCAGAGAAAAGGCAATTGCAACAATAATAATTGAATTGTTTAAAGAAATATCAGAAATTAAAAACTTATCATTAAACTCATTTTATAATAAAATATCTTTTCTTAGAGATGGCCATGGAGGACTAGATTTTAGTTCTGCAACAAGTGCAATTGAAATTGCTCTATGGGACATAGCTGGTAAGTTGAAAAATCTCCCTTTGAATTGCTTATTAACAGATAATCCTAAGCCTGATGTATCTATTTATGCTACTTGTTGGAGTGATTTAAAAAAAGATGAGGAAAATTACTTACATCAAGTAGAAAAATATTTTGAGAAAAAATATGGAGGTATTAAAATTTACCCATTATTTGAAAATACTTCAAACTCAGTTAAGTTTGTCGAGAGAGTAAGAAAAATAGTGGGAATGGAATACCCTCTCATGCTAGACTTAGCCATACCTAAAGATTTAGACCAAACAAAGACCTTTTTAAAAGAGATATCTTTTTTGAAGCCTTATTGGATTGAAGAACCGGTTGATGGAGAAAATATTAGCCTACTTAACGAAATTAAAAATAGTTTTGATATGAGAGTTGTGACTGGCGAAAAACAGAGTGGCCTCCCTCATTTTCAAGAAATTATTAAAAGAGATGCGGCAGATATACTTAATCCTGACATTTCAGGAATAGGAGGAATTATTGATATGCTTTACGTTTCAAAGGAAGCTTTAAATAATGATATCTATATTTCTCCCCATTGTTGGAATTCTATGTCAGTGTCTGCATCTGCGATGCTTCATATTTGTTCAAGCATCCCAAATTCCGAAAAGGCAGAAATATTCCCTGATTATATTGAATTCTCAAAAGAGTTTTGTGAGCTGTCTTTTAATATCGTAGAGGATAAAGCAATACTTAATCAGTCTGCTGGACTTGGGATGGTAATTCATGAAGATATTTTATCAAATTTAAGTACTTATAGGATGGATGAAAAAAATTAATGACTGAAGCAAACTATCTTTTTGATAAAATCTTTAAATCTAATGAAACTAAGGAAAAAATATTTTTAATCAATAAGAGTAAAAAATTAAGCTACATAGAATTTCATGAGGTAGTTAATAAAATCTCTAATTATCTAATAGAGATTAATTTGTCCCCAGGTGACCGTGTTGCTGTCCAAGCAAAAAAAAACATTTTTCAATTAGCATTATATGTCGCTACCATCAAAGCTGGTGGAGTATATCTACCACTCAATACAGGATATACTCTCAATGAGTTAGAATATTTTTTTAATGACGCAAAACCTAAGGTGATTGTTGTAGATGATAAAATCCAAAGCAAAATAAATAGCATTACAAGCACTTCATCGGCTTCAATCTTAACATTAAATTTAGATGAAAGCGGCTCTCTTACTGAAAGAATTAAAAACTGCTCAACAAAGTTTCATGCAATTGCTCGAAGTGAAAATGATTTAGCGGCTATTTTGTATACATCAGGAACTACTGGAAAATCAAAAGGCGCGATGTTATCGCATAGAAATTTAGTTTCTAATTCAGAAGTATTAAGAGATTTTTGGAAATTTACAGAAAGTGACGTGCTCTTACATATGCTACCGATCTATCACACACACGGTCTCTTTGTCGCTTGTAATCTATTGGCAATTGTTGGTGGATCAATGATTTTTTTAGAAAAATTTGATGTTAAAGAAGCGATGTTTTGGATGAAAGATTCAACTTCAATGATGGGAGTACCTACTTTTTACACAAGACTGCTAGCAAGTGAAGAGTTAAATACTGAAAGTGCTAAACATATGCGTCTATTTATTTCAGGTTCTGCACCCCTGTTATCTGAAACTCATATAGATTTTGAAAAACGAACTGGTAAAAAAATTCTTGAGAGATATGGAATGACAGAAACTAATATGAATATTTCAAATCCATATGACGGAGAGAGAAAAGCGGGAACGGTCGGCATTCCGCTTCCTGGTATTGAAATTAGGGTAGTTAATGAGGAGGGAAAAGTAGTAGAAAATGGAAAAATAGGCACCATTGAACTTAAGGGTGAAAATGTTTTTCAAGGATATTGGAAAATGAAAGAAAAAACGGAAGAGGCATTTAAGGAAGATGGCTTTTTTATAACAGGTGATCTCGCACAAAAGGACGAAAACGGTTATTTTACTATTGTAGGAAGAGATAAGGATATGATTATAAGTGGTGGGCTAAATGTTTACCCTAAAGAAATAGAAGATGTGTTAAATGAATTGCCAAATGTATTAGAGTCTGCCGTTTTTGGATTACAACATGCTGATTTTGGTGAGGCAGTTGTTGCAGCTGTTGTCGTAAACGATGATAAAAACAATGAAAACCAAATAATTGAATTTACAAAGGACAAAATTGCTAAATATAAGCAGCCAAAAAAAATTATTTTCATGGATAACTTGCCAAGGAATTCAATGGGCAAAGTCCAAAAAAATTTATTACGGAAAAATAATCAGAATTTATTTAAGGGTTAGATCTTATCCAATTATTTATTTCTTCAACAAATAGTTCGTCTTGAGGAGAGTTAAGAATTCCAATTATATCATGATAGTTGAAACCTCCTAAGTTAGTATTGTTATTAATTATTTTCTTAGGTCCTTTCCATTCTTTAAATATCTTTTTAACTCCTTCAGCTTTTACAACCTTATCTTTTTCTTCGTAAAAGATCAAAAGAGGCAGATTTGTTTTTGGAAATTCAAGATTTCTTCCAGAATAAGCTGCTCTCCAAAGTTGTTTTGGAAGCGTTCTGTGAAATTCATTAACCCAAAAAGGATCCCATTCTTTATTTGGCAAACTAAAATAACCAGGAAAATTGAATTTATAATTACTTTTAAAAAATAATCCTGTGGCTGCTATGAAATACGGAAGTGATAGTTTTGGGGTCCAAGGTGCAATGAGCACTAAATGACTAACTTTTTTCAACATTTTCTGGTCCTTAGCTGCCATTAATGCGAACGAACCCCCAGCTGAGAAACCCATCAATATGACTTTCTCGCCTATTTTATTGCCTACTGAAATGGCTTCAGCCGCATCTTCGAGGAAATTTTCAGCTTTTACATTTTTTGTAGAGTCAAATCCTGATCCATGTCCGGCTAGTCTTGATATAAATAAATTAGCTTCTAGTTTTTCTGCAACTTTTACTAAGACATCTTCTTGCTGATATCCTGTAGCAAAACTTCCGTGAAGATAAACAATTGAATATTCAGTTTTAATTTTTGCATCATTATTCCATATTATTTTCTTCTTTGCTTTTGCATTAGTATTCTTAAAGTCTAATTCTTTTTCAGCAATGTATCTTTCTACATCTTTACCTATAGTAATTTCAGGGAAACTTACTTTTATTGTATTGAATAAATAAGGCAAAGTTACTCCAACAATGAAGAGAAGGGGGATTATTAAAATAATAGATGCTATAACTAAGACTCGATAAATCTTAAATCTGGTTGCTCTAGACATTTACACTTGTGTATGAGCAAATTTTATTTCCATCTGGATCTCTTACATAAGCATAATAAACGTTACTATCATGTGGTCGAAATCCAGGATTGCCCTCATTCGTTGCTCCAAGACCAAGAGCAATTTGGTGAAATTTTTCTACTTGCTCTTTTGTTTTGGTTAGAAAAGATATTTGTGTACCATTTCCAAATGTAACAGGTTCTCCATTAGCAGGTTTGGTAATATAGAATTCTACATCTGCATTTCCTTCATGAGCGTAACCTATGCAAACTTCATCTTCATACATTGAACCCATTCCTAAGACAGCTAGAACTTCATCATAGAAGGCTCTGGAAGTATTTAAATTACTTGATCCAACCATAACGTACCCTTTCATATTAAATCCTTTCTATGAATATTCTTTTGAGGTTACTTCTTCAAGCATGAGTATCATTTTAGTTTTATACTCTTCATCTGTAGCCGAGTCAGTTTCTAAAACAGAAAAAAAACCTGCCACAACATTAGTTTCTAAATTAATCATCAAAAACTGTCCGCCATATCCAGAATGGCCAATCCAATTATTCGATTTCATTGTTTGATTTGCATAATAAACATATTTTCCATCTTTTAAGTGCATATATTTTGGACCTTTATTAGATATAGTTTCGTTAATAAATTTCTCTGAGCCGATAATTCTATTTTTTATTCCTCTGCCTCTTCTTGAGAACAAGAGGCCCATACGCAAAAAATCCCTTGCCACAAGGCAACCTCCACCAGATAACCATGGCATACCACCCCGATCAGTAGCCATATACAAGCCATCTTCAAAACCCATGGCTTCAACAGAGGAAAGAAGCCAATCACGCAATTTCCGATCACTTATTTTTTCGACTAATAGCGCAATAACATCACTGTTTGCTGACTTATAGTATGCGTTATCTGTATTGTTTATTACAGAGCCACTCACATCTGTTTCAATCTTATTTAGAAAATCTTCTTGCAAGACTTCATTTGCCCCTTCATTTGGTATTCGCCAGCCACCCACAGTCTCGTGCATAAAGGATGTTGAGTAGGGATCAGTGTAATCTTCAGTGAAGGCATTAACTATGTTCATATTTAAAATGTCTTGAACAGTTGCCTCGGCGTAACCACTTCCAATATTGGGCAGATAATATGAAATAGGTTTTTCTAATTGCAATTTGCCTTTTTCTAAAAGTTC
The DNA here is from genome assembly GCA_902521655.1 of uncultured Pelagibacteraceae bacterium. Taxonomy (GTDB): domain Bacteria; phylum Pseudomonadota; class Alphaproteobacteria; order Pelagibacterales; family AG-422-B15; genus CACNXQ01. Next base: position 46,986 of record CABYSM010000006.1, read on the forward strand.
GCCGACAAATAAATTAAGAAACATCTTTGAGATTGACATAATTGTTTGTGGTTGCGAAGGAGAGAAATCTTCAGCGTATTTCTCATAAAATACATCTTGATCTCTTCCTACAATTAGAGAGCAAAATGATTTATGACTAGTCATTTCCTTTACTGATGATATTCCTTTAATTTCATTTTTGATATTTTCATTTAATGTAAGAACATAATCTGACCTTAATAAAATTCCGTATCTGTTAATTTTGTGAAGGTTTCTATAGCCAGTCCTCCGATACTCGGGAAGATTCCATTTAGCCTTATTATCACGTAAAGTTACAAGAGTGGGATTTGGAGTGTGAGCCAGCTTATTATTCATTTATTAGATTGGGTTGTATTTTTGAGCGATTAAAAACTTCTTCATAGCACTTTCCAATATGAATCACTTTTGCGTCTGATTTATTTTTACCTATTAATTGCATTCCCATCGGAAGTCCCTTTTCATTAAAGCCAACAGGGACTGAAATGGTAGGCAGCTGGAACATACTTGCAAATACTGTGACTTCCATCCATCGATGATATGTGTCCATTTGAGTTCCTTGGATACTTTTTGGGAAATCTATTTCTTTATCAAATGGAAATAGTTGAGCAGAAGGTAAAGCTAGAATATCGTATTCATCAAAGAGACCGTCAACATAAGAACGATTCTTATGATATTGATTAATAGCATTGGAGATCTCAACTTCCTTTATTTTTTCTCCTTGTTCATATTCCCATTTAACAGGAAAGCCTAATTCTTCAAAATTTTGTATTAGCATGGCATCAAGATCATCAAATGTTATTTTTGACCTTAGATTACACCATACTTCCCATAATTTATTAGGATCTATTTTTATGTTACATTGCTCAATTGATATTTTCTTTTCTGCAGTAGCAAATTGATTTAAAGCAACTTCACATAATTCTATAATTCCCTTTTCAAAAATATAATTTTCAACAAGGTTACTCAACCAGCCAATTCTTATTTCACTATTTAAGTTTTTTTCAATTGATCGAAAAGATCCTTCAAAACTATATGAATAGTGATCCTCATTATCTTGGCCTGATACAGAATCCAAAAAAATGCTCAAGTCTTCTGGTGTTCGAGCAATGCCTCCAGGGGTTGTTAAAACAGGGAATTTGCTTTCTTCTCTTTTATCGGGAATAAGCCCAGGACTTGGTCGAAAGCCATATAAATTTGTGTAAGCCGCAGGGTTTCTGCAAGACCCCATCATATCAGTTCCATCTGAAAATGGGATAAGGCAACTGGCTACAGCAGCAGATGCTCCTCCGCTTGAACCACCTGGAGATAGACTAAGGTCATATGGATTAGAAGATGATTTAAATAGCCTATTCTTTGTATGCGATCCTATTGCTAACTCTGCCATATTTGACTTTCCAATAATAGTAGCACCTTGTTGCTTTAAATTTTTTACAATTAACGAATCATTCTGTGGAAATGCATTTTGATATTCAGGCATTCCATAAGTAGTCGGCAGCTCTTTTACATCAAACAACTCTTTAGTGGCAAGTGGTAGCCCAAATAAAATTTGTTTGATTTTAATATCTTGTTTTAAGGAATCTTTTTCTTGAGCTTTTTTTATAATCCAATCTCGATCTCTTAATGATACAATTGCGTTGAGCTGGGGATTAAGTTTGTCAATATTTGTTAAGTATTCTTGAAAAAGTTCTTCAACTTTTATTTCTTTTTTATGAATTAAATCAATTTGCTCCTGTAAAGATAATTGAGTAATCATTTTTGGAGCTTTTTATCGAGCTCCAAAAATGCTTGTCTTAACAAGTTCTCGTACATCATTTAAAGTAGCAGCTCGTGGGTTAGTGCCAAAAGCCGTATCAATCATTGACTTCTCAGATATTCTCTCAATGCAATTTTCTGGAACTCCAATTTCATTTAAGCCTCTTGGAATTTTAATCCTATCAAGTATTTTTTCCATATTTTCAATGAAGTGACCTGAAGAATGGTCAGTATATTGCATGGCTTGTGACATTCTTATTACTTTCTCCTCCATATCAGGAAGATTAAATCTAAGAACTGCAGGTAAAATAATTGCGTTAGTTAAACCGTGGTGAGTATTAAATTCAGCTCCAACCATATGGGCAATTGCGTGCACAAGTCCAAGTCCCTTTATGAATGAAATGCCTCCTAAGCATGATGCCACCAACATTGCACCTCGTGCTTCAAGATTAGTTGGTTCTTCAACAACAGTAACTAATGATTTGGAGATTAAATATAAGCTTTCAAGAGCAGCACCATCGCATAATGGATGAAAACCTGGCACGCAATAACCTTCAATAGAGTGTATCATTGCGTCAGCTCCCGTCCATGCAGTAAGATTAGATGGCAAACCCAAAGTTAGCTCAGGATCAAGTATGGCTAGAGAAGGCTTGAGATCAGGATGCATTATGCAAAGTTTAATTCCTTGTTTAGTATCCGTAACCATTGCAGTACTTTCAGTCTCTGCTCCAGTACCTGCTGTTGTTGGTATTGTTATAAGTGGAGGAAATTTATTATCAGGTCCTATTTTTTGTGGGGTTTTTTCCCATTCAAAATCAAATAATTCAATTTCATTATTGGCAGTTAGACAAATTGATTTTCCACCATCCATCGCACTACCGCCACCAATCGCAATTATCGCATCATGATTATCATTTCTATATAGTGATTTGCCCTGTGAGATTTCATCATCCCTTGGGTTTGGAGAAATCTTTGAATAAATTCCTGAATTTACTTTTGCTTTTTTTAAAATTTCAACCAACTTATCTATAAATGGTAGTTTAACACTTCCACTATCTGTAACGATAAGAGGATTTCTTATTTGATTTTCATAACAATAATTTCCTATTTCAGAGAATCTACCTGGACCATACGATATCGGAACTGGAAAACCCCAATCTTGTGGAGCTAGTATTTCCTCTTTGTCTAAGTTAAAGAGTGGCATAATCAAATTTTATCTTTTCTTATGAAGATGTCATTGATTTTAAAACAATTGAGCGATCTATTTCACCAATGAGCTCACCACTGTTTGCATCAATTACTGGATAGGTTTTATCAGAGTCGGCAATTTGGTTAATTAAATTATCAATTTTTGTGTCACTAGCAATGCAGTCATTACCTTTTGCAAACAAAGCTTTGGTCTCTTCACAGCATTCAGTTCTTGCACATTTTCCTGCGCTTAAAACTTTATATTTTGGTACATCTTCAGTAAAATCTTTAACATACTGATC
>CABYSM010000007.1 GCA_902521655.1 uncultured Pelagibacteraceae bacterium
ATAACTGTCACCGGGATCGGACCACAGGCCGTAAATGATACAGGCGGCGTCAATGAAGATGCAACTCTCACTGTTAATGAAGCATCTGGAGTGATCAGTAATGATGATGATAACAGTAGCTTTGATAGTGAAAGTTTAGCAATAACAGGCATTAGAACTGGTACTGAGTCTGGAAGCGGTTCGGCTGGAACAGTTGGAGCTGCATTAACAGGCACATACGGTCAATTGACAATCGCTGCAGACGGAAGTTATGAGTACGTTGCTAACCAAGCAGCGGCCGATGCTCTTGACCCAGGCGATACTGTTACAGATACATTTACTTACACCGTAAAAGATGATGACAATAAAAATGCTGATACGGGTGAGCTTGTTATCACGGTAACGGGTATTAATGATGATATTACAGCAGTCAATGATACAGATGCCCTAAATGCAGGTGCAACAATTAATCGAAGTACCTCAGATACGCAGGAATTAGATCATGATGATACCGATGATGATGCTGATGATGTACCAGGATCATTTACAATTACAGCAATTCGAACCGGAGCAAGTGAAGGTGCTGGAACTGCTAAAACCATCGGGCAAGCTTTCACAACGACTTATGGTACCATGACAGTGAATGCCGATGGATCATATACTTATGCTGCTGATCAAAATGGTTCAACGAGTTTGAGTAACGGAGCAACTGCAACAGATAGTTTCAACTATACTGTTCAAGACCACAATAGCGGAGATACGGACATTGCGACTCTAGTGATTACCATCACAGGATCAACTAATAATGCTCCAGTAGCATCAAATGATACGGGTGTCATTATTGAGGATGGCACACTTTCTGTTGCAGACGGTGGCTCTGCAGTTACAGGTACTGATAGCAATAACAACAATGAAACTGGCGATACAACAGGGGATGTTTTGGCTGGTGATACAGACGCTGATGGTGATGCCTTAACTGTTTCTGGTATTTCAGGTGGCTCAGTAGGAAGTGCAGTGACAGGTACATTTGGTACACTGACAATTCAATCAAATGGTAGTTATAGTTATGTAGCGGATCAAGCTGCTGCAGATGCTCTTGATCCAGGTGATACTGGAACTGAAACATTTACATATACAATAAGTGATGGAAATGGTGGATCGGATACGGCAACACTAACCTTTACAATAATTGGTGCTGACGATGATCCAGTTGGAGTGAATGACACAGGATATATTAACGAAGATGCGACTTTAAGTGTTTCAGATGGCGGTTCTGCAGTAACTGGTTCTGATAGCAATAATAATAATGAGAGCGGCGATACAACAGGAGATGTTCTTGCGAATGACACGGATGCGGATGGGGATGCAAGTCTTGTAGTTTCTGCGATTTCTGGTGGAACATTAGGCCAAGGAGTAGCGGGCACTTATGGTACTCTGACTTTAAATGCAAATGGTAGTTATTCATATGTAGCTAATCAAAGCGGCGCAGATGGACTTGCAGCAAATGCAACTGCAACTGATGTGTTCACTTATACCGTAAGTGATGGTGCTGGGACAACAGACACAGCAACGCTTACAATTACAGTAAAAGGGGTTGGTCCAGTTGCAAGCAATGATACGGGCAGTGTGAATGAAGATGCTACGTTATCTGTAAATGCAGGTTCAGGAGTTACGTCAAATGATACTGGCGGTGATACTGAAAGTCTAGCGGTCACAGCAATTAGAACAGGCACTGAATCAGGCAGTGGATCTTCGGGTACTGTTGGTCAATCATTAACAGGTACTTATGGTACACTTACCATCAATGCTGATGGATCATATACATACGTTGCTGATCAAGCAGCTGCCGATGCTTTAGATCCAGGGGACTCTGCTACAGATACTTTTACCTATACTGTGGCAGATGATGACGATAAAAATACAGATACAGGTGAGATTGTCATAACTGTTAATGGAACAAACGATGATATTGTTGCAGTTAATGACACTGACGCTGTGAATGAAGATGCGACAATCTCCCGATCAACCAGTGATACACAGGAGCTTGATCATGATGATACAGATGCTGACGGTGATGATGTTCCAGGATCATTCACAATTACAGCTATTAGAACAGGATCAGAGAGTGGATCTGGAACGTCCGGAACTATTGGGCAAGCTTTAACAGGCACATACGGCACACTTACGGTTAATGCTGATGGATCATACACATATGTGGCTGATCAAAATGCAGCTGACAGTATTGTAACTGGACAGACAGCAACGGATACATTTACTTACACGGTTAGAGATCACAACAGTGGATCCACAGATACAGCAGAGCTTGTCTTTACAGTAACAGGTATTAATGATGAAAACCCTGTGGCTGTTGATGATACAGACACTGTACCGAAAGGTGAAACAATTACGAGAGCAGCCGATACAACTTTTGCACTTAACGCAGACGACACTGATGCAGATGGGGAGTCGTTAACAATTTCTGCAATTAGAGTAGGACAAACTGAAGGCGGTGGAGATTCAGGTACACTCGGTTCAGGTCTTGTAGGCACATATGGTACTCTTACTCTTAATGCTGATGGAAGCTATAGTTACGTTGCTGATCAGACTGCAGCAGATAGACTTAAACGAGGAGAGAGTGCAATTGAATATTTCAATTACACTGTAACAGATGGAACAAATGAGGACATTGGTGTGCTTGCAATTACTGTTACTGGTAAAAGTGACCCACCCGTACCGGTTGATGATACTCTTGCAATTGATGCTGGTGCAACCGGAATAAAAGATGCAACTAATGGTGTTTTAAATAATGATACGGACCCCGACGGTGACAGTTTAACAGTAGACACTATAAGAACTGGTGAAGAGTCAGGTACTGGCACATCCGGTACAATTGGATCACCTCTAACAGGAACGTATGGTGACTTAACTATAAATTCTGATGGTGGCTATGAATACAAGGCTAATAATGCGAAGGCATTAAATCCAGGTCAAACAGCAACAGAATACTTTACGTATACCGCAACAGATGGAGAAACGCCTGTAGAAGCTCAGATAGCCATTACTGTGACTGGTATCAATGATCCACCTGAAGTAATTAATCCAATTGAAGTGCCTGTATTAGTACAAGGGCAAAAGATTACAATCAGACACAAACAAACCTTTGATGATCCAGATACTGGTATTTATGATATTGCTGAATACAAAATTATTGATCCTGAGACAGAAGCAGAAACCAGTCTACCAGAAGGTCTTTCATTAAGGGAAAATAAACTTACAGGAAGACTTACTACACCAGGTACATACACTATTACTATTAGAGCAATCGATGGTGCAGGACTCTATGCAGATCATACATTCACCATCACTGTTATTCCAAAGGTCATTATTGAGCCAGAGGTCGAACAGGCAGAAGGAGATTCATTTTCACTTGAGCCAATTGAACCTATAAAAGTAAAGCCTGCTAAAATGCAGGAAGTCATTAATGAGGTGAATATTATTGATGATGAAGGCTTTACTCTTGATACAATTTCAATTGCAGATACCGCATCCCTATCTAAGCCACTTAAGTTTAATGGTGGCCTAAGATTGATGGATGCTGTTGCGAGCGAGGTATCGGGTGATGATAATACAGATTTAGCGGTTGGCGTTAAATTAAATGATGATAATCAAAAGAATGTTGAACTTTATTCAGGACAATTATCTGATGGAAAATCATTGCCTGAATGGATTAAAGTTAATCCTGAAACAGGTGAGACAACTGCAGAAATGCCAGATGGGATTGATCAGGTAGAAGTTCAACTTGTTGCATTAGATAAAGATGGAAATACTCGTGATATAAACATCGTTTTAGACAAAGCTAAAATCAAGAATGACCAAGACTTCACTCGTGGTACTGTTGGTCAAACTAGAGTGGTTGTTGATAATGACGCAAACGTAAACTTGATCAGAGAGAACAACAATGCATCTAATCAAACAGCAAATAATAACTTAAACGCTCAAACAGATTTTGAAGGCACAATGAAGTTAAGTAGTCTTCAAATGGATGCAGGCCAATACACAGTTGATGTAATTGATGACAATCAATCGAATGTAAAAATGTATAAAGCTGAGCTAAAAGGTGGTGGTGAACTTCCAGATTGGATTACGATTGATCCTCAAACAGGAAAAATAGCAGCCGACCCATCTAAAGGTCGAACAGGATCAGCTGCTCCCTCATTCTTAACAGATAGTCTTCAGGTTCTTGAACTAAAGATTATTGCTGAAGATGAAGACGGAAAAGAAAGAGTTATTGAAGTTGAGATTGATCTTAATGAAATAACGGGTGCTGAGACAGATGATGAAAATTCAGCATCAGATGACGAAATTTCTTTTATTCCACTTGATGAGCAATTAAAGCTACACGCCAAGAGAGCGGATAGCTATGGCGAAAAGATTATATCTCTAGTAAGCTAAGAAAAACCATATGAACAATATTGTAACATTTGCAGTTATTGCTTGCTGTATCTTTTTTCCATTTAATTTACTAGCTGAAGAATATTCAACACGTGTTTTGGTAACGGCAACTGAAGAGGCAACAATATCAAGTGAACTTGCCTCAAAAGTTGAGTCTATTCCATTTGCAGAAGGTACAAATTTTAAAAAATCAGATGTATTAATTAAGTTGGACTGTTCTTTTTTTGAAGCCCAAAAAGATGTAGTACAAGCGGAGTTAGAAAGTGCCATCGTAACCTTGAAGAGCAATCAAGAACTTGCAAAGATGAGGTCCATTGGTGAGTATGAAGTTCAATTGTCACAAATAGCAGTAGATAGGGCTAAGTCAGAGTTGAAAATTGCTCAGCTTAATACAGATCGTTGCATTATACGTGCTCCCTATGATGGAACAATGTCCAAAGTGTTTGTAAATGAATATGAAAGCATTGAAAGGCAACAACCGATGATTCAAATTATTGGGTCTGGAATATTGGAAGCAAAACTTATGATCTCAAGTAAATGGTTGTCATGGTTGTCTGAGGGCCATCCATTAACCATTTTAATTGATGAAAATGGTTTAAAATATAGTGCTACAGTGAATACCTTGGGGGCGAATATTGATCCAGTAAGTCAAACTATTGACGCTACCGCAAAATTTGATGAAAATTATGAAACATTACTTTCAGGAATGAGTGGGACGGCAACATTTTGAATGATAATTCCTCTATAAAAATTGCGCGACTAATAACACTTGAGAAAAAGTTTCGTAATGCAGAAACTGAAACTGAGCTTGCTTTTATTTGTGCCAATGAACTGCGAAGCATAGTTGATTATAATTTTTTATTCCTTCTCAACAGATCAAATATAAATCGATTAAAAGTACATACTATTTCTGATCTATCAATTATCGATAGAACAGCACCAACTGTTACTTTTGTTGAAACATTAATAAATACAAAAGATCTGGTCAGTTTTGAGGATATTTCGGAATTTAATCTCAACGATACTTCAATAAAAGACTTAAATCTTATTACTCCTGATAATTTTCCAAAACAACTAATATTTATTCCTCTACGTTCGCGGATTGAAAAAAATATTGGGTATCTAGTCATGGTTAGATCAGAAGTTATCAGCAACTCTGAAAAAGATCTTTTACTTCATATTTCAGAAACTTTTAGTCATGCACTCAACTCGTTTAGGTCAAAAAATACAATCATCTCAAATATCAACCGTTTATTTACTGGATGGATTAAATGGACAGTGATTGCTTCTGTAACGGCAGTAATGTTTTTTCCAATTAGTATGACAGCTTTAGCGCCCGTTGAAGTAGTTGCAAAAGATCCAACCATTGTGACTTCACCTGTAAATGGAGTGGTAAAAGAAGTTTTAATTAAGACAAATGAAAACGTAAAGCTAGGGACAGAACTTGTCAAATTAGATGATTTAAATTTTAAAAATCAGTATGAAATTGCGCTTCAAGAGCTTGAAGTGGCAGAAGCAGAGCTTTTACGCATCAAGCAGTCATCATTTACAAATTCAGATGACAAAGCTCGTTTAGTTGAGCTGTCAACTGAAGTAGGTTTGAGAAAAAAAGAAGCAGCATATGCTGAAGAACAATTGAAATACTCAATCATCTCTGCAGACAGAGAAGGTATAGCTGTTGTTGAAGACTTTACTGATTGGCAAGGTAGGCCAGTAAACATTGGTGAAAAAATATTAACCATAGCTGATCCAGAACAAATTGTATTTCAAATCTTCTTGCCCACTAAAGACTCTCTTTTAATTAAAAAAGAAGCCAGAGTAAAAGTTTTTTTAGATAGTGATCCTCTCAATTCTTTAGACGGCAAGGTATTGCGTACTTCATATAAACCCGCACTTACATCTGAGAATATTTTAGCTTATAAGATCGTTGCAAATTATCATGATAGTCAAGGTGAGGTTCCAAGGATAGGTTTGCGTGGTACCGCTAAAATTTATGGCGAAAAAACTAGTATTTTTTACTACATATTCCGTGTTCCTATAAATCTCACGAGACAGTTTTTAGGATTTTAAATGATCGTTCCATATCTTAGACAAGATTTAAAATTGAGTGAGGGCCCCAAAAAAGAGGACGGCTCTTCGTCATGGCTTCTATATGACTCTTTAAGAAATAAATATTTTTCGATAAACAAAAATGCTTTTGATCTCTTAAATAATTGGTCAAGTGGATTTCAATTAGAAGATTTTATAAAAAAAATTAATGAAACTAAATTATTAGTAACTAAAGAAGAAATAAGTGAGTTCATAAATTTTCTTGATCAAAATAATTTAACAATCAAAAAAACAAGTGAAGAAGTTAAATCTTTAGTAGTTCAAAAAAATAAAACCAATAAACATTGGTTGCTCAAACTTATTCACAATTATCTATTTTTCAAAATACCGTTAGTAAGACCTGGTACTTGGCTTCAAAGAAGTTTACCCATTGCCTTATTCTTGAGCTCATTAACAATCAGACGTATTATTTATGGATTAGGTTTAATCGGAATATTTTTGACAATAACTAATTATGAGAAATTCCTCTCAACCTTTTCATATTTCTACAACGTTAATGGTCTGATCTTATTTGGAATTACAATTGTTTTTGTAAAAGCATTGCATGAGTTGGGTCATGCATATGTAGCTACATACTATAAGTGTAAAGTTTCATCAATTGGCTTAGCCATGTTGGTTTTCTTTCCATTCTTGTATACGGATACATCCGATGCCTGGAAACTCACTGATCACAGAAAGCGTTTACTGATAAATTTTGCAGGCATGTTAACTGAACTGCACCTAGCCTTAATTGCTACATTTGCATGGGCTGTATTTCCTGAGGGCATCATGAAAAGTGCAGCATTTTTCATTGCTACATCAAGCTGGATCTCATCTTTATTGATCAATATAAGTCCTTTTATGAGGTTTGATGGCTATTATGTGCTATCAGACTTTCTTAAAGCTGAAAATTTGCAACCACGTTCATTTGCTTTAGGTCGATGGCAGATAAGAGAGTGGCTTTTTGGTTTTAAATTTCAACCACCTGAACAGTTGATCGCTAACAGAAGGTGGACTTTTATAATTTACGCATGGGCTACGTGGATTTATCGTTTCTTCATTTTTATTGGTATTGCATTATTGGTTTACTATTTAACATTTAAAATATTAGGAATTATTTTATTTGTAATAGAAATTGTATGGTTCATTTTATTGCCGATTGCTAGAGAAGTCATACAATGGTGGAAGCTTAGAAAATCTATGAAATTCAATAGATCTTCTATGAGGTCAATCGTCTTGTTCACAGTATTTATGTTTGCCATGCTTGTTCCATGGCGCGCATCCCTAAGTTTGCCAGCTGTTATTGAAGAAGGTGTTGTTCTTGATATTTTTGCCTCTGAAGATTCAAAGATAAGAAAGGTCAATGTTTCACATAATCAGTATGTAGCTGAGGGAGACTTGTTAGTTGTTATGACCAGTCCCTTGATCTCTAATAAAGTTGAAAAAGCAATAGATCGCGTTAAAATGATACAGCAAAAACTTGATCGTAGAGTGGGATCAAAGCTTGATCTTAGTAATCTATTAATACTTGAGAATGAGTTACAAAAAGAGATTGAAATTTTGAATTCATTGAAAGAAGAAAATAAAGCTTTATCAATTTATGCACCATCAGATGGCATAATAAAAGATTTGATAAGTCTCAACGCTAATCAATGGGTAAATAAAAAAGATAAGCTATTTTCAATTGTTCAGTCAGAAGAAGTGCAAGTGATAGCTTTTGTTAGCGAGACGGATCTTGATAAAATAAAAAAAGTTTCAAGCGGTTATTTTCATGCAAAAAATAATGAATTTGCGAAAGTCAAAGTCGAATTAGTATCATCAAATGAAACTTCAACCGAAGAGTTACCGTATTTGGCTTTGACCTCAACTTATGGAGGCACAATTGCATCAAGAGAAATACTTGGAAAGAAAAAAGTTCAGAGACCTGAAAATGCTCTTTATCAATTAAATTTCACTTCTTCAGAGAGTCCAAAAAATTTACAATGGCAGACAGCTGGCTCTGTTAAAATAGATTCAGAAAATTATAATATTTTTCAAAATATATTTAATGCTACAACCTCATTGCTTATTCAGGAAAGTGGATTTTAGTTTATTTCAAGACCGCCCTCAGTTTTGAGAAACTCAGCAACATTTTCTATACCCTTATTATTCTTCATTTCACCAAATATATAAGGCATGCCTGATCGGGCAGTTTCAACATCTAATTTCATTTGATCTAAATCAACATTTACGTGATTTGCTAAATCGGTTTTATTGATGATTAGTAAATCAGATTTTTTTATGGCTGGTCCACCTTTACGAGGAATATCACCTCCCATTCCAACATCAATCACATAGATTGATAAATCTACCAACTCCGGACTAAACGTTGCTGCCAAATTATCTCCACCTGACTCAATTAATAGCAATTGTAAATCAGGAAATTTTTGTTTCATTTCCTCTACAGCTAAGAGGTTAATCGAAGCATCCTCTCGAATTGCGGTATGAGGGCATCCACCTGTTTCAACCCCTTTAATTCTCTCTATTGGCAAAACTTGAGCTCTCATTAAATACTCGGCGTCTTCGATGGTGTAAATATCATTTGATATAACTGCCATTGAAATATTTTTAGATAAATTTTTGCACAAAGCCTCAGTAAGACTTGTTTTACCAGCACCTACTGGACCGCCGATACCAATTTTTAAAGGACCTCGAAAATTATTCATGTGACATAAATTCTGGATGTAAGATTTTCATGTTTCATACTGTAAATATCCGCACAAAACATGGAACTGCGTAAATCATCTAAGCTATAGTCTTTCATCGTATTATGGAAACTTTTCATCATTCCGAGAAATGACACCATACAATCTTGGCCATCTTTCTGGCTTAAAGGTATATGTTTAACGCACATATTAATTAAGTTTGAGATGAATGATTGAATATAAAAGTCAACCAAATCATCAAAGACAATATGAAATTTAATTCCTGCTTGAGCAATACAGACTGGAAAAGCGGTTTCATTATTTATTGTATAGCCCCAACTCTCAGACATGATTTTTCTGAAGGCATCACCCATTTTGAGTGTTTCAAGTTGACGTTCCTTGGATGAGCAACTTGCAAGCACTAAATCATTTACTTTAATTCCTTCATAGGTAGCCTTGATAAATATATATTCATTTCTGCATGTTCCCTCAAAGAGAATACTCTTGATGAATTCCAATATGTCATTTTTATTTTTGATTAGCTTATCATCAATTAAAGCCTCGAGACCATGCGAATATGCGTATGAACCAATAGGAAATGAAGACGAAAACCAAAGATGTAAAATTTGATGAGATTTTAAATCCAATGAGTTTTTATCTTTAATGCTTGTGACCATGCGTTCTCCCCAAACCATAAGCCCCTCCTTCAGGATTAAATTGTTCAATCACAGATTTTGTCTGCCCCCCAAGTCTTCTCACCATATCCTCAATGATATGGTCACTTTGTATTAGAATTCTTGTAGCTTCAATCTGACAGGGGATATGTCTATTCCCAATATGCCATATTAATTTATTTAAATCTTTTGACTTGATCTCAATTAAATTTTCTTTTTTTGATTTTATAGTAATTAATTTTCCACTCTCAAGTTTGAACACTTGATTACTCAAGACTGATTTCATCTCTTCAAGATCAACAAGAAATTCATGACCTTTGTCAGAAACTAATTTTTTGCGTCGCATGAGTCTCTCCTCATAAGAAAGCGAAATTGTATCAACCTCTTCAGAGGAATCGCAGTTACTTAATATTGAATTACAAATTTCCATAATCAGTACATAAAATATCTTTGAGCCATTGGCAGTTCTTCTGCTGGTTCACATGTTATAATTTCTCCATTTGCTCTAACCTCATATGTTTCAGGATTTACATCTATAGTCGGGCAAACATCGTTTAAAACCATATCTTTTTTTGAAATTGACCTTGTATTACTTACCGGCAGCATACTTTTTTGTATATTGAGATGATTAAGGCTGCCTGCCTCCAGTGAACTCTTACTGACAAAAGTTACCGATGAATTTTCAAGCGATCTTCCATAACTTCCAAACATTGGGCGCGTATACACTGGTTGGGGAGTTGGAATCGATGCGTTTGGATCGCCCATTTGAGCACAGGCAATACTTCCACCCATTATTATAATCTCAGGCTTAACACCAAAAAAAGCTGGGTCCCAAATAACAATATCGGCTCTTTTATTTTTTTCGAGACTGCCAACATAGGAAGAAATTCCATGAGCAATTGACGGATTAATTGTATATTTTGCAATATATCGTTTGACTCTTATATTATCATTATCTCCTTGCTCTTCAGATAGTCTTCCTCGTTGCACCTTCATTTTATGTGCGGTTTGCCATGTCCTAATAATAACCTCACCAACGCGTCCCATAGCTTGACTGTCAGATGCAATGATTGAGAAAGCACCCATATCGTGCAAAATGTCTTCCGCGGCCATCGTCTCTCTGCGTATTCTACTTTCGGCAAATGCTACGTCTTCAGGTATTGATTTATCAAGGTGATGGCAAACCATCAGCATATCCAAATGCTCCTCAACAGTGTTTACAGTAAATGGTCGTGTTGGATTAGTTGAAGAAGGCAAAACATAGGGTTCACCACAAATTTTTATTATATCAGGGGCGTGTCCACCACCTGCACCTTCAGTGTGAAATGTATGAATGGTTCTTTTATTAATTGCATTAATTGTATTTTCTACAAAGCCACTTTCATTGAGCGTATCAGTATGTATCATGACCTGAACGTCAAATTGATCAGCAACATTTAAACAATTATCAATTGCACCCGGAGTAGAGCCCCAGTCCTCATGAAGTTTAAGGGCAGCAGCTCCACCAAGAACTTGTTCCTCTAAACCAGAAGGCAACGATGAATTTCCTTTGCCTGCATAAGCTAAATTCATTGAGAAAGCATCAGATGATTGAAGCATTCTGCCGATGTGCCATGGACCTGGTGTGCAAGTAGTTGCTAATGTTCCATGTGCTGGTCCAGTACCTCCACCCAGCATCGTAGTAATGCCAGAATGTAAGGCGTCATCAATTTGCTGAGGACATATGAAATGTATATGACTGTCAAAGCCACCTGCTGTTACAATTTTACCTTCACCTGCAATAACTTCAGTTCCTGGACCAATTATAATATCCACACCAGGTTGTGTATCAGGGTTACCAGCTTTTCCAATATGATCAATATTTCCCTTCTTTAGTCCAATATCTGCTTTATATATCCCGGTGACATCTAGAATTAGAGCATTTGTAATAACTGTGTCTACAGCTCCGTCACTTCTTGAAACCTGAGACTGTCCCATGCCATCGCGAATAACTTTGCCGCCACCAAACTTGACTTCCTCACCGTAGACTGTGAGGTCTTTTTCAACCTCTACGAAAAGTTCAGTATCAGCTAACCTTATTTTATCGCCTGTTGTGGGCCCATACATAGCTGCATAAGATTGTCTTGGAATTTTTTTCATTTAATTTTTCCCATGACTTTTTTATTAAACCCAAATAATTTTTTTAGTCCCTGTATTTCGATAAGTTCAATATCCCTTGATTGACCTGGTTCAAACCTTACTGCAGTTCCAGATGAAATGTTTAGTCTCATGCCTAAAGATTTCTTTCTATCAAATTCAAGACTTTCATTTACTTCAGCGAAATGATAGTGGCTACCGACTTGAATTGGACGATCACCAGTGTTGGAGACTTTCATTGTCAAGCTCACTAAATCTTTATTTAAAATTATTTCACCGTCACTTGTAATTATTTCTCCTGGAATCATATAATTTTTACCTTATGGGTTTATGTACTGTGACTAACTTTGTTCCATCCGGAAAAGTTGCTTCTGTCTGTACTTCGGCAATCATTTCAGCAACTCCTTCCATACAGTCATCTTTTTTTAATACATGTGCTGCACTTTCCATTAGTTCAGCTACAGATTTGCCATCCCTTGCACCTTCAACAACATAATCAGAAATAATTGATACGGCTTCAGGGTAATTTAATTTAACACCACGGTCTAACCTCTTTCGAGCGACTATTGCGGCCATGCTGACCATCATTTTATCAATCTCTCTTGGAGAAAGCTTCACGCAGCACCCCACATGTAAGGAATTTTATCATTCATCATGATCGACACGATATTTTTTGTAAATTTTTTTAAATAATAGTTATTAGATGAAATACTCCTTATTACTATCTTACCATCCCACTCTGAAATACCAGCAGTTACACTTTTTTCATCATGTATATTATCCTTTAATACAGTATAAAATTTATTCATCTCTGAACCGAGTATTATTATTGTATTGACTGCAATATTATCATTAAGCATAAATTTATTTTCCCGCATTCTTTTTATATTATCTTCAAAGCCATTGATTTCAAGATGAGCAATTTTATTATCATTAAACATTTTCCATCGATCAGAGTAATAACCTTTTTCAATCGTTTCATTCATAGCTGATCTTCCATAAACAACTGTTTCACAAAAAAATAAATTTGAATTATTTAAAAGATTGATATCAATTTGACGTCTTAGGTTGCAGTTATCATAGAGGATTGTTTCATTGGGTATCCAAAAAAGAGTACTGTTATCAATACTAATCGTATATTTAAGTTCAGCCGCGTCTCCAGATCCACTATATACCTTCTCAGCAGCCTGACTTGTAGTGAGCATATGTGTATTGTGTAAGTCTATATTGGTATTAAACTTATCCCCACTTGTTACGCCTCCAGATGTATTAACTAAAACTAGTTGAGACAAAGTAGAGTAGGATTGAGGCAGTAAGGCTTTAAGACACCCTTGCTGATACAATTTTTTAACATCATTATTTATAAACTTTAAATCAATTGTACCTAAAGATTTCTGAAGATTTACTTTCATGAAATTATCATAGTGTTTTAATTTCAAGTTGACAAATAATTGTCATTTATTTTTATCATTAAAATTAAAGATACTATTTTGTAATATAAAAATTATGTTTAATTTTTTTTTTTGATGATGTCATTTTGGCAAGTGTAAAGATTCGTATCCTTAATTTTTTTAAGAAAATATGCAGCAGTAAAAAAAATGAAAGGACGAATAATGATCAAGAAAATTTTAGTTGTATTGTCATTTTTCTTTTTTAGTATTACTGCGTATGCAGATACTATAAAAGTTGGCATATTACACTCGCTATCGGGTACGATGGCAATCTCAGAGACGACATTAAAAGATACAATGTTAATGTTGATCGAAGAACAGAATGAAAAGGGAGGTATTCTCGGAAAAAAACTAGAGGCCGTTGTTGTTGACCCTGCTTCAGATTGGCCACTTTTTGCTGAAAAAGCTCGAGAACTAATAACTGTCAATGATGTTGATGTAATGTTTGGTTGCTGGACTTCTGTGTCTAGAAAGTCTGTATTACCCGTAATTGAAGAACTTAACGGATTACTTTTTTATCCAGTTCAATATGAAGGTGAAGAAAGCTCAAAAAACGTATTTTATACTGGAGCTGCTCCAAACCAACAAGCGATACCAGCTACTGATTACTATCTAGAAGAACTAGGTATTGAGAAGTTTGCATTACTTGGAACTGACTATGTCTATCCTAGAACAACAAACAAAATTCTAAATCAATATTTAATTGATAAAGGAATTCCCGAATCTGATATTTTTGTAAATTATACACCTTTTGGTCACTCGGATTGGTCGAAAATTGTTGCTGATGTTGTAGCACTTGGGGCTGATGGAAAGAAGGTAGGTGTTATTTCAACTATTAACGGTGATGCAAACATTGGATTTTATAAAGAACTTGCAGCCGCAGGTGTGAACGCTGAAGATATACCAGTTGTCGCATTCTCAGTTGGTGAAGAGGAATTATCCGGACTTGATACAACAAATTTGGTTGGCCACCTAGCTGCATGGAATTATTTTCAATCAGCTGAGTCCGACTTAAATACAGCATTTATCAAAAACTGGAAAAGCACTATGGGATCAGAAAGAGTTACCAATGACCCGATGGAAGCACACGTGATTGGATTTAATATGTATGTTAAAGCAGTGGAAAAAGCTGGAACTACTGATGTAGATGCAGTCAGAGAAGCTATGTACGGAATTACAGTTCCAAACCTTACTGGTGGAACCGCTGAAATGCTCCCAAATCACCATCTCTCTAAACCTGTATTAATAGGTGAAATCCTTGAAGACGGTCAGTTTGATATAATTAGCCAAACAACCGAGGTTCCAGGAGATGCGTGGACAGATCACTTGGTAGAGTCAGCTGTTTTAACATCAGATTGGCAAAGCTTAGGTTGTGGGATGTATAATACTTCGACTAGCAGTTGTGTTCAGTTAAAGTCTAATTACTAATTTTAACCCAAATAAAACGCTGTAAAGAATAGTTTATATTCTTTATGGCGTTTTTAAATTATGAAAATAAAATTTTATATAATTCTTCTGTATGCTTTTTTTATAAATCTACCAGCAGTTGCTCACCATGATGAATTCAACATATTCTTAATAGAAAATTCAGAAAATATAATTAAGAGTTCAGCAAAAACAGTTGACCCTATACTAAGAGACATACAAAGCTTTGATGATGAAATTGTTTCAAGATTTTTAGAACTGTGGAAATCAAAGAGTCTCTTCTATATAAAAGACACTAAACAAGTAATTATAGTTAATGAAAATAATGAGTCATTTGATGCCTTAGAAATAGATGGTCTTACTAGGATCGGCAATTACAGCAAAAAAGAAATTAAAAAAATTAAACCCAATAGTGGAGTAAGAGCAAAAATAGACTCTCTTTTAGTAAAGTACCAAATTTCTAATTCAGATATTAATTTAAGAAGAAAAAGCTTAGATAGTTTAAAAAGAAACATCCAGCCTGAACATTTGGCAGTATTACAAGATGCTTACATAAATGAGTCAGATGCAGAACTAAAAACTGCTATTGATCGATTGCTAAAATTTGCAATTATTAAGTACTCTGACTCGAATGATAAAAAATTAGAAATAATTGAGTCTTTTAAAGGCGATACTGCGATCGAGATAAGGGCCTCTCTAAATCAACTCCTCAATTCTTCTGAAGTGAAAGTCGGCCTCTCTCTTCCTGATAATAAAAACATTGCCAGGATAATTGTGCCTGGTTTTACCATCAAAAATAGCAATGGAACATCGGGTACAACTAATTTTTTTAATGAGGACGTTGAGATATCAATTAATGATGCATATGACAGATTATATGCTGATAATCTTGTTTTTAAAAAAAGAATCACCCCAGAAGAATTAAAGAAAATATTAGAACAAAATATCATCGGCAATACCGTTGGAGGATATTCTATAAGTTCACTAGACAATGAACAATCTCGGATTGCTGCGTATAATAAATTAGTTGTAAATAACTTAGCACCTCCTTTTATTTCTGAAAATCAAATTAATGAAGAAGTAAACAAATTTATATTTTATTCGGTTTATAATGATACTTCTTCTGAAGTAACAAATGCCGCCTTAAATACTCTAGCTAGTATAAATTTTAGAGTTCAGATCTACAAATATATTGATTTATTTATTGACGGTTTAAGTCTTGCGTCAATCTATTTTCTTGGAGCAATTGGTTTAGCGATCACTTTTGGTGTAATGAGAGTAATTAATATGGCTCATGGTGAATTTATCATGATGGGAGCCTATACGGGGTATGTTGTTCAACAATTTATAAGTAACCATACACTATCACTTTTAGTTGCACTTCCTCTCGCATTTATAATTACATTTATTGCTGGAGTGATCATGGAAAGACTCGTTATACGTCATTTGTATCGTAAACCACTTGATACATTGCTGGCCACTTTCGGGATCAGTATTGCATTACAACAAATTGCAAAGAATATTTTTGGAACACAAGCAAGACCACTTACATCTCCATCGTGGCTTGATGGATCGCTCAGTCTCAGTGACGATCTATCGATCAGTTATATAAGAATTGCCATATTTATTTTGAGTCTAATATTTCTGGGTTTGTTGCTCTTTGTAATGAATCGTACCAGACTTGGATTGGAGACTCGTGCAGTGACCCAAAATCCAGTGATGGCCTCCAATATGGGAATTAATCCTGAAAGAATAAATATGTTAACTTTTGGCTTTGGTTCAGGAATTGCAGGAATTGCAGGAATTGCTATTGGACTTTTTTCTAAAGTTACATCTGAGCTTGGGTCTGAATATATAGTTCAGAGTTTTATGACAGTGGTTGTTGGAGGAGTGGGCAACATATGGGGCACATTAGCGGGAGCCTCACTAATCGGGTTCCTTCAAAAATTTATAGAATGGTTCAATCCATCTAATACTCTCGCAGCGCAAACTTATATGATCATCTTTATTATTTTATTTATACAATTTAGACCAAAAGGGATAGTAGCCCTTAAAGGAAGAGCAGCTGATGACTAATTCAATAAATGATTTACTAGCTCGACACACATTAATTTTTACAATAGTTGTTGTTATATTTTCTCTGTTCATAACTTTTTTTAGTGAACCTTACGGAAACGGATTAATATCTACTAGCTTTGTCAAAACTTTAGGCAAAACTGTTTGTCTATGCATAATTGCTTTGGCGATGGATGTGGTATGGGGTTATTGCGGAATTCTTTCTCTTGGGCATTTCGCCTTTTTTGGACTTGGTGGCTACATGATTGGAATGTGGCTAATGTATGAGCGAACAGCCATTATTGTTCAGGAAGCTGCCACTAATGAGTTGCTTCCATTAACCGAAACTGAATTATCAAACGCGATTGGAAACCAGATTTTTGGAGTTGTAGGTGGCTATGACATACCATCCATATGGATGTTTGCAGATAGCCTTGGCTTACAATTAATTTTGGTTATTACAGTACCGGGTATTCTTGCATTTATATTTGGTTGGCTTGCATTCAGGTCGAGAGTAACTGGAGTTTATCTCTCAATTTTAACTCAAGCATTAACTTTAGCTCTGTCACTATATTTATTTCAAAATGACAGTGGCCTAAGGGGTAATAACGGCCTCTCCGGTTTGCAGAACATTCCTGGCATTGAGTATTTAGGGCAAGAAGTCATATCTATAGGGTTTTTTTGGGCAAGTTGTGTTTTTCTAATATCTATTTTTTTACTTTTTCATTCACTCATGAAAAGCAAGTTTGGATTAATTATTACATCAATAAGAGATAATGAAACACGAGTAAGGTTCTTAGGGTACAATGTCGAAATATATAAATTATTTATATTTGTGTTAACCGCTATAATCTCAAGCATTGCTGGTGCTCTTTATTACCCTCAAGCAGGTATAATTAATCCTGCAGAGCTTGCGCCTATTGCATCGATCTATCTCGCTGTATGGGTTGCAATTGGAGGAAGAGGAAAATTGTATGGAGCAATCATTGGTGCCGCTTTTGTTTCATTATTTTCGTCATGGTTTACTGGTGGACAGGCACCCAATATTCCTTTGGGCATATTTACTATAGAATGGGTGAATTGGTGGACAGTTTTGTTAGGCTTTGGATTTGTAATAATCACAATTTTTAGTGAAAATGGAATAATTGGTTTTTTAAGAAATATATTTGTTAAGGAAAAATGAATACTTTATTGAAAGTTGAAAAAATTTCGGTTTCATTTGATGGCTTTAAAGCTATTAATAGTTTGAGTTACAGCATTGGTAAAAATGAACTCAAAGCGATTATTGGACCTAATGGAGCTGGAAAAACTACCTTTATGGATATAATTACGGGCCAAACTAAACCAGATGAAGGTAAAGTATTATTTGGTGAACGAAGCGTATGGCTTGAAAGTGATCAAAAATATCAAGTCGTTTGGGATGAAAATCTTCTAATGAAAAGTGAGTCTCAAATAGCATTACTGGGTATAGGAAGAAAATTTCAACGTCCTACTGTATTTGAGCTAAAAACAGTATTTGAAAATTTATTTATATCCATGAAGAAAAATAGAAATCCTTTTAGTGTTTTATTTCAAAAATTAAATAGAGATGAAAAAAATCTGATAGAAAAAATACTAGGTGAAATTAGCCTTAAAAATGAACAAGATAGAATTGCTGGTGAGTTATCACACGGTCAAAAGCAGTGGCTAGAAATAGGAATGCTATTAACTCAAGAACCAAAGCTATTATTAATTGATGAACCAGCAGCTGGAATGACTTCTAACGAAAGAAGACAGACAGTTGAGATCCTTAAAAAATTATCTGCAGATAAGTCAGTTATTGTTGTTGAGCATGATATGGAATTTGTAAAAGATCTTGAATGTGAGGTTACTGTATTGCATGAGGGTTCAATTCTTTCAGAGGGTTCTATAGAACACGTATCCTCTAATAATGAAGTAATTGAAGTATATCTGGGAAGATAGTCATGATTGATATAAGTAATTTGAATTTTTACTATGGTTCTTCTCAGATATTATTTGACGTTTCACTCAAAGCGAAAAATAAAGAAATTACTTGTTTAATGGGTTCAAATGGAGTTGGTAAAACATCTTTATTAAAGTTTTTATCAGGAATTTACCCTTCAAAGTCAGGAAATTATCTTTTTGAAGGGGATAATGTAACTAACTTTAGCTCGCACCAACTTGCTAAAAGAGGAGTTGGGTATGTTCCTCAAGGCCGTTTTATATTTCCATTATTATCTGTAAAAGAAAATCTAGAAACTGGTTTTGCATGTTTAAAAAGTGATGAACATTTCATACCTGATGAAATTTTTGACCTTTTTCCAGTATTGAAACAGATGATAAATAGAAGAGGTGGAGATTTATCAGGAGGTCAACAACAGCAATTAGCAATCGCAAGAGCAATGATTTCAAAACCAAAACTACTACTTATGGATGAACCAACCGAGGGGATACAGCCAAACATCATCCAGCAAATTGGAGAAGTCATAAAATATTTAAAAGATGAGCAGGGAATGACCATATTATTGGTTGAGCAATATTTTGATTTTGCATTTGATTTAGCAGATTATATCTATGTCATGAAAAGAGGAAAAATTATTACTGAATCAAAGAAAGAGAGCCTGGATAAAGTGTCGTTTAAAAATGAAGTATCAATTTGAATTTTTAGTCAAGCAAAGTAAAAAGGCATTATCGAGAGCACTTTCTTCCATAGCATTCAATCGTCCACTTTTACCAGCATGACCACCTACCAAATTCATCTTCATTAATATTGGATTACCTGAAGTACTATTTTCTCTGAGTTTTGGTACATATTTTGCTGGTTCGTAATACTGAACTTGAGAGTCATAAAGACTGGATGTGACTAAGACAGCGGGATAATTTGAAGGCTTAATGTTATCGTAGGGCGAGTAACTCTTAATATATTTATACTCATCTTCAATTGCTGGATTGCCCCATTCTTTATATTCGAAAGTAGTTAATGGAATTGTTTCATCCGACATTGTAGTTACAACATCCACAAAAGGAACTGCTGATATAATACCTCTATATAATTCTGGCTCCATATTAATGATTGCTCCCATTAAAAGACCACCAGCACTTCCACCCATCGCATATACATTTTTAGTATTGCCATACCCCTGTTTGATTAGGGATTTAGTTGCATCAATAAAATCATAAAATGTATTCTTTTTTTTGAAAATTTTACCATCATCATACCACTGTCGCCCCATTTCAGAGCCACCTCGTATATTGGCTATAGCAAAAATAAATCCTCGATTAAGTAAGGGCAAGATGGATGTCCTAAAAGCTGCATCGATAATAATGCCGTATGAACCATAACCATAAAGAAGAATAGGAGCTTGAGATAAGTCAGTTCCTTTTTTATATACTAGTGATACAGGAACTTTTGTGTCATCACGGGCAGTAATTTTAAGTCTTTCAACCTTATATAAATTTTCATCATAATTACTTATAGGCTGCTGCCATACTAATTCACTCTTACCAGATTCGATATCTTCTTTAAATATTGAATTAGGTTTCTTTGGACTTGAATAGCCATAGTAAAATTGAGTATCAAGATATTCATTATTGGTTGCTAGATAACAAGAAAAGGCAGGATCATTAAATTCAATATACTTTCTATCCAATGTTTCTCTGTTAATTTTTACTATTTTGGGCAGTCCGTCTTCGCGTACCTCTAAATAAAGATATTTAGGGAAAGTAACAAAATCTTCTATTAAAATAGCGTCATCATGTTCAACAACAGTTTCCCATTTATCAAAATCATTAATTTGATTGACCGTGAATTTTAAAATTGAGAAGTTTTTTTTATTTTCTGCATTACTGCTGACATAAAAATTTTCCGGAGTATCTTCAATTGAATAAAGATGTTTATCGGATCTTTTGAGTACACAAAATGGTAGACTGAGTTCTTCATCTAAATCAAGCAGCCACGTCTCTGAAGACTCAGTTTTACTGGTATAAATATTTAAATATTTCTTTGTCCGCGATTCATAAATGTGAAGATGAAATTCTGAGTCATTTTCCTCATAGATTAGAACATCTTCTTTAGGATCAGTTCCAATTTTGTGTTTAAAAACCTTATTTTCTATCAAAGTAACTGGATCTTTTTGGGCATAATAAAATGAGGTATTTTTCTTGTCCCAAACAATGCTCCCAGAGCTCCTCTCAACTTTGCTGTCTAAAATTTTGCCAGTCGCTAGATCTTTAACTTTTATGTTATACTCACGTCGTCCAGATAAATCTTCCGCGTAAGCAACTAAAAGATTGTTTGGCGATGGAGTTATTGATGTAACATTTATATAATTTAAACCCTCAGCTAGCGCGTTTACATCAATAACTAACTCTTTATTACCATTGAGCTCTCGATAGTATGTTTTATATTGTTGTTCAGAGTTAATTTCAGAATAATATTGGTAATCTCCGTATTTAATTTTTATTGAAATCTCTTTTGGTGGTATGAAATTAACTAATTCATTGTAAATTTCTTTACGGCAATCATTATTTTTTTCAAACCAATCTTCTAAGTACTGATTTTCTTCCTCTAAATAAGAAATAATTTCTGGATCTTTACGCGTATCATCTCTGAGCCAGAAATAATCATCAACACGTTCATCGTCATGTGCAATATGAATTTTAGGAACTTTTTTTGGCTGAGGAGGTTTCATTATTTTCTAATATATTACTAACATTTTTTCAATTTTATGGTGCCCCCAACCTGTACTGACCAGGTATCTACGCATTACCAATGCGTTGCACTACCATTGTGCTATGGGGGCTAAGTGATTTAGTTAATCAGATATATCCTTTTAAAACAGACTTTATGGTATCCCCAATTACTGATGGGTTTTTTGATATAGTAACACCGGATTCTTTTAAGAGTTCGACTTTTTCAACTGCACTTTCCCCATATGCCGAAACAATGGCACCTGCGTGACCCATCACTCTACCTTTTGGGGCAGTTAGTCCTGCAATATACGCGACTACTGGTTTTTTCATGTTTTCTTTTGCAAATTTGCCTGCATCCACTTCTTGAGGTCCACCAATTTCACCAATCATCAATATAATATCGGTATCAGGATCTTCTTCAAACCGAGCTAGTACATCCCTGAAAGAACTTCCATTAATCGGATCTCCGCCAATGCCTACGCTAGTTGAAACACCAATATCTAGCTCTTTCATTTGTGATGCGGCTTCATAGCCTAGTGTTCCTGATCGGCCAACAATGCCAACATTTCCTTTTTTATAAATATGTCCTGGCATTATGCCCAGCATTGATTTGCCAGGGCTAATTATACCTGCGCAGTTAGGACCAATCATCGTCATTTTTTCAGATTTTGCATATCTTCGCATATACCTTTTCACTTTAATCATGTCGTGAGAAGGTATTCCGTCAGTTATCGCAACACACACTTTGATACCTGCATCAGCTGCTTCCATTGCAGAATCCGCAGCATAACTTGGTGGAACAAATAAGATACTTGCTTCAGCATCCGTTTCTTTTACTGCATCTTTAACGGTATTGAAAACGGGAAAGCCAAGATGTGTGGACCCCCCTTTGCCAGGAGTAACACCTCCAACAACGTTAGATCCGTAATCAATCATTTCTTGTGCATGAAAACTTCCTATTTTACCAGTGAAGCCCTGGACAATTATTTTAGTATTTTCATCAATCAATATAGACATTATTTTACTTCAACCTTTTTTAACGCCTCAACCGCCTTAGCAGCAGCTTCTTTAAGAGAATGAGCTTCAATGTAATTAATATTACTCTCTTTCAAAATCTTATTGCCCTTTTCAACATTTGTGCCAGCCAACCTAATTATAAGGGGCATGTCTATTTTTATTGTTTGAAGTGCTTGAACTATTCCCTCAGCAACCCAATCACATCTGTTAATGCCAGCGAATATATTTACTAAAATAACTTTTACTTTTTCATCAGATGAAACAAGCTTGAAAGCTTTTACAATTTTTTCTGGCGTTGCTCCCCCCCCCAATATCAAGGAAGTTTGCAGGCTCTCCTCCAGCAGACTTAATCATATCCATTGACGCCATTGCCAATCCTGCGCCGTTAATAATATTTCCTATATTTCCATCAAGTCCTACGTAATTTAAACCTCTATCACTTGCATATACCTCACTTGGGTTTTCTTGAGATTTATCTCTTAATTCAGAAACATCATTTCTTCTAAACAATGCATTATTATCAAAACTCATTTTGCAATCTAAAGCTAAGACATGTTTATCTTTTGTAATTACTAAAGGGTTAACTTCTACCATAGTTGCATCTAGTTCACTGAAAGCTCTATAACAACCCTCAATAACCTCAGCGGTTCTTGAGATAAGACCTGTTTCAATACCAAGGTTAAATGCGATCTCCCTTGCTTGAAATTCCTGAATCCCAACAGCAGCTTCTATTTTTGATCTGATTATTGTTTCAGGTTTTTTATTTGATATTTCTTCAACACTCATTCCACCTTCAGTAGAAGCCACAACCATAATACATTCAGAGCCTCTATCAAAAACAAGACCTAAATAAAGTTCTCTTTCTATATCAGAGGCTTCCTCGATATAAACTCTATTGATAATTTTTCCTGATGGGCCTGTTTGATTGGTGACCAGTTTTTTTCCAAGTAGCTTATCTGCAGCACGTGCAACTTCTAAAGCATCGTTGCAAATGATTATCCCGCCAGCTTTACCTCTCGCACCAGAGTGAACTTGTGCTTTTACAACCCAACGAGAACCGCCAATTTCTTTTGCCTTATATTCTGCATTTTCTGGGCTGTAAGCAATCCCTCCCCTTGGAATTCCAATTCCAAAGTCAGATAAAATTTTTTTTGCCTGGTACTCATGTATATCCATCTTAACCCTCAAAAAATTCTACTATAATAAAAAAATAATGTCCTGAGATTAATATTATTTTATTTATTACCCTACAATTGCAACTTCCTATTTTTGTTAGATATTTTGATCTTGATAAGTAATGCCAGACAAAAAAATGATTTGCCATTCATTCCCTTTTTTGTGCAAAGCATAAAATCCTGTTACAGACTCAACATACTCTCCACTTTTATTATATCTCTTTGCATCTCTTAGAATTATGTGGGCTTGATCTTCTGTCTCTTTGATGACTTCTACTTCAATATCTTCAGTTTTACCCAAATCAGAAGATTTTTTCATCTGTTCCATTGGCGATTCATTAACAGTGATGATATTCCCATTAACGTTCATATATAATGGATATGCAAAAAAGCTCTTTAATGAGTCAAAATCATCATTGTTAAAATGTTCTAGATAAAGATTGATAAATTCTAATGCCTTCATGTTTATTTTTAAATCATACCCTTCTATTTAAGTTATTGTCCACTTAAAGCTATTCCTTCCCGTCGTGGATCAGATCCACCCTCTAAATTATCTCCAATATAAATGGTATTTAAACCTGAGAAATATTTCTTTATCTTGGTATCATAACCCATAGATGACAAACTCTCTTTAAGCATCTGAGCATTGTTTGATTCTTCAATATCGTATGTTCCCCAACGATTAATTGCGTGAGGCAAAGATACAGATTGTTGTACATTCATATCCCAATCAATAAGGGAAATAATGTGGCTTACAACGAACCCAATAATGTTACTCCCTCCTGGAGATCCGGTAATGTATATTGGCTTTCCTTTCTTCAGAACAATTGTAGGCGACATAGAAGATCGCGGACGTTTACCCGGTTCTAGTCTATTGGAAATTAATTTCCCATCAATTTCATCGCGAAAAGAAAAATCTGTAAGTTGGTTGTTTAATAGAAACCCACTTTCTGTTAACAATCTTGATCCAAAAGCATTTTCTATTGAAGAAGTCATAGACAATGCGTTCCCATATTTATCATAAATTGATATATGAGTTGTTGATTGTAGCTCAAGTGAATTATCATCTCCATAATCGTATGTAACTTCTTGAGAAGGGTTTCCAGCCTCAATATTTTCTGTTCTTGTTCCTAATTCTATTTTCTTAGATCTTTTTTTTAAATATTCATGATCAAGTAAACCTTTCATGGGAACATCAACAAAATCACTATCTGCTAAATATCTATCTCGATCAGCAAATGCTAACCGGCTTGCATCACCAATCACCTGCCATGATATAGGATCTTCATAGCCAAGTGATTTTAAGTTAAATTCCTCAAGGATTTTTAAAATTTGTGCTACTGCGACACCCCCTGATGAGGGCGGCCCCATACCACAAACACTATGTTCTCTATAACTTATACAGACTGGATCGCGTTCAATTACGTTATAATTTTCTAAATCACTTTTCTCTAGAAACCCAGGATTTTCAGAATAGTTTTGAACTGTATTCACAATGTCATCAGCAATTTCTCCCTTATAGAAATCTTCAATGCCATCTGTAGAAATTTTTTTTAGTGTTTCAGCATAAGCTCTATTCGTTACTATCTGTTTATATTTAAGATTATTTCCATCAGGTAAAAAGTATTTATATGTTTGACTACTTTTTTTTAATCTATCCGAGTCTCTTTCAATTGATGATGCTAACTTCTTAGACACGGGGAAGCCATTTTCCCCAAGATTTATTGCAGTGGTAAATAGATTTGACCACTTAATTTTTCCCCATTTTTCATGTGCTTTAAACATTAATGCAGGCGTACCTGGTGTTCCTACAGATAGACCACCAATTACAGCATCAAAAAATTTCTTAGTCTCTCCACTTTCGTTTTGAAACTGAGTTGTATATGAAGTTCTTGGTGCAGTTTCTCGTCCATCTAATGTGGTAACTTTATTAGTTTTATTGTCGTACCAAATTAAGAAACTTCCACCACCAAGGCCAGAAGACTCTGGCTCTACTAACCCTAAAACCGTTTGTGCAGCAATCATTGCATCTGCGGCTGTTCCGCCTTCCTCAAGAATTTTAGCTCCTGCCGCAGAAGCGTAAGAATTTGCCGTCACAATCATCCAGTCTTTCCCTAAAACTGGAACCACATCTTTTTTGGCCTGCATGGAAGCATTTATTTGTTCAGTATTTAAATCCTCATAATCAATAATAAACGTTTCTGGGCTAATTAGATCAGAGAGATCCTCAGCGTGAGAATTTTGGACTAGTAAGAAAGTTAATAAAATAAGAGAAAGTAGTTTCTTCATTTTCATTCTATGTAGCTTAAAGATTTTCGTCATTTCATAAATCTTTAATTAAATAAATTTTTTTAGGTTTTGAACTTAAATTACTTCTATCGATGATTGTTAACTGAAAAAGCATTAATATTAACTCTAAGAATGAATAAAACTTGATGAAAAACATTTTTAGAACATATTTCAAACTAATTTTTGACTTGCTTTTTCGCTATTGTTTAAATCAACATGAAGAAGTCTAAGTTTAAGTCACAGTACATTAAACGGCAGTTACAAAGCAAAGAACTTCAAGAGGCCGCAAAATTTGAAGATACTTTGTTATCAATTCTGACATTCTTGGGCTTATATTTTTCCCCTAACAATCAAAGCAAACCCGTCAGTTATGAATGTACTGATACTGCGGGTTTGAGATGAAAAAGAGCTTTTGAAAGGAGCTTTGATGAATAAAAAAAATTATATAAATCCTAGATCATATGTGCATGAGGCAACACTATTTATTAATCCGTCCAAGAAAGATCATAAGAATTTTGAAAGAAGATCAAAGAAACCAAGTTTTTTTTTAAGCTTTTTTTTCGTAGTATTATTTTTTGCGTCAGTTTTAAGCTATTCATTTCTGGCAAGTGCCAGCAATACTGAATGGGAAATTGATTATAACGGAGAGGAAGATTGGATAATGATAGATGCCTATGGCATCGTTTCTGCAAATATGTTTGCAATTTCAATGAATAAAGAAAAATGTAATGAATTAGACGTAGATTTTTACTTCAGTAGCTTTGGAACCAATAAAGCTGACAATGGTTTTAAATTTATTAGTGAAATAGTAGAAAAACCTCATAATGGTAACGAATATAGGAATTATGAAAACGAACTATTTGTGAAATATTCTGAACAGCATGGTGATCATATAGTATATTTGCTGGATGATGGATATTTGTATCAAACTGAGGAGTGGATTGAATCATTGAGTAGTTTCAGTCCATTTTCATATAAAATGACTCTTAGAAAACACCATGATCCTGAATATGATATTGATACAACATATATATTATCAGACACAGATGAAGTTTGGGATATGACTGAATTAGGAAATGTTTTAAGTGAAGAATATCGCAAATGTCGCTTCAAAAATTATAATCAATTAGAACTTTAATGGATATTGATATTTACCCTAGTATTATAAATATTTCTTATTTACCCAAATTCTTGATAAAATTTTTTTATGAAACAATTTATTTTTAATCATCCGTATATAGCAGGAATATTTGCTCCGCCATTCTTATATTGCATAGGCTTACTTTTTTCAATATCCATGATGGGTGTAACAAGTATTGACTTGTTATTTGTAGTTCCCATTATAACATTTCTTTTAATAACAGTATTCCATATTTATGTAGTCATCACAGTTGATAAGAGTAAAGTACTCATATTATTTTTTCTTTTTACTTATGTTTGCTTTATTTTGTTACTCTACTTTGTTGCATTCAAAGCGATCTTAATGCCAGTAAATTTTGGTGCTGGAGATTAGGTCATAAAAAAATATGCGACTGGTTAAATACATGATTTGTAATTACTAAATAATGTAGTCAATTTTTGATAGCAATTTATTATATTTCCCAGAATTACTCCTCTTTTTAAGACTCTGGTAATTTAGGGATAAATAAATATCTATTGCTTATATTGTGTGCTTAAATTTACTCATATGACAGACATATGGGACAAATATAGGCATTCTTCTCCGCAAACTATCAACATGATAGGTATTATAATTTTGTCATCAAAGATGGCAATGGCAGATGGAGATTTTAGTCCGATCGAAAAAGAAGAAATACTAAAAATTATTCCTCATAACCCTGAACAGAAATCATTATTGAGTAGGCTAATAAATGAAGCAGTTGAGGACCCGAATGATATTTATTATCATGCGCGTAGAGTAAAGAAATTGCTTGATGGAGAAAACTATGAATTTCTTGAATTTCTAATTGCAATTTTATATCGAGTAGCACACGCAGATCATATCTTTGATGAAAGAGAAGAAAAACAAATAAGGCGTATAGCAGAAATATTTGAAATTAAAGAAAGTTATTTCAAGCGTATTGTTGAGACTCTCACAATGATTCCTGGAAAAATTAAAAATATTTTTTTAAAAATTCAATTAATTATTTTGAGAAAAAATAATGCCTAATCTAGATAACATACACGATAAATTTTTCCCTAAAGCAAAAACAGTCACAACTGGTAAAACTCTGATAAAGTTTGCGTGGGCAATTGAAATATTTGTTGCATCCACTGCTTTAGCAATCGCACTTTTAATGCTTCTCGCTCAAGGACAATCAGGCGCTGCAATAAGTACAGTACAAAATGCTTTTGGTGATTTTAAAGTTGACAACTTAATTTTATCAATTGCTTTCCTCGTCGTTGCAATAATGGAGTTAACTAAAATACCATTGGCCACTGCTTATTATTATTCAGTGAGGCTTACTTGGAAAATAATATTTTTACTTGCACTTCTAGCAGTAAATTTCTCCACTTTTGAAACAATGGTTACTGCTTTTGAGCTTCGATATCACAGCATGTCAACAGTTGTAGATGATATTCGAAATGATATTGAAAAAGTTCAGATTAACTTAGAAACACTTGGTGAAAATGCAGATGATGCTGAAATAAAAAATAATATAAAAATCTTTCGTGAAGATATAGCAAAAATGGATGAAAAGAAAAATGAGGTTCTTGATAATTTTAACAAGAGTCTTAAGGATATTGAGGACAGGAGAATTGCAGCTATTAAACTTGCGGGTGATAAATATAATCAAACAGTACAAGCCCTCACGGATAAAGCAGATAGGGGCGCACCTCAAATTGAACAAAATAACAGAAAGATTGATGACTTAAATAATAATATTTCAGATTTAAAAAAAGAAAATGATCAAAAAGCTACCAGAATTGACCAAAAAAGAATTGATATACGGAATGTGCCGAATAATATTTTTAGTAATAATGATGAATTGGAAAAGTCACGTATTCAAGATGAAATTGATGATTTGAAAGAAGAGATTAAAGACAATAAAAACCAAATTGCCTCGAATCAAGATCAAATTGACGAACTTTTTAACCAAAATCAGGGTCTTGTTGGGCAGAACTCTAATACAGCTCAGAAACAAATAGATAATGCAAAAAAACAATATGATGATGAAGTTAATATTGCAAACGATACTGCACGAAATTCTATAAATCTCATTACACAGCAAAAAGACAATGAAATTGAGAGTATTGAGGCAGAAAAAAATAGCTTTAGAGAAAACACTCTTCAACCCGAACAAGATCGTTTAAATAAATTACAGAGTGATAAAGAGAATGTAGATGAGAGAAGGAAGGATTTATTAAATGAAAAAGCTTTGTTAGAGGATGAATTAAATAAAGCAGCAAAAAATAATCAAATCTATAGAATGGCGGAAAAAATCAATGTTGTAGCAGATTGGTTTACAGGAAATGAACGTGCAAAGGGTCAAATAATTACCCAAGGAGAGTTAGATAGAGCTTTCTGGATTTGGTTTGGTGGATTATCTATTGTCTTATCTATAATAGGAACACTTGTCGCATTTGCAGGTCTTCATCTTCAAGATGAAAGAGCTCATCAAATGAGAAATAAGTCTAAGGGCCCAAACAGAGTTTTAAGAAGCTTAAAAGCAACTCCGATGTATTTTAACAAGTTTTTGAAAGCCGGTAGAAAGAGATTATTAAGTCCAGTAAAAGTTATAGAGAAGGTCGAAATTGAAGTCGAAAAAATAATTGAAAAGATTGTAGAAAAACCAATTGAGGTTGAAAAGGTAATTGAAAAAATTGTGGAAAAACCCATTGAGCACGAAAAAATTGTTTTTCAAAAAGTAGAAGTGCCCAGAGAAATTATTAGAAAAGAAATTGTATACGTACCTCTGCCAACTGATGATCCAGAGCTCCTTAAAAAAGGGCCCTTCACTCATAAAACTGATAAAAAAGAAGATTAAACATTATGGGTGATGAGCAGCCAATTTACTCAATAAATGAATATGCACCGATTAATAAATACATTGATGAACAGTCAAAATTTAGACAAACAAGAACTTTCTGGGCATATGGTAAGATTTTTGCTCTTACATTACTTGCTGTGGGAGTATTTGCGATTCTTATTGCGATTGCATATTGGTGGTTTAATAAACCACACCCAGAAATCGTTAAACATACTGTAGAAGTTCAACCAAGTTTTGATAATCAGTACTTCAACTCTGAAGGAAAGATGGTTTACGACAGTACAAATCAAAATAATGGAGATGTTTTTTTTGATATAATTAAACAAAAAGAGGAAATAATCTCCCAAACGCAAAGCAAAACTGTTGAATTGGAAAGTAAAATTGAGCAATTAGAAAATGAATTAAAAAACCCTCAAATTAATCAAGAGCAAAAAGATGAATATGAGGAAATTTTAATTCAATATCAGATAGAAATGTCACAAATGGCAAATGATATAGCAAAATATAAAGAACAACTTCAAGCTGCAGAAAAGGCTATAGCTGAATTAGAGAACCCAATCACATCACCACCAGAGCCAAAAGTTGATGATCAAGGAAATGCAATCACCACCTATCAAGAATATACTGTTTTTGAATATAATAACATAGGAGACAACTTTACGGTAACGACAGGTTTTGCATGGGATTCAAAACTACGTATGGATGAGGGAAAAAGTTACAGCTACAAATGGTGTTACATTGATCAGTTAGATCCAGTAGCAAAATTTGGTTATGATGATGATCGAGATCAAAGTGAACAAATTAAACTTTTCGAGATATCACAATCAGAAATTATGGAGTACAAAAAATATTGTTCTTCAAACCCTTCTTCTCAAATTTCAAATTAGGCAATGAGAATTAAATGTACATATTTATTATTGTTAATATGGATATTATTCCCCAACAGTGGATTTGCTACCGACGATACATTTTGTAGTACTTTAGAAAATGAAATAAGAAAAAATCAAATTGATTTAAGGCTAGATCTTCAACCCCAAACCTATACTTGGGGAGCGGATTATGGAATTGATTTAGATTGGGATTCCAATATGAGTTATATAAGAAATGAAGATGGGTCAATTAATGTTTTCAATGTTCGTAATAATAATTTTGACGAAGAAGTATTTCCATCATCCAAAACTATAGGTCCTAAAGACAAGATCATGTTTATAAACAAAGTTAGTGTATCCGAATTATCTGATAACGAAATTGATACTTATTTTTATCCGGATATTGACGAAAGCATTGAAAGTACTGCTGAATTGAATGAAAGCTTAACACTTGAGTTGGGCGTTAGAAGGCAATCATCTAATGAAATAAAAACAATCAAAGTTAACCCACTTTATAATATAGAGAATTGGATTTACCCTGAAGTAAATATTCATAATTTTAGATATATTGACTCAAAAAAAGGAATATATAATTTAAACCTGACTCTTTATTATTTTTGGGAAATACCTGAATTAATTCCTTTATACGAAAGACTACTAGGAAACTATAATATTATAGAAGATCAGTACGATATAGCTTATTGTCAAATTAAACCCGATATTTTTGAGTCATTACAGATCTGGCATCCTCTTCTTGATTTTAAAAATATCATAGAAGAGTCAATCGATGACTCAAGGGAGGACTATATATTTGAGTATGTGCCCTCTACAAATGAAGAGGACGCATCTGCTTATATTTCTTATCAATGGGATGGTAACACGACTCTTAGTTCAGATTTTAATTTTCTAGCTTTTCCATTTGATACTCAAATTTTATCACTTGACTTAATGAATGCAAGGCAAGCATCTCCTATAGGATACAAATGGTTAAAGTATTCATTCATTGAGAGTGAATTTGAAAAAAAACTAAAAATACCTGATTGGCAAGTGGTTTCAAAAGATATTGTGCCAAGAGTTGAAATGAGTGACTATCATAGAGAAAATAGACAAATTTATTCTTTACAAATGAGGATTGAGAGAAACTATTCTTATTACATTTACAAAATAATAGTTCCAATAATGATAATATTAGTTGTCGCTTGGTCAGCTTTATGGGTTGAACCAAAGCAACTAGAGTCAAGATTAACGATTACGATAATATGTTTACTCTCTTTAATTGCTTATAACTTTATTGTTGATAAAGATTTGCCAAAGTTAGAATATCTAACGCTTCTAGATTACTGGATATTACTGTCTTATTTGTTTGCAGCAGTGCCTACAATTATTTCAGTAATTTCATTTAAAATGTTATTAAATACAAATGAGAAAACTTTAGAAAGCTTTGATAAAAATGTAAGGTTTTATGGACCTATTTTATTCATAATTCTCGTAGTAAGTACTTTTTTAGCACTTACTTTCAATAATGAAAATACTGCTTTATTTATTAGAAATACGATTTTTTAGAATTGAGCTCAGGCATGATAGTTATGTATTCAAAATGATTACAGCAAGTGTCAGCAAGACCAATGTTATGGCAATTGTTGATAAAATATAACTTTTAGAGATAGTGCCATGTTTATTTTCTACCTCAAAATATTTTTTATCCTGCCTTAAGCGTTCTTTCCTGAAAATGTAAATGACCGCAAATATAAATACGATAAGCAACGGATATATTAATATCGCGTCTATATTTGGTGAAATTAAAATATAATTATAGGTTCCGTGCAATGAAACAGGGAAGAGTAGCGACAATACGACATAAACTAAATGATTTGATTTTCCAAATATTGCCCTGATTAAAAACAATCCCATGAATACCCCAGCTGTAGCATGTAGAGGCACAGCAGTGAATGATCTTAAAATTGCAATTGAAGTTGCTAATTCAAGATCATTTTCATAAATGGGGTAAAGCACATAGTCCCAATTTTCATATGCTGCAAATCCAAGGGATACTGCAACACCATAAACAAGTGCATCCATTGGCTCATTAAATTCATTGGCTTTGATGCAAAATAAAAGAAGGATAGTCCACTTCGCAGTTTCTTCTAGAAACGCAGCTCTTACAAAAGCTTCATAAAAGTAAGGTGCCTCACCAGACAAGTAGAGAGTTTCTTCAAACCCTTCAACAACAGGAATTAACAAACTGATTGGAAAAATAGTGGCAACTCCAAGAAGAAAAGTTATAGATACAATTCTTACTGGTTCAGGAAAGCGATCTCTTCGGTAAACATAAAGCATTATAAGCGCAACTGGTATCAATGCATAAATAGAATAGATGACAATATTTGATTGTGATCCAAACATAACTAATTGCAGATAATCTGATACATTTGCATGTACTCATTCCAAAATTCATAACAGTAGGTACTTCCAGTGCTCGGGGTTCCTGTTGATTTTGCACCTCCTAGCATAGCCCACCCGATACCAATCAATTTCTTATCTTCAAAAATATAGGGAGTAACCTCGTCATCTGTCAGTTTATTATCGCTTATCCAATTAGATCGAATATATATTATCTCCCTTACTTTGTTGTTATGCATATAGGACTCGGTTTTTTCTGGAGTAGGCAGTATTCTCATTGCCTGATACATGTCCATCCCCAGGCTCACATTTTGTTTTACAGCATTATAGTTATTAACTTGTTCCTGATAGGGTGAGACGCAAGATACAAGTAATAAAAATAGCATAATATTAGAAACTAAATGTAATTTTATTCTCATAAAAAAAATATTTTTTTAGTTAGAGCACCAATCTTTTTTATTATTTCGTTTATATACTACTCCGAGATTGTTGTTTACTATCTTTTTTGATACATCCTCACCATCAATAATTAAAAATGACAAGACTCTACCAAAATAATCTTCAACATAATCAGTCTTAAACTCAATGGTAGATGCATTTTCTATCAGACTATTTAAATAATCTCTTGCTTCTATCCCAAGTCTTTTTTCAGCATCGCATTTAGGCTTAGAGATTTCTGGAGTATCCAATTCAAGTAATCTTATTTTCGTATTTTTACCATCTATAATTACATAACAAGTATCTCCATCATAACAATATCGATCATTTTGCTTTCGCAAAATAATTTCAGCTTCAACAACTGTAATCATGCTAAAAAAGAAGATCAGTAAGTACCTCATATTAGTAAACTATAAGTATTGTTTTTATTTGGTAAAGCAATTAGAAGACTTTCAACAATATATAGAATCCCAGAATGACTTTAAAATTAAGAAATATCGCAATTATTGCTCACGTGGATCATGGCAAAACCACTTTGATTGACTCTTTAATGAAACAAACAGGTATGTTTCGTGAAAATCAGAACGTAGATGAACGTTTAATGGACTCCGGTGATCTCGAAAAGGAAAGAGGGATTACAATTTTAGCCAAACCAACTTCTATTGTTTGGAAAGATGTCTGTATTAACATTATTGACACTCCTGGGCATGCTGATTTTGGAGGTGAAGTGGAACGAGTTCTTGGAATGGCTGATGGCGTTATAATATTAGCAGATGCTGCCGAAGGACCAATGCCACAAACAAAGTTTGTTTTAGGTAAAGCCCTTGCCCAGAATTTAAGACCAATTGTTGTGATTAATAAAGTTGATAGACATGATGCTAGATCTGAAGAGGTTGTAAATGAGGTTTTTGATTTATTTGTTGCATTAGACGCAAGTGAAGAACAGTTGGATTTTCCAATTTTGTATGCAGCAGGAAGAGAAGGCTGGTGCGTTGAAAATTTAGAAGATCCTCGAGAAAATTTACATCCATTATTAGATCTAATATTAAACCACGTTGAAGAACCACAAGTAGACTTATTAAAACCTTTTGCAATGTTAGCAACTTTACTTGATGCAGATCCTTACTTGGGCCGGTGTCTTATTGGACGAGTAATAAATGGATCAGCAAAAGTAAATGACCAAGTAAAATCTATTAATCTTAGTGGATCTCAAATAGAAACGGGACGATTAACAAAACTATTTACCTTTAGAGGAGCTGATAGGGTGCCAGTTGATCAGGTAACAGCTGGAGATATAATTTGTATAGCTGGTTTAGCTGTAACATCAGTTGCAGATACAATATGTAATCCTGAAGTTACAGAACCACTTATTTCAACACCTATTGATCCTCCCACAATGTCAGTAACTATTACAGTTAATGACTCTCCATTTGCCGGTACAGATGGAAATAGAGTAACCTCAACTTTAATTCGTGAAAGACTCTTAGCTGAAGCTGAAACCAACGTTGCGATTACTTTTGAAGAGAATGATCAGAAAGATGCTTTTGAAATCGGTGGGCGAGGTGAGCTACAAATTGGCGTCTTAATAGAACAAATGAGAAGAGAAGGATTTGAACTATCAGTCTCACGTCCACGTGTTCTTTATAAAGTTAGTGAAAGTGGGGCAAGAACTGAGCCTATTGAAGAAGTTATCATTGATGTTGATGATGAATATACAAGTACCGTAGTTGATGGAATGAATCAGAGAAAAGCTGAAATGCAAGACATGCGATCATCTGGAGCAGGCAAGACGAGACTAACTTTCTTAGCTCCATCAAGGGGCTTAATAGGATACCAAAATAAATTTTTAACAGATACTAAAGGAACAGGAGTTATAAACAGACTCTTCAATAAATATGATAATTACAAAGGAAGTATTGTTGGAAGAAAATATGGCGCGTTAATATCTACTGATATTGGCAGTGCCGCAGCTTATGCAATTTTCAATCTTCAAGATCGTGGGACAATGTTTATTGGTCACCAATCGAAAGTATATGGTGGAATGGTTGTTGGTGAGCACAGTCGAGATAATGATCTTGAAATAAATGTTTTGAAAGGAAAGCAGCTTACAAATGTAAGAGCCTCTGGAACAGATGAAGCGGTAAAATTAACACCGCCACGACGAATGTCTCTTGAAGAAATGATGGCTTATATAAATGAAGATGAATTATTGGAGGTTACCCCAAGTAATTTAAGACTCAGAAAACGTTATCTTTCAGCTATTGACCGAAAAAAATATCGGAAATCAAAATCTTAATTAATAGCTTTTTATGAGGAAAAGCTCAGTATCATTTATTATTTGCATTTTTTAGCGCAATTCTTATTCTTTACTAATTAATATTAAATTCAGCAAAAGCTATTGTACGTAAGGGTTAAAATATATGAGTAGAGTAAATTGGTTAATCTTGATAGCAGTAACTTTGTCTTTAATTTTCATTGGAGGATATATTTACTTAAAGCCATTGTTAAAGCCGCTCTTGGTAATGACAGATCAGCCATTGATGACGAAAGAGGATGTAGAAAAAGCTAGAGCTTTGGCGGCTCAACAAAATGAAGATGCTTTTTTACAATGGGAGTTTCAAAAAGAGAAATATAAGAAAAAGAATGAGTTAAAGAATGTGTACTTTGGGGATTTGCATGTTCACTCTAGCCTTTCCTTTGATGCTTATATATTCAATACACGGCTTGATGTTGATGAATCCTATGAGTTCGCGAAAGGCATGCCATTTAAAAATATGTATGGTGAAACAATGCAAATATCAAGACCACTGGATTTTGCAGCAGTAACTGATCATGCTGAGACCTTTGGAATACATGAGAGTTGTAGTGACCCTGATATCACAGAAGAGTCGGTTTATACGTGTCAGAGATTAGAAACTCCAAGTTTTAAATTCTTTGCTGAGCTGCGGGAAACTGCAGTAAAAAGACCTCCTGTCAGTTTTTTAACTGAGGCAATCAATGATAAAGAGAAAGAAGAAAAATTTATAAAGTCTACTTGGAATAAAATTATTAATGCAGCTGAAAGACATAACGATCCTGGAAAATTTACAACATTTATTGCATATGAATATTCACCAGTTTTACCAGATGGGGGCTACAATCATCGGAATGTTATTTTTAAAAATAATACAGTGCCTGATAGGGTATTTTCACTTTTTGATGCTCACACAGCCATAGATTTATGGGAAAAACTATTGGCAAATTGCAATTATCCATGTGAGTTCATGACCATACCTCATAATAGTAATAGATCTTGGGGCGTTACTTTTGCCGATAAGACGATTGATGGTGCTGAATATACTGAAGCAAACTGGGCAATGAGAGATAAAGTTGAACCACTTGTTGAAATGTTTCAAATCAAAGGAAATTCAGAATGCAGTACTTTCTTTGGAAGCACAGATGAAGAATGTAATATTGAACAAATTTATCCTAAATGCGAAAAAGAAGGAGATACTCTATGTATTCAACCTACTTCAATGGTAAGAGATGCCTTAAAACGAGGTATAGAACTTGAGACAGATTTAGGTTTTAACCCATTAGATTTAGGAGTGATTGGAAGTTCAGATACTCATAATGCAAATCCTGGAGATACGGAAGAATGGGATTTTAAAGGTGAAAGCAGCGTTGTTGGCCCTGCGTTTGCACGGACTGATGCGCATGCATTTATTCCTCGATTTGTAAATAATCCTGGAGGACT
The DNA here is from genome assembly GCA_902521655.1 of uncultured Pelagibacteraceae bacterium. Classification (GTDB taxonomy): domain Bacteria; phylum Pseudomonadota; class Alphaproteobacteria; order Pelagibacterales; family AG-422-B15; genus CACNXQ01. The sequence continues at coordinate 37,553 of CABYSM010000007.1, forward strand.
TGCAGCAATCTGGGCTAAAGAAAATAATCGTGATGAACTTTTTGAAGCCATGCAAAATAAAGAAGTATATGCAACTACGGGGACACGAATTGAGCTAAGATTTTTTGGAGGGTTCAATTACAACGAAAGTATTCTGTCAGCATCTGATCCTTTAACTTCTGCTTACAGTGATGGCAATCCTATGGGGAGTACAATAAAGCATAATGAAGATAAAAATATTTCATTCTATATTACTGCAAAAAAGGATCCAATTGATGCGCCTTTAGATAAAATACAGGTGATCAAGGGTTGGATTGAAAACGGTGAAGCAATGGAAGAAGTGATGGACGTTGTTTGCAGTGAAAATAGAAAAATTAATAACAAATCTATGCGATGTGAAACTTTAAAAGTAGATGTTGATTTAACAACATGCAAGATTGACCAAGACCGGGGTGCAGACGAGCTTAAAGTTTTGTGGACAGATCCAAATTATAAGCCGGAACAAAATGCCTTCTACTATGCTCGAGTATTGCAAAACCCGACTTGTAGGTGGACCACATATGACAATATCAGAGCAGGTCGCAAACCCCCTAAAGAGTATAGTGCTACCATGACTGAAATGGCATGGTCATCTCCTATTTGGATTCGTGATTAAAAAGATAGAAGTTGAGATGTAGTCGTCTACGTTTTTGTACCATAGCCCTTGGATATCACTATTGCTACGCCAACGATGCATGCAATTAAAAACCCCACAAGAGACACTATGCTTATAAAAATATTAATGTCAGATGCACCATAAAATGACCATCGCATCCCATTAATAAGGTACACGACAGGGTTAAAATACGAAACTTTCTGCCAAAACTCAGGCAACATCTCAATCGTATATAAACTACCTCCCAAAAAGACTAATGGAGTAATAATTATTAAAGGCACAACTTGGAGTTGTTCAAAGTTATTGCTGAGCAGTCCAATTAAAAAACCGAACAAACTAAATGTAAGACAAGTTAAAATTAGGAGAAAAAGCATCAACAAGGGATATTGAATTTTTAGTTCAACAAAAAAACTTGCAGTAATTAAAATTATTACACCAACGATTAAAGACTTTGTTGCACTGGCTCCAACAAATCCAATTATGATTTCCAAAGATGATACCGGCGCAGCCAACACCTCATAAATAGAACCTGTGAATTTTGGGAAAAATATTCCAAATGCTGAGTTTGAAATACTTTGCGTCAAAAGAGTAAGCATAAGTAAGCCAGGCACTATAAATGATCCATAACTCACACCATCAAGCTCTGGTATCATGCTTCCTATTACGGATCCGAATACAATAAAATATAAAGAAGTTGAAATTACTGGTGAAAGTATGCTTTGACCTATTGTTCTTCGCATTCTATCCATCTCATGGAAATATATTGCTCTTATAGCGTAAAAATTCATTAATTTTCCCTTACTAATTCGACAAAAATATTTTCTAAAGAGCTTTGTTCAGTTTTTAAATCTTTCAACTTCAATCCAGTTTCTTTCATATCTTGTAACAGTGATGTAATTCCTGTTTGTTTACTTGACAAGTCATAATTGTAGCTGATTGATAATCCATTGTTTAAGACTGTTAGATTGTACCTTTCTAATTTAGAGGGAAGCGCTTGAATAGCTTCCTGTAATTCAATAACAAGTGTTTTCTGACCCATACTCTTTACTAGGTCAGACGTGTTATCAACTACCAGAAGTTCTCCTTTATTAATAACAGCAACTCGGTCAGCGATTGCCTCTGCTTCTTCAATGTAATGGGTTGTAAGAATAATAGTGACACCGCTATTTCTAAGATCCTTAATTACTTGCCACATTTCTTGCCTTAATTCAACGTCTACGCCAGCACTGGGCTCATCAAGGAATAATACAGAAGGTTCATGTGAAAGAGCTTTTGCTATTAATACCCTTCTTTTCATGCCACCAGATAATTCATTAATTCTAGAGTTTCTTTTATCCCACAAGCTTAAATCTTTTAAAATTTTTTCAATTAAAGATGGATTGGGAGCCTTTCCATATAACCCGCGTGTATAAGAAACATTGTTAAATACATACTCAAATTGTTCTAATGATAATTCTTGTGGAACTAAACCAATTAGCGACCTAGTACGTCTATAGTCTTTTATAATATCAAAATTATCGACCGTTACTGAGCCAGATGTTGGAATAACAATTCCACATATAATGCTAATCATCGTTGTTTTTCCAGCACCATTTGGACCCAACAAAGCAATTATTTCATTTTTCTTTATGTCCAGGGTGATATTTTTGAGTGCCTGAAAATCATTATCATAAATTTTTGAAAGTTTTTTAATTGAGACGACATTTTGCATCGCTACTTTATATCACTAAAAATAAAGATGTCTTTTATTCTTTTAAATAAGTTATTCTAACTAAATTGGCTTAAAGATACTTGATTCAAAATCAAGTACATGAATTTTACCCGGTCCAATATCTATCCACGAGCCATAAATATTGATTTCCTTACTATCTAATTTTTCCTGAATAAAGGGATAGCTTTTTAAATTTTCAATAGATGTTTTAATACTTACTTTCTCCAAATCTTCTATTGATTCATCTTCGTTCATGTTAGTGAGTTTGTTAAACGAGGGCTTAAGAAGATTTAACCAGTTTGAAATTGATGAGTTGGTATTGAAGGAATTTTCTTTACACATACTGTAGCCATTTTTAATGCCACCACAGCCTGAATGACCCATGACAATTATATTTTCAACCTTTAAGACAGTTACGCCAAACTCAATAGCTGCAATTGTTCCGCTATGTTCCGTTATATAATTATAGGGCGGTACTATATTTGCAATATTTCTATGAACTAAAAATTCACCTGGCTCTGATTTGAATATTGAATTTGGATCAACTCTTGAGTCAACACAGGAAATAATAATATACTTTGGAGATTGTCCCTCTCTAGCGAGTCTTTCAAATTGAGCTTTCTTTTTTATAAAGGTATCGTTTTGCCAATTTTTGTACTTTTCTGTAAGATCATTTGGAAACATGTTTTCAATTATTTTTTTGTTAAGATAGATAATAACTTGACCATCTTATGCATTATTTTTCTCATAATATCTAGCAATAGACAATATAAGGGTATAAAATTTTTACAAGCATGAGTGAGGGATATATTTTAAAAAAAACTGAAAAATCTTTACCATTAAATTGGTATTTCAATCAAAATCAATTTGATAGAGAAATAAAGAAAGTTTTATCAAAGGAATGGCTATACATTTGTCATGAAGATGCTTTATCTCAACCCTTATCTTTTCATACTGTTGAAATAAGTAAATTTAATATTCTTCTTGTGCGCGACAAAGAGGGAAATATAAATGCTTATTATAATTCCTGTAGTCATCGAGGATCTATTTTAAAAAAAGAAAAAAAAGGTAAGCTAAAATCCAATTTATTAATTTGTCCATATCACCAGTGGTCTTATAACGCAAGTAATGGAAATCTTGTTAAAACTTCCTCAATTATTGATCCAAAAAATTTTAAAAAAGATAAAAATTGCTTAATAAAAGTAAAATTTAAAATTTGGAACGGCCTAATTTTTATTAACTTTGACAATAATGCTAAATGGAATTCTAAAAAAGTTTTTCCGGATTATAGTGATGCTTTTTCACAATTAAATGTGAGTAATTATAAAATAGGTTACACATGGAAAAAGCAAATAAAATGCAATTGGAAAATTTTTTGGGAAAATTATAGTGAGTGTCTACATTGTCCGAATCTTCATCCAGAACTATCTAATCTTGTTCCTATTTATGGTCGGAGACTTGTAGACATTAAAGATGACCCTAATTGGAAAAGGTTTATCAATCATGATGATCCAAAGTATAAAGGAGGTATGAAAAAAGGAACTGAAACGTGGTCAATGGATGGCAGCGCGCAAGGGCATCGTGTAGAATACTTAGAAAAGCAGACAGACTTCCCTGGATATATTTATATGACAAGCTGGCCATCTATGTTTTTAGCAATTTTTACTGACCATATCAGAATGGTTCGTATCCTTCCTTTATCGAATGAACTCACAGAAGTAACGGCAGAGTGGGTTTTTCGAAAAGAAACACTTAAAGATAAAAAATATTCAATGAAAAATGTTGTTGATTTTGCAGTGCTCGTAATGAAACAGGACGCAGAAGCTTGTGAACTTAATCAAAAAGGCATACATAATCCTATACGTAAAAATGGAACCTTAATGCCTGAAGAGTATGAAATAAAAAGGTTTCATAATTGGCTTAGAAAGAAATTATAAATATTAAAAGATGAATGTAGTTACAGAAAATTTTGAAAATGAAATGATTGCTTGGAGGCATGACTTTCATACCCACCCAGAACTAAATTTTGATTTAGATATCACTTCAGCAAAAGTTGCAGAGATTTTAAAAAGCTTTGGATTGGAAGTTTTTGAGGGAATTGGAAAAAAAGGCATTGTTGCAGTCCTTAAAAATGGCAATAGTAATAAGAGTATAGGTATACGTGCTGACATGGATGCTTTACCAGTAAAAGAAGAGAGTGACTGCGCATATAAATCCACTCATGAAGGAAAAATGCATGCGTGTGGTCATGATGGTCATACGGTAATGGCTCTCGGTGCTGCTAAATATCTTTCTGAAACAAAAAATTTTAATGGCACGGTTTATTTTATTTTCCAACCTGATGAAGAAAAAACGCAAGGTGCACAAGCAATGATTGATGACGGTTTGTTTGAAAAATTCTCGATAGATGAAGTTTATGCATTTCATAATTTACCAGGAATGGAAGTCGGCTCTTTTGCTACACGTTCAGGCACAATAACAGCAAGTGAAAGTCTTTTTAATATCAAGCTTTGGGGTCAAGGTGGACATTCTGCATTGCCGCACATGGGAGTTGATACGATAACAGTAGGAACACAAATTATAACTTCATTACAATCAATAGTTTCAAGAAAATTAAACCCAGCAATGAATGGTGTTGTATCTGTTACCAAATTTGAGTCTGATGGAAATGAAAATATTTTACCCGGTCATTCTATAATCTCTGGAGATGCTCGAGCACTATCGCCTGAGGCCAATAAAATTATTGAAGATAGTATGCGAAATATTGTTGAAGGCATTGCCAACGCTCACGGTATAAAATTCGAATTTACATACGATACTCGAACAAACATGACAATTAATACAACTGATCAAGCAGCTTTTGCTTCAAAGGTCGCTGAAGATCTTGTTGGCACTGATAATGTTGATGGAAATTGTGATCCAAAATTATTTTCTGAGGATTTTGCTCAAATGTTAATGGTTAAACCAGGTTGCTACATACTTATTGGCAACGGAACAGAGGGAACACACGGTCAGTCATTACATTCTTCTACATACGATTTTAATGACAAACTTCTTGTGATCGGGTCCTCTTTCTGGACCAAACTTGTTTGTGAACGACTATCCTAGATTTATGAATTTTCCTAAAAGCGAATATAGTGACAGACTTGCTAAAGTTAAGAAGTCGATGCAAGAAAAAGGAATAGATCTGTTAATATCACAAGATACAGCAAATATGAATTATCTAACAGGATATGATGCATGGTCATTTTACTATGCACAATGTGTTTTGGTTCATGTTGATTTAGATGAGCCATTTTTGTTTGTAAGAGATCAAGACGCTGGAGGTGCATTTTTGCAGAGCTGTTGGTCACAAGAAAATATTATTGTATATGCAGAAAAATATATCCATACATGGCCCAACCATCCCTACGATTATTTAATCGAGATCATTAAAAATAAAAAGTGGGATAATCAATCAATTGGTCTTGAAATGGATAGTCATTATTTTACAGCTTTTTGTTATCAGAAACTCATTGACGGATTGCCAAATGCATCACTTAAAGACTCTGAAAGGCTTGTGAATTGGGTGAGATATATAAAATCAGATAATGAAATTGAACTAATGAAAAATGCAGCATTGATTACCGATCAAGCCATGCAAACTGCAATTGACACAATAAATCCAGGAATTAGACAATGTGATGCAGTTGGAGAAATTCAAAAAGCAATGTTTTATGGTACACCTGAAATTGGTGGGGAGTATTCAAGTATCGCCACCTTATTACCCACTGGCGCAGGGACATCTGCGTCTCATTTAACTGCAACACAAGAGAAGTTTGTTAAGGGCGAAGCTACAATCGTTGAACTAGCTGGTGTTCATAAGAGATATCACGCTCCACTAGCGAGAACAGTGTTGCTTGGTAAGGCAGAGCAAAAAAAAATTGACGCTATTAAAGCTACCAATGAAGCCTTAGACGAAGGCATTTCAGCAATAAAACCTGGAAATACAGCTGATGATGTGGCACAAAAATTTTGGGCTGTTCTTGACAAGCATGACATTAAAAAAGAATCTCGAACGGGATATTCAATTGGCATAGGATATCCTCCAGATTGGGGTGAGCATACAATAAATATCTCTAAAGGAGACCAAACTATTCTTCATCCAAACGTCACATTCCACATGATTGCAGTAATGCAATTCGGTAGTTGGGGTGTTGAAGCGAGTCACTCATTGAGAGTTACAGAAAATGGTTCAGAAAAGTTTTCTGATTTTTCAAGCGATCTGTTCATTAAAGACTAGCAATAAGCTTAGAAAATAATCCTTCAATAGCACTCCTTGTTTTTACTAGAGAATCCTATAAAAAAATTGTATAAGGTAGCGCAATTCACGGAGATAATTATGGGCATTCATCACGATTACAAGTCTAAACGCGGAGAGCGAGCGATGGCAAAACAACAGAAAAGAGAGTCCAAACAAGCTGATAATACAGATAAAAAAGAAGAAGAAAAACTTGTTAAAGAGCTTAAAAAGGCAGGGTTGAATAAAGATGAAATCAAACAGTTCCTCGAAGGAAGAGCAAAAGAATAAAAAGCTTAATGATACTGAACGACTATCTGAGGCTTTGAGACAGAATTTAAGAAAAAGAAAAGAATATCAACGAAAGAAAGAAGAAAAATAAGATGACCATCATGTCTGATAACTGGATTAAAAAAATGTCTTTAGAACAAGGCATGATTGAACCCTTTGTAGATGGACAAAAAAAAGATGGGACTATTTCCTTTGGATTGTCATCTTACGGATATGACGCAAGAGTATCTGAAGATTTTAAAATATTTACAAATGTTGACTCAGCCTTAGTTGATCCTAAAAATTTTGATGACAAAGGCTTTGTTGATAGACCAGGCAAAGAATGCATCATACCACCTAATTCATTTGCACTGGCACGCACCGTAGAATATTTCAGAATTCCAAGAGATGTATTAGTAGTTTGTTTAGGTAAATCAACGTATGCAAGATGTGGAATAATAGTTAATGTAACTCCTTTGGAGCCCGAGTGGGAAGGACATGTAACTTTAGAGTTTTCAAATACAACACCACTGCCAGCAAAAATATATGCAAATGAAGGAGGCTGTCAGTTCCTATTCTATAAAGGAGAGGCTCCGCCTGAAATTTCCTACAAGGATAGAAAAGGGAAATACATGAAACAAACTGGCGTTACTCTTCCCAAGCTATAAAATTCAATGCAGAAAATTGTTATAAATGGAGGACAACCTCTAAGGGGTGTGATTCCTGTTAGTGGTTCAAAGAATGCTGCTCTACCCATTATGGCTGCTAGTATTTTAACTAATGAAAAATTAGAACTTTCAAATGTTCCGGATCTTGTTGATGTAAAAACAATGAGTTTGGTTTTATCATCTCTTGGAGTTAATGTCGCAAAAAGTGAAAGTAATAAAAATTCTATTACACTTCAATATTCAGATACGGAAAAAACTATTGCTGAATACGATTTAGTGAGAAAGATGCGAGCAAGTATATTAGTGCTAGGACCTTTACTTGCAAGAAAGCGTGAGGCGAGCGTATCACTTCCTGGAGGTTGCGCTATAGGTGCTCGACCAATCGATATTCATATAGACGCACTCACAAAACTCGGCGCAACTTTTGAATTGGAAAAAGGATATATTCAATGTAGCGCACCTAAAGGACTGACTGGAAATAAGATCGAACTTCCTAAAGTATCTGTTGGCGCTACTGAAAATATTGTTATGGCAGCGTCATTAGCAAGTGGTGAAACTGAAATTTTCAATATCGCTTTAGAGCCTGAGGTGATTGATTTAATTAATTGTTTAAATGCTATGGGAGCAAAAATTGAACTTGGTGACAATAGGTCTGTCTTGATTCAAGGGGTAACAACTTTGAATGGCACAAATTATTCTATTATTCCTGATCGTATCGAGGCAGTTACTTATATCATAGCTGGAGCACTAGCAGGAGATGGGCTTAAGATAGAAAATTTAAACATTGAACACATTAGTAATGTTTTAGAGACTTTAAAAACATTACTAGTTGATATAATTTTTGATGAAAATAGTGTAACAGTAAATAAATCTAAGATTAGTGAAGGTATTGAAATTCAAACAAAGGAATATCCTGGCTTCCCAACAGACGTTCAAGCTCAAATGATGGTTTTAATGTCTATGGCTAAAACTAAGTCAGTCATAGACGAGAACATATTTGAAAATAGATTCATGCATGTACCTGAATTGAATAGAATGGGAGCAAATATTGAAATTAATGGCAAAAGAGCAATTATTAATCCCTGCTCAGGATTTAGAGGAGCTCCAGTTATGGCAACTGATCTAAGAGCTTCTGTAAGTTTAATTTTAGCGGGATTAGCAGCTGAAGGTGAAACAACCCTAAATCGTATCTATCACTTGGATAGAGGGTATGAACAAATTGAGGTAAAATTAGAAGCATGTGGAGCAGAGATTAAGCGGGTTTAAAAAATATGAATTTGAATGCAATCGATACTGATGAATTAAAAATTATTGGGACAATATTGCAGGACGGACTCATTGAAGTAAGTGATATTAAATACCTGCCTTCAATAAGATCATTTTTTCTAATGATTACACGATTTATGTGGGAAGAAAAAATTGTAAATAAAGTCAATCAGCGTATTAAGGCTGTTCTTTGCTTTGAGGATGTCATATCAGTTTATTCAAAAAATATCGATCAATTGAATAAATCAAAGAAATTAGAACTTTTGACTTTTAACTATTATCCCAATAATTCAAAAAATATTGAAATTGAATTGCTTTTCAAAAATGATGCAATTATAAAACTCGAAACTGAAATTATTCGGTGTAAATTAGATGATCAAGGAAACCCTTGGGGCACAGAAAAACAAGTAAATGAAAAAAATAATTAATACAAGCAATTCAGGCTTTCCACAGGAATTTGAAGATTTATTGAATACCAATAGGTCAGATGACAAAGATGTAAAAGATGTTGTAGCTAAAATAATTAATGATGTAAGAACCAAAGGTGATGATGCTTTAATAGAGTATACCAATCAACTTGATCGCAATGAACTTTCAAAATCAAACTTTATTTTAGATGAAACTGTAATCAACAATCAGACAGATAAATTGCCTGAAAAGATATGTAAGGCAATTCAAACAGCAGCAGATCGAGTTAGGGCATACCATGAAAAACAATTACCACAGGATCTAAGTTTTAATGACGATCTAAAATCTACTCTTGGATATATGTGGAAACCTTTGGAAACAGCAGGGATTTATGTACCGGGTGGAACAGCAAGCTACCCCAGTACAGTTATTATGAATGCAATACCTGCTATGGTTGCAGGCGTAAAAGACATAGTAATGACCACGCCATTAACTGACGGACAGATTAATCCATCAGTTTTATATACTGCAAAAATTGTTGGTATTAAAAAAATATATTGCATGGGTGGCTCTCAAGCAGTCGCAGCAATGGCATATGGAACTGAAAGCGTGGCACCTGTAAATAAAATCGTTGGACCTGGTAATATTTACGTCGCTGAAGCAAAACGGCAAGTCTCAGGATTTGTCGGAATTGATATGTTTGCAGGACCTTCTGAAATAGTCGTAATTTCTGACCAGAATAGTGACCCAAAAATTATTTCTGCTGATCTGATCGCCCAATCTGAACATGATAAAAGTGCTCAAAGCATTCTAATTACCACTGATCAGGCATTAGCTGAAGCGGTTGAAAAAGAAGTGCCTAGTCAATTAGAGTCTCTTCCAAGAAAAGAAATTGCGTCAGCAAGCTGGGATTCAAACGGTAAAATCATAGTTGTACGTGATCTTAAAGAGGCTTTTGATATCTCAAACCAATTAGCCCCTGAACACCTCGAGCTTGCTATTGATAATGCAAGAGATTTTCTTAAATATATTGTTAATGCAGGTGCAGTATTCCTCGGTAGGAATACACCCGAAGCATTAGGTGACTATGTTGCTGGTCCAAGCCATGTATTGCCTACATCAAGGAGTGCAAAATTTTCATCAGGACTGTCAGTATTTGACTTTCTAAAGAAAATATCGCTTGTTGAATTTACAAAAGAAGGTATTGAAGAAATTGGAAATAGTGCTATGACAATCGCTGATAATGAAGGTCTTGACGGACATTCAAGGTCAATAGAATATAGGCTTACAAAAAAATAATTTATGTCAAAAGAAGAGATTTTAGAATTTAAAGGTAAAGTTACTGATATACTTCCAAATGCAATGTTTAAAGTTGCACTTGAAAATGGGCATGAAGTTCTGGCGCATACAGCTGGTAGAATGAGAAAAAATAGAATTAGAGTCTTAGCAGGTGACGAAGTTCTTGTTCAGATCACACCTTACGACCTTACTAAAGGTAGAATAATATTTAGATATAAATAACCAAGAGAATATATTGAAATTTATTTTAGGCAGCTCATCTCCTAGAAGATTAGAATTGCTATCAATTCTTGGGATTAAACCCGATGAAATAATCTCACCAAATATTGACGAGACGATCAACAAAAAGGAATTGCCCTTAGATTACTGTAAACGAATAGCTACTCAAAAGATGAAGCACTTTGATGGGAAGCATGAAAATGCTTTGATTCTTACGGCAGATACTATTGCCTATAGTGGAAGAAGGATAATTGATAAAACAAATGATGAAGTTATTGCTAGGAAAAATCTCAATAAATTATCGGGTCGGAGACATCGCGTTTCAACCGTATTGTGCCTACGAGATACTAAGAATAAAGTTATAAGTAGGAGCGTCACAACCACAGTCAATTTTAAACTACTTAATAAAAAAGATATTGATAATTACATCAAAACAAATGAATGGAAAAATGTTGCAGGATCATACAAAATTCAGGGCTTTGCTGAAGTTTTTATCAAGTCAATAAACGGCTCGTATTCAAATGTAGTTGGATTACCATTGTTTCAAACTAATAACTTATTGGGTTCGGTTGGTTTAATTAAATCATGAGAGAATTAATTTTTATTTACAATGCAAAAAGTGGCATTTTCAATGCCCTCATAGATTGGGGTCATAAAATAATTTCACCAAGTACGTATGAATGTCATTTGTGCTCTATCACATATAACAATCGAGGTAAGGAAAAGATTTGGGGCAATTATCTTAAGTCGCTAAAAATAAATAGCAGATTTTATTACATTGACCATCTCGAAGACTTAGAGTTTGTACCTAAGCAAATCAATCTACCATGCATTTATATTAAAAATGATGATAATTATCAGCTTATGATTGATGCTGATGAATTAAATTCATTAAAAAGTGTGCAGGATTTGATAAGCAGACTAAATGAAAAGCTTAATTAATTAGCAATAAGAATATTTTCTTTGCACGAATACTTCTTATAGAATAAAAGACTTACATTACTAACATGAGGCTCGATAGCTCAGTTGGTAGAGCAAAGGACTGAAAATCCTTGTGTCGGTGGTTCAAATCCACCTCGAGCCACCACTTATGCAGCTGTAGCTCAGTTGGTTAGAGCGCCTGGTTGTGGACCAGGAGGTCGGTAGTTCAAGTCTACCCAGCTGTACCAAATAATGATTTTTTTACGGGAAGAGTGAGTACGATCAAAAAGAGCAGGATCATTACAAATCCGAAAAGTAAATAAAGAAATCCAAACTCACCGCTTATTTCATAGCTTCTAGAAATTAGGATTAGGGCTATTGGC
>CABYSM010000008.1 GCA_902521655.1 uncultured Pelagibacteraceae bacterium
TAATGGATAATAATGGGCGAAACCAAAAGAGAATTTCAAAACAAGGAGGTAATTACGCAACTCCTGTTTGGTCACCAAGAGGTGATCTTATTGCCTTTACAAAGTTTTATCAGGGTCAATATTTTATTGGTGTAATGAGAACGGATGGAAGTGGTGAGAGATTACTAACTGAAAATTGGTATCAAGAAGCGCCATCATGGTCATCGAATGGAAGGGTATTGATATTTTATCGTGAAACAAAAGCAAATGACGCGGGAGATGGCCACTCTTCATCTATATGGTCTATTGATCTGACTGGGTTTAATGAGAGAAAACTCATTACGCCGGTTGATGCATCTGACCCATCTTGGTCAAAATTAATACAATAAAAGGAATTTAGCCTGTAAATTAGACATATTTTTAAAGAATAAGTAACAACTTTATCCTAGACTTGTGCAAGTTAAGTTAATAGAGTACTTACGGCTTTGAAATATTACGGGAGTTTATTAAAATGGTTTTAACCTTTCAGAATTATACCAGATATTTGGTAATTGTATTATTTGCTTTGTTTTTGGCAGCATGTGAAACTGTGCCAAAAGACTCTGCAACTTCAACTGCATCATCATCATCAACAACTGCAGCTGTAGAAATATTAGATGGTGTTTATGTTGGGTCAGATACAGTAGAGATGCTAGCGGTCAATGTTCCAGATAGAATATTTTTTGCTTACGATAGCTATTCACTTACTAAAGCCGCTCAAGATACATTAGAAAAACAAGCTAAATGGTTAAAAGCAAATGGATCAGCTACAATAGCGATTGAAGGCCATGCTGATGAAAGAGGAACTAGGGAATATAACTTAGCACTTGGAGATCGAAGAGCTAACGCAGCTAAAGACTATTTGATGACACAAGGCATTAGTTCAAGTAGGGTTACCACTATCAGTTTTGGTAAGGAAAGACCTGTGAATAGTGGCTCAAATAAAAAAGCCTGGGCACAAAATAGAAGATCAGTTACTGTAAGAACGAATTAAATAGATATTTAATTATTCACGCCTTTATTTAGACAAAAGATAAGTCTAGGCTTATAAAAAAATATTTATTTTTATGATCAATAAACTGTATCTTTATTGTTTTGCTACCTTGATAGTCCTTTCAGCATTTAATACAATTCTCTATGCTGAAGAAATTCCATTAGATAAACTTCTTGAAAAGTTAGAAACTATCGAAAGTAGAATAAAGGTTCTTGAAAAGGCAACTTTTAGCAATACAACTTCTGGCCAATCAAATAATTTAAGCCTTGACGATTATCAATCAATTATTGCAAAACAATCAATCCAGATAGCTGAGCTTCAGAATGAAATTCAATCTTTAACAGCTCAAATTGAAGAAATGATTTTTACGATGCAATCTACAGTCAACAACTTTAATACGTTTAAAGAAGATGCAGAATTCAGATTTACTGACTTGAATACTAAAGCTGAGAATATAGAAAAAGTTCAAAACAACTCTAAAACTCAGACTTTAAGTGTTATGCAAAGTGAAATGTTTACTGCTAATGAAGAGGAGTTAGATTTAGAGCCAAAATCGCTTGGAACTATAAATATGACGAGTTTACCTGTAGAAGAAAACTCACCTTTTGAAGTAAAGATTGATAATGATGCAGAGGAGCAACAAATTATCAATACAATATCTCAAGACAATATTGTATCCCTTGGTGAACAAAAAATACCTTTATCAATATTGCCAGAAAGTGATGAAGGAAGTCAGTATGAATATGCTATTAATTTACTTAAACAAGGTGACTATGAAACAGCAGAAAAGGCGTTTACAGAGTTTATTTCTATTGGAGATGATAAAAATTATTTAAGTAATTCTCATTTTTGGCTAGCTGAGACTTATTATGTCAGAGAAAATTATAAAGATGCTGCTAAGAATTATTTGAGTCTATATCAAACGTTTCCAAATGCAAATAAAGCACCCGATGCTCTATTGAAGCTCGGAATTTCATTAGTGAACATGCAACAAAAGGAACAGGGATGTATGACATTTATACAACTGCAAGAGTCATACCCTGAAGCTAATCCCTCAATCATTGATAGAAGTAACCTAGAATTAAAAAGAAATGGTTGTGAAATTAGTTAAGCCAATCAATTATAAAAACATAGAGAAGATCACTGATGCAGATTTTGAAAAACAACTCAAACTTCTTGGCGTAAATTCAAAATTTATCGTCGCTCTTTCTGGTGGGCCGGATAGTTTAGCACTGTTATACCTGGCTAAAAATTTTGCTAAGAAAAATAATTTAAAATTTACAGCTGTTTCAATCGATCATAACTTACGTGAAGATTCATCTAAAGAAATTGAATGGATAATGAAGCTCATGAAAAAAGAAAAAGTAAGCTTTGTAACAAAAAAAGTTAAAAAAAAAATAAGCAGTTCTAATACACTTTCAACAGCTAGAAAACATCGATATGAATTATTAGCGGACGTTTGTAAAAAAAATAAATTTAAATATTTATTAACTGCTCATCATTTAGATGACGAAATTGAAACATTTTTGATGAGGTTAATTAGAGGGAGTGGAATAAAAGGTTTATCATCTTTAAAGCCTGTTTCTAAACATAAAGGAGGTGAGATTAATATTATTAGACCTTTATTGAAATATTCAAAAAAATGTCTGATTAAGTATCTAGCAAAAATCAAGCAATCTTATCTTTATGATAACACTAATCAAAATATGAAGTATGACAGATCTCGTATCAGAGGTATTGCTGAAAATTTAATTAATGAAGGGTTAGACAAGAAAAGAATTTTAGAAGTTATACAAAATTTAAAAAAAGCAGACGAAGCAATCATTGTATTAGTTAATAATTGTTTAAAGAAATGTGTATCACTTGGAGGAAATAGTACTTTAAAGGTAAAAACTAAAATATTCAAAAAGGCACCGGTTGAGATACAATACCGTATTATCAATAAATTATGTCGCCTTGTAGGCAACAAGGACAAAGTACCTAGATCGAAGTCACTGCAAAGCCTTATTGATAAAATCAATACCGGGAATTTTAGAAGTCATACTTTAAATGGGTGCATATTTGTTGCTAAAAGTGATGAAATTTTAATATCAAAAGAGAAAAGAAGAAGTCGATTTTTAGGTCAAAATTTCAAAGTTATTCTTGCAAATAAGGATTGGCCAAAATTAATAGAGCATTATTAGTGTTAAACAATTGAAATATATTGTTAAAATTTATACCTTTCTTTTCTTGCATGACGTAAAATAGTAATTATTTAATAACTATAACAAATTTATAAGAATGAATTTCAGAAACATTACATTGTGGGTATTTATCGCCCTTATCGTCTTTGGTTTATTTAATCTCTTTAGTAACACCAGTGGTGAAAGAAATATAATAGACCTTACATATTCTCAATTCCTTGATGAAGTTGAGGCTGGATCAGTCAAAGATGTGGTTATAAGAGGAAGTAATATTAACGGTGCATTTGATGACGGCCGGTCATTCAAGACCTATGCCGCAAATGACCCTACGCTTGTGGACAGGTTAAATGATAGAGGTGTAAATATTTCTGCTGCCCCTCTTGACGACGGTTACCCTTCACTTCTGGGAGTACTTATTTCATGGTTCCCTATGTTATTGCTTATAGGCGTATGGATATTCTTTATGAGGCAAATGCAAGGTGGTAGAGGTGGAGCAATGGGTTTTGGGAGATCTAAAGCAAAACTTTTAACTGAGAATAAAAATAAAGTAACTTTTAATGACGTAGCGGGAATTGACGAAGCAAAGGAAGAGCTTGTTGAGATTGTTGACTTCCTTAAAGACCCAAGAAAATTTCAAAAACTTGGTGGAAGAATTCCAAAAGGTGCGTTATTAATCGGACCTCCAGGAACAGGAAAAACGCTCTTAGCAAGAGCCGTTGCAGGCGAAGCTGGAGTTCCATTTTTTACGATTTCAGGTTCTGACTTTGTAGAAATGTTTGTTGGTGTGGGCGCTTCAAGAGTTCGAGACATGTTTGAGCAAGGAAGAAGAAATTCTCCGTGCATAATATTTATTGATGAGATTGATGCCGTTGGTAGAAGTCGTGGAGCAGGTCTTGGTGGCGGTAATGATGAGAGAGAGCAAACGTTGAACCAAATCCTCGTTGAAATGGATGGTTTTGACACGCAAGAAGGCATTATTTTGGTTGCTGCAACAAACAGACCTGATGTACTAGACCCTGCCTTACTCAGACCAGGTAGGTTTGATCGACAAGTAGTGGTTCCAAATCCCGATATTATGGGCAGGGAAGCAATTCTAAAAGTTCATATAAAAAAAATCTCTGTCGCTCCAGATGTAGATATCAGAACAATAGCTAGAGGCACTCCTGGATTCTCTGGTGCCGACCTTGCTAACATTGTCAATGAGTCTGCTTTGCTCGCGGCAAGAAAAAATAAGAAGATTGTAACGATGGTAGATTTTGAAGAAGCTAAAGATAAAGTGATGATGGGTTCAGAGAGAAGATCGCTTGTTATGAGTCAGGATGAAAAAGAATTGACAGCTTACCACGAAGGTGGCCACGCTATTGTTGCTATAAATCAACCAGCTTCTGATCCAATTCACAAGGCAACAATAATACCACGCGGCAGAGCCCTTGGAATGGTGATGAGATTGCCTGAAAGAGATCAATTGTCAATGGCAAGAGAAAAAATGCTTGCTGATATAACCGTTGCCATGGGAGGAAGAGTTGCAGAAGAAATAATCTTTGGTGATGACAAGGTAACATCCGGTGCATCTTCTGATATTGAAATGGCAACTAAGATGGCAAGAAATATGGTCACTAAATATGGAATGAGTGAAAAATTAGGACCGCTTCAGTATAGTGAAAACGAAGAAGAGGTTTTTTTAGGTAGGTCCGTTCAAAAACATCAAAATGTATCAGAAGATACAGCAAGGTTAATCGATTCTGAAATTAGAATAATTGTTGATACTTGTTATGATCTTGCAAGAAAGATTCTCACTGATAAAATAAACGATCTCCATGCTCTTGCTAAAGGCTTGATAGAATACGAAACTTTGAATGGAGATGAAATATTGTCACTTCTTAAAGATGGAAAAATTGATAGACCGAACCCTGAAGAAGAAATAAATAATGCTGGTCCATCTGTACCTAAAAGTGGCAAGCCTTCAACTGTTGTTCCTGGATTCAAGCCTAAACCTCAGACTAGTTAAGTTGAAATAAATATGACTGCTGTGCGTAAACTTGTTAAGTATTACGTCAGACCAATACTAAATAACAGTAAAAATAAAGACTCCCTTTGCCTTGGATCATCTAGACTTTATTTTGATAAAATTGAATTAATTACAAGAAATGGAAAAGATATATCGTCAAAATATCTTCACTTAAAGGAGATTACCGGACTACCTAGGGACATTAGTAAGACCATTAAAATTCAATTAAAAAAAATAACAAAGACTAGAAAGAAAATTAAAAGCATAAATTTTAATAAACCCTCAATAATGGGAATTTTAAATGTTACTCCAGATAGCTTTTCAGATGGAGGAAAATTTTTATCCATTGATAATGCGTATGCCCAATATCAAAAGTTAAAGAAAGAGGGCGCAGTCATAGTTGACATTGGTGGAGAGTCCACACGACCTGGATCAAAGACAGTTCCAATTCAAAAAGAGATTCAAAGAATAATGCCTGTTATTGATTTAATTAAAAGTAAGTCAAAAAGTTCTTTAATTTCTGTTGATACAAGAAAATCTGCCGTAATGAAAGCTGTAATGAAGTATAATATTGATTTTATTAATGATGTATCGGGATTAAGGTATGATAATAAAGTTACAGATTTTTTAAGTAATTCTAAAATTCCTTTTGTTATAATGCATTCAATTTCTAATCCTGCAAAAATGCAAAATTCAATTAAATATAAAGATGTTTTGCTTGATGTTTATGATTTTCTAGAAAATCAAATAAGAAAATGTAAATTAAAAGGCATATCTGAAAATAAAATTATAATCGATCCAGGTATTGGCTTTGGTAAGACTTTGAAACAAAATTTGACACTTATTAAAAAGATTAGTTTACTTCATTCACTTGGCTTACCTGTAATGTTAGGTAGTTCGAGAAAAAGTTTTATTGGAAAGATACAAAAAAATGAATTATACGAAGATCGTGCAGGGGGATCGATAGCTTCTGTCTTATACGGCTTGTCGCAAGGTGTGCAATTATTTCGAGTACATGACGTATATGAGACGAATCAAGCAATAAAAGTCTATTCGAAATTAATATGAAAAAGAAATATTTTGGAACAGATGGAATTAGAGCAAGCTCTAATAGCAATAAATTAAATGGACCTTCCCTAATAAATCTAGGAATGGCACTAGGGAAATTTTTTACTAAAGGAAACCACAGGCATAAGGTTGTAATTGGAAAAGATACCAGACTTTCTGGTTATATGATTGAACAAGCTCTAACATCTGGCCTGCTTTCAATGGGCATGGACGTTTTCTTATTTGGCCCGATCCCAACTCCTGCGGTCTCAATGTTAACAAAGTCAATGCGAGCTGATCTTGGAATTATGATTACTGCATCTCATAATCAGTATCAAGATAATGGTTTAAAAATATTCGATAGACTTGGCAACAAGCTCTCTGATGAGACAGAACTAGAGATAGAAAGCCTGATGGAAAGTAAACTTGAAGAATCACTAGCTAAGCCTGAAAATATAGGGAGAGCTCAAAGATTAGAAGACGCAAATGGCAGATACATAGAATATTTAAAAAATACTTTTCCAAAGACCCAGCGCCTTGATGGATTAAAAATTGTTGTTGATTGTGCCAATGGTGCTTCATATATATCAGCTCCTCTAATTTTGTGGGAGTTAGGAGCAGAGGTCATTCAAATTGGAACTCAACCAAATGGAATAAATATCAATGACAAGTGCGGTTCAACTAATACAGATTTATTGGCAAAAACTGTATTAGAAGAAAATGCTGATATAGGAATTGCATTAGACGGAGATGGTGACCGCTTAGCAATAGTTGATGAAAAAGGAAATGTTATTAATGGTGACCAAATCCTTGCGTTGCTAGCATTATATTTGAGCAAAAAAAAATTACTCCAAAAAAATAAAGTTGTTGGAACATCAATGGCCAATATAGGGTTAGAAAACCTACTCAATGAAAATAATATTGAATTAGTTAGAGCAAATGTTGGCGATAGGTATGTTAAAGAAAAAATGATACATGAAAGTCTAAATTTAGGTGGAGAGCAATCAGGCCATATTATCATGAGGGATTATACGTCCTCTGGTGATGGAATCATTGTTGCCCTACAAGTACTTGCAATTATTATGAAAAAAGAAAAACAGGCTAGTGAAATTCTTAATTTATTTACTCCACATCCTCAAAACCTCGTTAATTTTAAAGTTAAAACTAAGAATATGTTGGAAAGTGATGAAACCAAGAATTTTATTAAAAAGTGTGAGGAAGAAGTTGCAGGTGAAGGTAGAATCGTTGTTAGAATGTCTGGCACTGAACCACTTTTGAGAGTTATGATAGAGTGTAAAAGTCAGAGTAAAATTGATGAATTAACTGAAAACGTTACAAAATATTTTTCTTAATATTTAGGATAAAAAATGACAGGTGTAGTAGTTGTTGGATCCCAATGGGGTGATGAGGGGAAAGGAAAGATTGTGGATTGGCTTTCAAGTCAAGCTGACCTCGTAATCCGCTTCCAGGGAGGTCATAATGCTGGCCATACTCTTGTAATTAATAATGAGACATACAAGTTAAATATTTTACCGTCAGGCATTTTGCGTGAAGACAAAATTTCGATTATTGGCAATGGAGTTGTTCTTGATTTATCTGCTCTTAAAAAAGAAATAACAAGTTTAGTTGATAGAGGTGTGAAAATTTCTCCACATAATCTTTTTATCTCCGATAGGGCAACAATTATATTGCCCATCCATCAAAAACTAGACGCTATAAGAGAAAATAATAATCTTATTAAAATAGGGACAACTAAAAGAGGAATAGGGCCAGCTTATGAGGATAAAGTTGGAAGAAGAGCAATTAGATTGTGTGATTTATTTGACAAAGAAAAATTAATAACCAAAATTGATACATTATTGAATCATCATAATGCAATAATGAGAGGTTTAAGTAATGAGGAATATAAAGCAGCTGATATACTTGATGAGATTTATGAACTAGGTCAGTTTGCTAAACCATTTGCAAAAACAATTAATGAAATTCTTGGCACCATAAAAGATAATAATGAAAAGATACTATTTGAGGGAGCCCAGGGATTTCTATTAGATATTGATCACGGAACATATCCATACGTTACATCATCTAATGTTCACGCAAGTTATGCTTCAATTGGCAGTGGCTTGAGCCCAAAAGTAGTTAACCATGTATTAGCAATAACTAAAGCGTATACGACAAGAGTGGGAAATGGACCCTTCCCAACCGAACAAGATAATGAAGTCGGCAATAAACTCGGTGAGATTGGTCACGAATTTGGGACTGTTACGAACAGAAAGAGAAGATGCGGTTGGTTTGATGCTGTGTTGGTTCGTCAGGCACTGACTCAATCAGGTGCAACAGGTATTGCTCTTACAAAAATTGATGTATTAGATCATTTTGAAGAAATACAAATGTGTATTGGCTATAAATTAAACGGTGAAGATATTGATTTTTATCCAAGTTCAGAACAAGACCAGGAGGAACTTGAGCCAATTTACGAGACGTTTGAAGGCTGGTTAAGTACCACGACTGGTATCAATAATTATGACGATCTTCCTGTTAATGCTAAAAAATATATAGAGCGAATTACCGAACTGACCCATACAAAAATCGATCTGATTTCAACAAGTCCTCGTCGCGAAGATACAATCTTGATAAATAAATTATTTGATTAGGCCTGGATTAGTTTTGTGTCTCTTGCCAGGCTCAACATTTCGGATTGTAATTTTTGAAATGCTCTCTCTTCAATCTGCCTAATACGTTCTCTACTGATATTGTATTCTTTGCTGAGTTCCTCAAGAGTTTTAGGATCTTCTGATAATTTCCTTCCTTGAATAATGTATTTTTCTCTTTCATTCAGTACATCAATAGCTTTTGATAAAAGTTCTTTTCGCTTAGTTACTTCTTCCTTTTCAGCAATTTTAACTTCATGATCTGCATCTTCGTCTACTAGCCATTCTTGCCATTCTTCCTGGCCATCAGCACTGACAACGGCATTAAGAGAGTAATCATTTCCTGACATTCTTCCTTCCATTTCAGAGACTTCTTTTTCTGAAACATTTAATTGACTTGCAATTTCAGTCACCTGATGAGGCTTTAATGAACCCTCATTGTAGTCACTGAGCTTGCCTTTTAATTTTTTAAGATTAAAAAATAATTTTTTTTGCGCTGCAGTTGTACCAATCTTAACTAGACTCCAAGACTTTAAGACATATTCCTGTATAGCTGCTCTGATCCACCACATGGCATATGTTGCTAAACGAAAACCTTTGTCAGGGTCATACTTTTTTACAGCCTGCATTAAGCCAATATTACCCTCAGAAATTAATTCTGTGACTGGTAGTCCATAGCCTCTGTATCCCATTGCTATTTTTGCGACTAGCCTCAAATGACTAGTGACCAATTCATGAGCTGCACTCGTATCTCCTTTGTCCCTCCATTTCTTTGCAAGGCTAACCTCTTGCTTTTCAGTTAACATTGGGAACTTTTTAATTTGCTGGAGGTAGTGTGTTAGGCTGCCTTCATTTGACAATACAGGTAACTTGTTGTTATTAGTCATATATTAGATATGGTACTTATATGCTTATTTTCAATGCTCAGCTTTTAATAGAATTTATTAAATTGCTCAAGTAATCTGGGATAACTGACTGAAATAATTGAATTTTTTCTTTCTGAGGATGAACAAAGCCAAGACTCTTGGCATGCAAAGCTTGCCCTGGCAGTGCATTAATTGCAGAAATTGCACTATCTGATAATTGTTTCAGTTTACTTTGAGGGGATCTTCCATAGGTCTTATCTCCTATGAGAGGATGACCCTTGTCAGTCATATGAACTCTAATTTGATGAGTCCTGCCAGTATGAAGCTTACATTCAATTACACTTGCAATTGTATTACCTTTACTGTTTTTTAAGTTTTCAATGGTTTTATAATTCGTTATTGCTTCTTTACCCTTTATCTTAGAGCTCATCATTTTTGTTCTATTTTTATTACTTCTTGAGATTAAAGAAGATATTTTTCCACTTGCAGGTTTTATTGATCCCCAGCAGACAGCCATGTATTCTCTTCTAATGGAATGATCAGCAAATTGAAGTGAAAGGTGTTGGTGACTAAAGTCATTTTTAGCTACAACAACGAGTCCACTTGTATCTTTATCTATTCTGTGAACTATCCCAGGTCTTTGGGAGTCTCCTACAAATTTTAAACTATTTCCACAATGGTTGATTAAAGCATTTACAATGGTACCTGATTTGTTACCAGCACCCGGATGCATTACGATGCCAGCAGGTTTATCAATTACTATTAAATCTTCATCTTCGTAAACAACATTAAGGTCAATTTTTTCACTTTTTAAAGAAGTTTTATTTTTAATTTCTTCTGTAACTTTAATTTTATCTTTAAGAGAAATTTTATAGTCAGGATCTTCCCATTTGCCATTCACTAGTACCATTTTATTATTTATTAAAAGCTTAATTTTTGATCGACTCAGATGAGTCAGTTCTAATGAAATGTATTTATCAAGTCTTAACCCGTTATACTTGATATTATTGACTTTATATTCATAGATCATTAATAGTATTTTAAATGAACCAGAGAATATTACTATTCATAGTTATTTTTTTAGGATTTTTAATTATTGTTGGCACAACCGTGGTAATCACAACAGTTATTGAAAGATCAAGAAATGTAGATTTTTTCGAAAATACTACTGATACTGAATTTCATAGTACATGTGGAACATCAGGTATCGAAGATGTTATTAAACTCGAAGATCAAAAGATATTGCTTAAATGTTTTGATGGTCCGGTATACATTTATGACTCTAAGAAAAATCAAATTATTACTGAAATTAATTAATTATTTATAATTGAGTCAGACGCCTTTTCAGCAATCATTACTGTTGATGCGTTCAGATTACCCGTAATAATATTAGGCATAATTGATGCATCTATGACTCTCAATCCATCTATTCCGTATACTTTCAGTTCCTCGTCTACAACTGATAAATTGTCTTTACCCATTTTACATGTACATGATGGATGGTATGCAGTATCTCCTTTATCTCTTATAAAATTATTCAGATCTTCATCATTGTTTATATCACTTCCTGGTGAGATTTCTTCTCCTCTATATTCATCGAATTCTTTTTGATTAAATATCTCCCTTGCAATTTTTATTCCTTCTCGCATTTCTCTAAGATCATGTTCAGTTTGCATGTAATTGAATTGGATTGAAGGCGCATCGTTTGGATTAGCTGATTTTAATTTTACTGATCCTCTGCTAGTAGGTCGCATCGGTCCAACATGTGCTTGAAAAGCATGGCAGGTAGAGCTCTTTCTTCCATGATCTAAAACTAAAGATGGAAAAAAATGGAATTGCATATTTGGATAATCAGACATTTCATTGCTCCTCACAAATCCACCTGTTTCTAGATTAGAGTGTGCAGCAACACCCGTCTTAAACAAAAACCATTCAGCGCCTATCAATGCCATTTTTAACGGGTTCTGAGCGCTGTACAGTGTTACAGGCTTTTTACATTTATATTGAACATAGGTTTCAAGATGGTCTTGCAAGTTTTTTCCAACTCCCTCTAAACACTCTACTGGCTCAATGCTATATTTTGATAATTCATTTTCTGGACCAATTCCAGAAAGCATAAGTAGTTGAGGTGAATTTATAGCCCCAGCAGAAAGCAGGACCTCTTTGCTTGAAAAATATTTTTTATTTTCACCATTCGCCTTGCATTCAACACCAACAGCTTTTTTATCCTCAAATAGTATTTTATTTACAGTTACATTTGTTAATATCTCCAAGTTAGATCTGTGCTTTATTGGATGAAGATACGTAACGCTTGTACTTTGCCTCTTTCCATTAAAAATAGTTGTATCCATTAATCCAAAACCTTCTTGTCTTTCACCATTCATATCATTATTGATTTGATACCCAGCTTGTTGAGCAGCATTTAAATAAACTTGACTAAGAATATTGCCATTGGGCGATCTTGAAAGTTTTAATGGTCCCGACTCTCCTCGAAAATTTGAGTCTAAACCCTCAACTGACTCAGATTTTTTAAAATAGGGTAGAACTTTATCATAAGTCCAATCTGTTAAACCTAACTGTCCCCAGTTATCAAAATCTTTTGCATTGCCTCTTACATGAACCATGCCATTGTGTGAGGAACTTCCTCCCAACATCTTGCCTCTGGGGCAGAACATAGTCCTATTATGCATAAATTGCTCTGGCTCAGATTCATAAAGATAATTATATTTTGGATCGTGCATTGTATAAAGCAGTGCTGCAGGCATTGCAGTCTTCCAAGTCTTGTCTGAAGGTCCAGATTCTATTAGCAGGACATTAATAGCTTTATTTGATGAAAGGCGATTGGCTAGTACACAACCAGCACTACCAGCTCCAATTATAATGTAATCAAAGTTATTTAATTTCATGAAATGATTTTATCAAATATTATATTTATAGTACAACATTAGATGATGTTAAAAAACCTAAATCCAAGTTTAGCAATAGTATTATCTACTTTGCTTTGGGGCACATGGTGGTATCCTTTGCGTTTATTAAATGAGTATGCAAACAATAATGCGATACCACTAACATTAAGCTTTATGCTTGCTGGCTTTTTTCTTTTAAGTTTCTCACTTCGAAACGTACATTTATTAACAAAAAAAAATATAATACTTACAATAGTTGCAGCGACCGCAGGTGCGGCCGCAATGTGTCTATACAATGAAGGATTGTTACGTGGTAACGTAGCAAGGATTTTAATATTTTTTTATCTTACGGCTGTGTGGAGTACAATTATTGAGATCATATTTTTAAGAACTCCTTTAACTATATACAGGGCCTTTTCCATAGCAGCCGGATTCACGGGTCTTTTTATTATAACAGGGCTGGACAAAGGTAATATTTTGCCAACTTCTCTCGCTGATTTATTCGGTATAACCTCTGGTTTTTTGTGGTCAGTTTGTGCAACTATAATCAGAATTAATAAGGAATTGGACGTTAACTTTGGGACTTCAATCTTCATACTCATAGGGGGATTATTTGTTATCATTGCAACTCTTTTGCCTGATGGACAAGTACTCACAGGTTTCAATACTGAGATAATATCTAATACTTATATAATAATTTTGATATTTGCTTTTATTTGGTTGCTTCCTGGATATTGGCTTATTACTTTCGGCCAAGATCAAGTAGATCCAGGTAGGGCTGGTATTCTACTAATGTTTGAAGTTGTTATTGGCATAATATCCGCGTATCTTTTAGCCAATGAAATTATTACAATGAGAGAATTTATTGGTGCGGTATTTGTTATGAGTGCCCCATTGATTGAGATATATGCTGGAAATAAATTATATAAATCAGTAGCTTAGAATTTTCCTATAAACTATTAAAATTTCCCCCTTTTTACCTAGATAGTAGGATGGATATATGTTTCAATTGATCATACAAAAAATAAAAAATGGGAGTTATGAATGAGTTTATTCTCTAGAAAATCGGTTATTGCAATATTCCTTATAGGTTTTGCGATGATCTTTGCTGTCAGTTGTGACAGAAATCAAGAAGTTTCTGACTGTGGTACCATTTCGGTTGCTGAAATGGATTGGGCATCAGCAGAAATGTTTGCTAATTTAGATAAAGTTGTTTTAGAAAAGGGATTTGGATGTGATGTCGAGTTAGTCCCTGGTTCAACACAACCAACAACTGCGTCAATGGTTTCTAAAGGGGAGCCAGATGTTGCGCCTGAAATGTGGGCAAATGCGAATAGAATTGAACTTGATAAAGCTGTTGATGAAGGCAAGCTTCATTATGGTGCTATGGTTCTTTCAAGTTATGGTGAAGAAGGCTGGTGGATTCCTCAGTATTTAGCTGACGCTAATCCTGACATTCAGACTGTTGAGGATGCGCTTGCTAGACCTGAATTATTTCCACACCCTGAAGGTGGTGACGGAGCTCTTCATACTTGTCCGTCTGGTTGGAACTGTCAAATAAGTACTGGCAATTTGTTTAAGGCGTTTGAAGCAGAGTCTAAAGGCTTTAGACTTGTTGACCCTGGTTCTGGAGCTGGTTTAGATGGTTCGATTGCTGAAGCGTATAATAAAAAACAAGGTTGGATGGGTTATTATTGGGCCCCAACAGCAATTCTTGGAAAGTATCCAATGAAAAGACTAGATTTTGGAGTTCCGTTTGATGCTGATGAATGGGCTAATTGTACATCTCAAGACTGTGGAGATCCAAAAAAGAATTCTTGGGTTTTATCTGAGGTATTCACTTACGTAACAGATCGCTTTAAAAATCAAGCGGGCAGTGGTGCCATGGACTATATGGAGAAGCGAGCGTTACCAAACACAACTGTTAACGAAGTGTTAGCTTGGATGGCAGATCAACAAGCCTCTGGTGAGGATGCTGCACTATACTTCTTAAAAAATTATAGTGAGTGGCATGATTGGGTTGATGCTGATACGCGTAAACTAATAGAAGCAGCTATATAACAGCTGATAACAGCGGGCTAATTTCTTTTTAGCCCGCTTTTTTTAAGATGAACTTGATAGAATTTTTTACTTCATTCCCTGAAATGAGCTCTGAAAGTCTAAGACTTTTTAAAAAGTCAGTTGATGGCGCTTATAGAAGTTTTTCTGCAAAATACGGTGATGCTATAGAAGCTGTTTTTGATCCAGTTCTTTACTTCTTAGTTTGGTTTGAGAAGCTTCTGCATAATTCACCCTGGCCTCTTGTAATACTTGCTCTACTGGGCTTAGTATATCTTGGCAGTAGAAGCATTTACCTGACTATAGGATCATTATTTGCGTTTTTGTTCATTGGTTACTTTGGAATGTGGGATGATACTATGTCTACAGTAAGTATCATTGGTGTTTGTACTGCGCTGACTATTGGATTTGGAATTCCTGTTGGTATCCTTATGTCTGGTAGCGATAGAGCAAGAGCAATGATTACCCCAATATTGGATATCATGCAAACCATGCCAAGCTTTGTTTACCTTATTCCTGTTGTTATGTTACTAGGTATTGGAAAAATTCCAGGATTACTGGCTGTTATTATTTATGCAATACCTCCAGTGATTAGACTCACTGATTTAGGAATAAGAGAAGTCAATAAAGAGGTACTAGAAGCAGCTGATGCCTTTGGAGCTAACAGAATGCAAAAACTATTTCGAGTACAGCTCCCTTTAGCCCTGCCTACAATTTTTGCTGGGATTAATCAAACAATTATGATGGCGTTAGCCATGGTTGTGATTGCTTCAATGATTGGTGTTAAGGGTCTCGGTCAACCAGTTTTAAAGGCAATAACTAATCAATACTTTACAATGGGATTACTTAATGGTTTAGCCATCGTCGCACTAGCAATTATATTTGATAGAGTATCTCAATCTTATGGTAAAAGAATGCAGCAGCATAGAGCAGGTGCTAATGAGTGAAGTTAAAATCAAAATTGAAAATCTATATAAAATATTTGGACCTAGGGCCAAAGAGTACACTGATAAAGTAAAAAGTGGGATTGATAAAGATGAACTTCTCGCAAAATATAATCATGTGTTGGGACTGGACAATATAAATTTAGATATAAAAGAACAATCTATTCAAGTTGTGATGGGTTTGTCTGGTTCAGGAAAATCAACTCTTATTCGTCATATTAATCGTTTGATAGAGCCAACAGAAGGAACGGTATTGGTTGACGGAGAAGATATAACTAAACTGAACAAAGCAGATTTACTTGAGTTTAGAAGAAATAAAACAGGCATGGTATTTCAAAGATTTGCTCTTTTTCCTCATCATAACATATTAGACAATGTTCAATTTGGACTAAGTATAAAAAATTTAGACAAATCAGAGTCGAAGGACAAAGCAATGTATTGGATTGAAAAAGTAGGACTTACAGGGTTTGAAAATAAATTTCCAAATCAACTATCAGGTGGCATGCAGCAAAGAGTTGGGCTAGCTCGAGCACTTGCGATAGATCCAGATATTCTATTAATGGATGAAGCATTTAGCGCACTGGACCCGCTTATAAGGACAGATATGCAAGACCAGCTTCTAGATTTACAAAAAAATCTAAAAAAAACAATTATTTTTATAACTCATGATTTAGATGAGGCTCTTAAATTAGGCGATAGAATTGCCATCCTTAATGGCGGAAAACTTGTTCAAGATGGTAACGCCGAAGAAATCCTACTCAATCCTGCTGATGACTATGTTTCCAATTTCGTAAAAGATGTAAACCGAATTAAAGTATTAAAAATTGGATCTATTATGAACATAGATGGAAATATCAATGAGTCTAATCCATCAGTAATGGTCGATGAAAGTATTGAAAACTGTCTACCAACTATGCTTGAAAGTGAGTCGGGTCTTAATGTACTCGATAATGATAAAAATTTTGTGGGTGTTATTTCTAAGAATAATATTGCTGAAATCTTGAGAAGATCTAAGGATTAATTTTATTTAGAAAGTTAAGTCTTCCTATTATTTCATCTCTATCAATATAATATCCCTGCAGGTGTCTTTCACCAGAATTAGCATCATATTCTTTTCGACCGTGAAGCACCCTTCTATTATTAAAACTGAATATATCTCCAGCTTTAAGTTTGAAATTTATTTCAAATATTGGATCGTGAAGTAAGGCAATTAGTTTTCGGTAAGCTTCATAAAACTTGTCCATTTGGTCGGGAACGCAGTCCATAACTCCCATATAAGCAACACTAAATCTTATGTCATTAAAATCATTATTGTGATCTAAGGAAAATAGAGGCTTATGCATTACCCTTATAGCATTTGAAGTATAATCTCTATTTACAAATTTAACAGGAGTTTCCAAGAGAGTTTCAAAGAATTCAGTAAAATTTTCTTTCATATAACTAGCAACTTTAAATCCATCGACTGCGACAGACTCACCTCCAGTGGCATTGTTAATCAGACAATGCAAGAATTGATATCCTGGTGCTATTTCATAGTATGGGAGATCCAAATGATTTCTTAACGCGGCTGCGGTATAAGCAGAATTATTTGGATTAGGAATATCAATAACTTCAAAAGGTGTTTTAAAAAATGTTTCTCTATGGTGACTAATATTAGCAATTACATCAAATCCAGACTCCTTTTCTGTAGGCGCGTTTTTCACAATAGAAATGCCTTTGTAGTGAAGTTGCTCAAGCCACTTTTTTATTCCATCATCTCCACTAATAATTTCTTCATAGTCTATTTGAATGTCTTCAAAATTTGACTCCATGCTTTGATCCCATAGAAAATATGGTGATATATATTTTTTTTTACTGTTAAGTGTATAGCAATTATGTCTTAGCCAATCATTGCCATAGTAACTTGTATGATCACCCTCACTCCATTCAATCTCAAGCTCACCTTTATCATTTACTTTATAAGACTTTGGATGAATATCATCTGTAACTGTTAGTAGGTTGAAAGTTCTCTCTCTTGCAGTTGGATGAACCTCTGATGGACAATTATCTCTTAGCCATAAAAAATTAAACTTACTTTGTTCACCATCACTCCAATCAACAAGTATTGATTTATCATTCTTTTTCAACGACGATATAGATGGATTATGACTCATAAATTATTTAAAATTATTGTATTTCCTATCCCAATTTGGAAACTTATCTTTTTGATTTTTATTTAAAGTTTTCATAATTTCAATCAAAAATAAATCTCTTTGTTCCTCAAGCTCTTGGATATTAAACTTTCCAGCCTGTTTTTTTGTTCCAGAAACCATTGCTTTTTTTAGTTTATTCGTCAATTCAGGAGCTTTCAACTTAGTCCAAGGTAGTTTTAGAGCAGGACCAAATTGCTCCAGCATATGTTTCATTCCAGTTTCTCCACCAGCTAAATGAAATGTCAAACAAACCCCCATAAAAGCCCAT
Organism: uncultured Pelagibacteraceae bacterium; assembly: GCA_902521655.1. GTDB lineage: Bacteria > Pseudomonadota > Alphaproteobacteria > Pelagibacterales > AG-422-B15 > CACNXQ01. The sequence continues at coordinate 18,136 of CABYSM010000008.1, forward strand.
CTTAATCCAGGACCATAGACAATAGCATCATCAACTTCCTCAGTTGATGCTACGCCATCATTTATTATATGCAAGGCCTCACGCCATAAAGCTTCTTGAAGTCTGTCTGAAATGTATCCTTCAATTTCTTTTTGAACAATAAGCGGTCGCATTCCAATATGTTCATATAATTTTTTTAATTTTTTAACATTTGTATGACTAGTTTTTTTACCAGCTACAATCTCCACAAGAGGCAATAAGTATACTGGATTAAATGGATGTCCGATTAAAACTCTTTCAGGAAATTTGCAGGCGGATTGAATTTTTGATGGTAGTAATCCAGAAGAACTAGATGCAATTATAACATTTTTGGGAATTATATTATCAATTGTTTTTAGAATATTTTTTTTTATTCTTTCACTTTCAGGCGCATTTTCCTGAACAAAGGTTGTTTCATGTAAAGCATCATTCAAATTAGTAAAAACATTTAGATTCTTCAATGAAGCGTTTTTATTTAAACCTAACTTTTTAAGACTTTTAAAGGCAGTCTGAATATTTTTTTTTAATTTTTCTAGAGACTCTTTATTGGGGTCATAAGCTTTAACAACATAACCTTTAGCAAGAAATCGTGCCGCCCATCCAGCGCCAATTACGCCTGTTCCAATAATCGAAACAATCTTTCTTTTCAACTTTTTAATCCAAGTTTGATTCTTGCTTCATCAGGACCCATTACATTCGAGCCTAAATTATTTATTATTGTACCAGCCTTCTCAACAAGTGATCCATTTGTTGCATAAACACCTTTTTCTAAATAAAGATTATCTTCAAGACCAACTCTAACATTGCCTCCTAATAATACTGCTTGCGCTACCATTGGCATTTGATTAATTCCAATTCCAAAAGCTCCCCAGTTACTTCCTTCAGGTACCATATCAACCATATTCTTCATTGAACCGGTAGTCGCAGGCGCACCGTACGGTATACCTAAACAAATTTGAAACAATGAAGGCTGATCTAGCAATCCTTCCTCTAACATCTGGTTTGCAAACCACAAATGACCTGTATCAAAGACTTCTAGTTCAGGTTTAACTCCTAATTCTTTAATTCTCTTAGCGCCAATTCTTAGTTGTTCTGGGGTTCCAACATAGATCATATTTCCATCACCAAAATTTAGAGTACCGCAATCTAAGGAACATATATCTGGCAATAGTTCTTCAACGTGACTTAGTCTTTCAAGTGCATTTACAAAATCTGTATTCGAACCAAAGTTTAATAAATCATCTTCTGGACCAATTTCTATATCTCCTCCCATTCCACTTGTGAGATTAATTATCACATTCGTTCCACTATCTTTAATTCGACTAACTACTTCCTTATAGAGTTCATTATCTCGGGATCCCTGTCCAGTTTCAGGATTTCTGACATGAATATGGGCTATAGCGGCTCCAGCATTAGCTGCCTCAATAGAGGCATCAGCTATTTGTTGAGGAGTAACAGGAATATTAGGATGCTTTCCAACTGAGTCCCCCGATCCGGTAACTGCACAAGAAATGATAACATTTTTATTCATAAGACAATGAAGTTACAATATTAAAAAGAATTTACAATTTGAATAGTATAGTATGTAATAAAAAACAAAATGAAAAATCTTCAAAAATTTTATATTAACGGTAAATGGGTAAAACCAAATTCAACTAAAACAATGGCAGTTCTCAACCCCGCAACCGAAGATTTGATAGGTGAGATAATTCTTGGTAATTCTGAAGATGTAGATATGGCTGTGAGCGCTGCAAAAAATGCATTTAATAGCTTTTCTAAAACCTCAAAAAATGATCGTTTAGAATTATTAAATAAAATTAGGAAGATCTCTGAAAAAAGATTTGAAGATCTTGCTAATGCAATGACATCAGAAATGGGAGCTCCTCATAGAATGGCTCGAGATGCACAGGCAGATGCTGCAATAGGACATTTAGATGGTTTTATTGATGCATTAAAGAAGCATGAAGAAAAAATTGTTCTCTCTAATTCAGATGTACTTTTAAAAGAGCCAATAGGAGTTTGTGGTTTAATTACTCCATGGAACTGGCCCATTAATCAAATTACACTGAAAGTCCTTCCAGTGATTGCTACAGGATGCACATGTATCTTAAAGCCGTCTGAGCATACACCTTTATCAGCGATGGTTTACGCTGAAATTCTAGATGAGGCCGGAGTTCCTGATGGTGTATTTAATTTAGTACATGGAGATGGAGAAGGAGTAGGTGTGTCGATGTCTCGGCATCCAGATATAGAAATGATGTCATTTACTGGCTCAAAAAGAGGAGGTAAGTCAGTAACTATTGAATCTGCTGAAACTGTAAAAAAAGTAACTTTAGAATTAGGTGGTAAATCACCTAACATTGTCTTTGCAGATTGTGACTTAGATGAAAAAGTAAAAGATTCAGTAAATGAATGTATGTTTAATACAGGACAATCTTGTGATGCTCCTACAAGGTTACTGGTAGAAAAAAAATGCTACGATGAAGTAATTGATATTGCAAAAAAAACTGCCGAAGAAATTAAGGTAGGTGATCCGACACTAGATGGTGACCATCTCGGACCACTCTTTGATAAAATTCAATTTGATCGGGTTCAAGATATGATTCAAGTTGGTATTGATGAAGGAGCAAAACTATTAGTAGGTGGCCTTGGAAAGCCCGATGGTCATGAAAAAGGGTGGTTTGTAAAACCAACAATTTTTTCTGACGTAAATAACAATATGAGAGTTGCTCAAGAGGAAATATTTGGTCCAGTACTAGTTATAATTCCTTTTGATGATGAGGATGAGGCGATCAGAATAGCAAATGATACTCCTTATGGTCTTGCTGCCTATTTGCAGACGGGAGATAAAGAAAGAGCAGAACGAGTCTCAAGGCAATTAAGAGCTGGCGGTGTTCATGTTAATGGTGGCGGTTATAATTACGGCTCACCTTTTGGAGGATATAAGGAATCTGGCAATGGACGAGAAGGTGGAGACATGGGGCTAGAAGATTACCTTGAAACTAAAGCACTTCACATTGCCTAAGATATAATAAAAATTTTAATATGCCAAAGTTGCTTTGGAGACCATCTAAGGAAAGAATTGAAAATACAAAATTATATAATTATTTTATTTTTTTAGAAGAAAACAACAAAATACAATTAAACTTTGATTATAGTAAAATCTGGTCGTGGAGTATTAATCAACCCGTTGAATTTTGGCTAAGCTTAATTGATTATGTGGGCATAAAGTACAAAGGAAGTTCCAGTCCTGTTATTGAAAAAGATAAATCTATATATAACCAAGAATTTTTCAAAAATATTAAAGTTAATTATGCCGAAAATATATTATCTAATCTTAACTCATGCCCGATTACCTTTATCAATGAACTTGGTTTCAAGAAAAGTTATTATAAGGAAGATTTAGTATCAAAAACTTCAAGATTAGCTAACTATTTTAGGTCTATTGGGGTCAAAAAAGGAGATCGGATTGCAGCTGTTTCCGTAAACAGCGCTGAGACACTCATTGCATTTTTAGCAGTGAACTCTATTGGAGCAATATGGTCATCTTGCTCACCAGATTTTGGTGAAGTTGCTATTTTAGATCGTTTTAATCAAATAAAACCAAAAGTATTACTATATTCTAAAATATATTTATATGGTGGAAAAAAATTTGATGTTGAAAAAAAGATAAAAAATGTAATTAATAAAATTCAATCACTCGAACATACTTTTTGTATTAATTACCCAGACAAGAAACAGGATGAAGAAATAGAAGGAATAAGTTTAAATTCAATTTTCCAAAAAGAAACTTATGAAGGAAAGATTATTTATGAAGAAAACTTATTCAATGACCCCATGTATATTCTATATTCTAGTGGAACAACTGGTAAGCCTAAATGTATAGTTCATAATACCGGTGGCCCACTGTTACAACATATAAAAGAGCAACAGCTTCATTGTGATCTAAAAATAGGTGACAAATTATTTTATTACACAACCTGTGGCTGGATGATGTGGAATTGGCTTATTACAGGTTTAGCGTCAGGAGTTTCATTAGTACTTTATGACGGATCCCCATTTTATCCAGAGAAAGAAGCCCTTTTTCAAATTGCTGAAGAAGAAGAAATTACATGCTTTGGAACAAGTGCAAAATTTATAGATGCTTTAAGGAATGATAAGGTAAATATTTTAGAAAAATATAATTTGGGCAAACTTCAATCAATATTAAGCACAGGATCTCCGCTTATCAGTGAGAGTTTTGAGTATGTGTATGAATTCATTAAAAAAGATGTTCATCTGGCTTCCATTAGTGGAGGTACAGACATTGTGTCTTGCTTTGTAGGAGGTAATCCAATGTTGCCAGTTTACTCTGGTGAAATACAAAGTAAGTGTCTTGGAGTGGACGTAGATGTATTTGATGAAAAAAGCCAGAGCACGCTACAGAAAGGAGAGCTGGTATGTAAATCTGCACTTCCATCTATGCCGATTGGGTTTTGGGATGACTTAAATAAAGAGAAATATATTAAGTCATACTTTACAAAATTTAATAATGTATGGACACAAGGTGATTATGCCAAAATATCTCAAAATAATGGAATAGTTATTTATGGACGTTCGGACTCAACATTAAACCCTGGTGGAATCAGAATTGGTACTGCCGAAATATATAGGTCTGTAGAACAAATAGATGAAATTGTTGAATCCATTGTAGTTGGTCAGTCTTGGGACAATGATACAAGAATTGTTCTATTCGTGAAACTTCAAAATGATATTGAACTTGATCAAGCTATTATTGATAAAATTAAAAATAATATAAAATCTTCTAATTCTATAAGGCATGTACCAGCAAAAATTATAAAAGTAAGTGATATACCTAGAACAAGAAGTGGCAAAATAGCAGAAATCACTGTGAGAGATATAATAAATGGCATGAAAGTAAAGAATTTAGAGGCTTTAGCCAATCCAGTTTGTTTATCTGAATATGAAAATATTGAAGAATTAAATAAATAGTTTTATATTTTTTTTTATGGATTTTGATTATGACTCAAAAGAAATAAGGTTTTCTGTAGGAGATGAGCAATATAAGCTTCATCCTTTATGGATGAGAGAAAGGTCACTAGAAGAAGGTACAGTTGATCAAAACTCATTACAAAGACTCTATGACCCAGAGAAAATTTCTGAAAATTTAGAAATTAAGGAAGTAAATAAGTTAGAAAAAGACAAACTGTTAATTAAATTCTCAGACAATCATGTAGCTAAGTATTGTATTAAAAACTTGATTAAAGAGATCAAGAGGGCAAAAGGACTTCCTGATAAAGTTCTTTGGAATAAAGAGAATATCTCACTCAGAAAGTTTAAATTTGATTATAGTAAAAATGAAAATAAACAAATTTATGAAATATTAGAATATTATCATAGATATGGATTTGCAATTGTAAGCGCACTGAAACCTGAAGATGGTGAGATTATAAATTTTGCAAAAAAAATTGGATATATAAGAGAAACTAATTTTGGAAAATTATTTAACGTCAAGTCTCAAAAGCAACCAAACGATTTAGCATATACATCTATTGAATTAGAGTCTCATACTGATAATCCATATCGAAAACCAGTGCCTTCAATTCAATTTTTATTTTGTATTAATAATAGCTGCCGAGGAGGCGACTCAACTATTGTAGATGGCTTTAAGGTTGCAGAGGATTTAAAAAATGAAAATCTAAATGCGTTTAATACTCTTACAAATACTCTAATCAATTTCAAATTTAAAGACAAAGATGCTATCCTAGAAAAGACAGGTAAGATTATAAAGTTGAGTGAGCGTGGAGAGCTAAAGCAAATAAAGTATAGTAACAGACTAGATTTTGTTTTTTATCAAGAACCTAAAAAACTCGATGAATTTTACGCAGCAAAAAGAATTATGCATCAAATGATAAATTCATCAAAATATTTATTTAAGTTTCGCCTTGAGCCTGGAGACCTAATTATTATGAATAATTATAGAACACTTCATGGTAGAACAAGTTATAATACAGCTGAAGGTGGTAGATGGCTGCAGGGATTATATATAGATCATGATTCTGCAGAAAGTAAGTTTAAATTATTGGCAGAGGAAATATAAATGGAAAAAGTAAAATTTACTCAGATGAAACACGGCACAAAAGAAGATTATGATCTTTTAAGTAAGTATGAAGAAAAGTTTTCAAAAGATCTTCCCGACAGAATATTAGATGCTTTGAAAAATTTAGATAGTTCAGTTGATGGTTATCAAGTAACAAGGTTAGAGCATTCGCTTCAATCAGCAACTCGAGCTGAAAAAGATGGCGCAGATGAAGAAATGGTAGTGGCGACTCTTGTACACGATATTGGAGATAATCTTGCCCCATATAATCATAGTCAACTTGTTGCCTCAGTTTTAAGGCCCTATGTTTCTGAAAAAGTATATTGGATTATGCTTCATCACGGGATTTTTCAAGAATATTACTATGCTCATCACATAGGGAGGGATCGTAATGCTAGAGATAAATTCATAGATCACCCTTATTATCAAGATGCAGTAGATTTCTGTGAAAAGTGGGATCAAAGGTCTTTTGATCCAGATTATGAGTCATATTCTCTTGAATATTTTGAACCAAAAGTTAGGAAGTTGTTCTCCAAGGAGCCAAATTTTTAAGCTATCTTTTTCACAATAACATTCCCAACAGAATAACCTGCCCCAAAAGAGCAAATAATTGCGAGATCATCTTTTTTTAGTGAGTTGTTATGTTTATGAAAAGCAATTATTGAACCTGCAGAACTTGTATTAGCATATTCGTCGAGTACGACGGGAGCCAGATTTCTAGAGGCTTCTTTGCCAAGCACATATTTAGAAATAAGAACATTCATATTTTCATTTGCTTGATGTAAATACATTCCCTTTAAATCCTCGGCGGAAAGTTTATTTTCTTCTAAATGATCCCTTATTAAATTAGAAACTTTAGGTATGACTTCTTTAAATACTTTTCTTCCATTTTGATGAAACAATTTATCTGCCTTACCGACTCCTTCAGGAGACGAACTATTTAAAAATCCATAATTGTTTCTTATATTATTAGAAAACTCTGTGAGGAGCTTTGTTCCAAGTATTTCATACGAGTTATTTTTATGAATATCTCCACTCATTCTTTCTAAAACTACAGCTGTTGCAACATCTCCAAATATAAAATGGCAGTCTCTATCTTTAAAATTTAAATGACCAGTACAAATCTCTGGGTTGACCATTAAGGCTGATTTAATACTTCCACTCTTTATCATATCAAAAATGGTTTGAATTCCAAAAGTAGCTGAGGAACAAGCAACATTCATATCGAATGCGAATCCCTCAATGCCTAATTCATTTTGAATCTCGATTGCTATCGCCGGGTAAGCACGTTCTAAATTCGAGCATGCAACAATGACAGCATCTATCTCTTTAACATCAATTTGTGAATTTTTTATCGCCTCTTTTGCAGCAATTACTCCCATTTCAGCGAGATTGGATATTTGATCCTCAGATCTTTCATTAAGTCTTGGACGCATAAAAGATGTGTCTAAAATTCCTGATTTATTTTGAACATATCTAGATTTTACACCTGAAGCTTTCTCAATAAACTCTGCACTAGATTTTTCTAGTGGTTCCACACTTCCATTATTTATATCTATAGAGTTTGATGAATTGTATTCATCTACATACTTATTGTATGAGTCGACTAATTCTTGGTTGGAAATTTTTTCTTGAGGAGTGAATAGCCCTGTTCCCGATATTTGTACTCTAAACATAAAATTAAGTATACTTAATGGAAACTGATTGTGGCAATTAACTTTTTTAACTGATTATTACAAGGTGTAACTGACCTCATAATGAGGCCAGTTAAATATCTTTATATTCCTGGAATATAAGGAACACCGTCGCCTTTAATAGTCTCATTTATGCTTTGTAACGTAGTACAAGCTGAAATCATGAAACTAAAAGCTAAAACTGTAAGAGTAGTACGCATGCTTTTTCTCCTTTTGATTCATTGATACTATATTTATTTCAATGCCAAATACAATTAATATATCAAAAAATATGAGATTCTTTGTCTATATTATTGGAACAAAACACCCGAAAGTACGAACATATGTAGGTTGGAGTAATGATGTTAAAAAAAGACTTAAAGCACATAATGAGTCTAAAGGAGCAAAGTTTACAAGAGGATCTAAATGGAAATTATTATATCAAGAGGAATTATCTTCTAAGTCAGAAGCAATGAGGAGAGAAATATCTTTAAAACAAGATAGACAATTAAGATCTCAGCTAAGAAATAAATTAATTTGAAATACCATAATTACTTCGGCCTTTCTTTCTTAGTCCGTACGGACCAGCGATATAGATAGTGACTGGCTTGATACCAGGCTCTAAGTCAACTCTGTGCAAGTTATCAGCACTTCTAAAACCAACATAGAATCTGCCTCTCCAGATTTTATTTTTATTTTTATCTGTCTCCCAGTATCCTCCACTGATAATAATTGTAATATATGGAAAAGGATGATTATGAAGGCCCACACCATGATCATCATCTAAAATATGATGTATTAATATATTAAATGGAAACCAGCGGGGTCTTTTTCTGAACAAAAGATAATATCTTGCTGTCCAAGGCTTTGCCAAGCAATATTCAGGATGTGATGGGCCTCTATCCATAACAACTTTTTTCCTGCCTAATTTTTCTAGTATCTTTAGTAAAAGCATGTTACTTGAAATAATAATATAGATGCGTCCATAGCTCAACTGGATAGAGCATCAGACTTCGGATCTGAGGGTTGAGGGTTCGAATCCTTCTGGGCGCACCAAGAAAAATATGAAGATATATAAACCATTTGGACCAACAATTGGAAAAACAAAACTGACACTAAGTGCGGTCGCTCGTTTAAACAAATTTTCTGAACAAGTGTCTAATAATAAAAGGCTCTCGAAAAGATATGACTATGATCACAGATTAGTGGGAAGCATGAAACAGCAGTTTAGGATACCCTCAAAAATCTTAAAAATTGGAATTGAAAAACAGATTATTAAGTCTGTAAAAGATTATTATGACAAAACACTTAATATCAAAGTTAAAAAAATAAGAATAGAAAAAGCTTGGATAGTCAGCCAATTTGCTGGAGATTTTAATCCACCACATTTACATAGAGGTAATATTAGTGGAGTAGGTTATTTAAAGATACCGAGTTCAATTAAGCGTAATAAAGAAAAAGATTTAGCAGGATTAATTTCTTTCTTTGATGGCCGAGTGTCTCTTCCAAGAAATAGCCCGCCGCTTGTGAAACATAGAGAGACTTTTAAGCCCAGAGAAGGAGATTTATACATATTTCCATCATTTCTAATGCATGACGTTCACCCTTTTAGAGGAGATGGAGAAAGAAGGTGCTTTTCCTTTAATGCATTTGTTGATGCATAATTTTTAATCAAGCAACAAATTTTTTTTTAAATTACGTTCAATTGATTTTTTTGAAATAGAACCTTTTCTTAAGAGGTTTATTTTGTTTTTATTCACTTCAACCAAAGTTGATTCTGAAAAGCTCATTCTGTAGTGACTACTTATCGCATGCGTAACATCATCATTATAAAGTAGGCTAAGATGATTGATATTATTACTATTTTTTTCTTGATGAATATTTGCACTGGTAGTTGCGAGCGGCTTATTAACGACCTTAAGTAAGTTCATAACATCTTTATTTTTTGGAATGCGAATTCCTATTTTTGAAAGTCTTTTATCACCGTTATAGATATTTCTATTTTTTTTTCTAAGTATAAGCGTAAGGGGTCCAGGCCAGTAATGTGTTGCTAAGAACTCCTCAACATCATTGAAATATGCATATTTTTTTGCCTCTTTTATGGACTTTACAAATAAAATAAGTGGATAGGTTCTTGGTCTTTTCTTAATTTTGAAAATATTTTCAACCCCTTTCTCGTTAGTTGCATCTGCTGCAATGCCATAAACAGTATCTGTTGGTATAATTATTGTTTTACCATTCAGTAGACTTCTAGCAGCTAATTTTATAGAGTTTATATTGGCTTTAATTACTTTTTTTGAATTCATCTATGACACAAACTTTTGTATATTTTGACGACTGTTTTAAAGGTCACGTACAATCCTTGGATTATCCAGAGTGTTCCGATCGTGTCCAAAATATCATTGAACTCATAAATAAAGAAGAGTTTAAAAATATAATAATTAAACAACCTAATAAAATAGAGCAATCACTTATTTCTGCTGCCCATGATGAGAAATTTGTTAAGGAAACTCTTGCAAGATTTCCATCTGATGATCAAATAGTTTTCTTAGATCAAGAAACTCCAGTTTCAAAAGGTTCTCTGGATGCAACCTTAAGAGCTGCCGGAGCGGGAATAGACGCGGTAAATGCTATAATGAGCAATAACAGTCATAATGCTTTTTGTATTGTCAGGCCACCTGGTCATCATGCATGTTATGATCGATCAATGGGTTTTTGTGTTTTTAACAACGTTGCAATTGCTGCACATTATTTAATTAACAAGTATAAGTTTAAAAACATAGCCATTATTGATTTTGATGTTCATCATGGAAATGGTACTCAAGATATATTCTATAATAATTCAAAAGTTACCTATTACTCAACACACCAGTATCCCCTATACCCCGGTACAGGTGATGTAAATGAAATAGGAGTAGGTAATATTGTTAATGTTCCACTCATATCAGGAACAAATTCAGATAAATATCAGCAGATATTTGATGAAAGAATTGTAAAAAAATTAGAAGAGCAAAGGCCAGATTTCCTTCTAATTTCTGCTGGGTTTGACGCGCATACAAAAGATCCTCTCGCCTCGCTGGAGCTTGAAGAAAATGATTTTAGGCTAATTACAAGCAAGTTAAGAGAAATTGCAAATAAATATTGTGGAGGAAAAATAATATCGATGCTTGAAGGTGGTTATGATATAAAAGCACTAGAAAATTCAATGATTACGCATCTAAGTGAGCTCCAAAAATGAGTAAAATTCCTGAGGAAATAAATAAACTATCTTTTGAAAAAGCAATGGAAGAACTATCTGAAATTGTAGAGAATCTTGAAAGTGGGAATATAGATTTAGAAAAGTCTATTGAGTATTATACTAGAGGGTCGCATCTTAGATCTCATTGTCAGAGGAAATTAGATGAGGCGGTCCTTAAGCTCGACGAAATTAAAGTATTGTCTGATGGAAAAATCTCAAAAAAAAAGTGAATGAGGCATCAGACCATCAAAAAAGATTTGAGAAGTTTTAGTAAAGAATTTAATCCATTTCTAAAAAAAAAATTTATTCTAGATAAAAACACCTTAAATCAATCAATTAAATATTCGATAAATTCTGGCGGAAAAAGATTCAGGCCATATTTGGTTTATATATTTGGTAAAGAATTTCAATTGTCAAAAAATACAATTTTTAATTTAGGTTCTGCTATTGAAATGCTGCATAACTATTCATTAGTGCATGATGATTTGCCATCTATGGACAATGATAAATATAGGAGGGGGAAGAAAACAACTCATTACAAATATAATGAATTTACAGCTGTTCTTGCTGGTTGTGGGCTTCTGACAAAATCCTATTTAACTATAGCGAGTAAGAAATTTAATTTAAGCGAAGGTAAAAAAATAAAATTGATACAGCTATTGAGTGAATTTTCAGGTGAAAAAGGTTTGTTATTAGGACAATATATTGATTTAAGCTCTTCAAATATAAAATTAGAAGAAAGGATTGAGCTAAATCAACTTAAAACAGGAGTATTAATGTCATTTTGTTGTCAGGCAGTAGCAATATGTGCTGGAAAAAGTAAAAAAATTGAAAAATCTCTTGCTGATATAGGAATGTATATTGGTGAAATTTTTCAAATAAATGATGATTTTGAAGACTTTCCAAGTATGTCAGCAAAAAATAAAAAGTTTCTTGAGAATTACAAATTTAAACTTTCTCAAAAAATTTTTTCAATTTTCAAAAAAATAAATCTTAAAAATAAGAAAACTTATTTACTTATTGAATTTTTATTAGACCTTAAAGTTTAACTGCACTGAGCCTTGTTACGCATGATGTGATCAGCTAACACACATGCTGTCATTGCTTCAGCAATAGGAACTGCCCTTAAACCCACACATGGATCGTGCCTTCCTTTTGTGGATATGGTTGTATTCTTTAATCTATTATTAATCGTCTTTTTTGTTTTTAAGATTGAAGATGTTGGCTTCACTGCAATACTGATATTTATATCTTGACCGCTTGAAATACCTCCTAAAATGCCACCAGAATTATTCGATGAAAAGGAAATTTTCTTACCGTTAGCTCGTATTTCATCTGAATTTTCATCACCAGTGATTTCAACAGACTCATTTCCTAAACCAATCTCAACTCCTTTAATCGCGTTGATGCTCATCATTGCGGATGCTAAGTCAGCATCTAATTTACCGTAAATAGGCTCACCAAGTCCTGAAGGAACATTCTTTGCATTTACGAGTATTTTTGCACCTAAAGAAGTTCCGTTTTTACGTGTTACATCTAAATACTCTTCCCATGTCGATAGGATTTTTTTGTCAGGACAAAAGAAATTATTTTTACGAACTTCATGCCAGTTAAAATGCTGTGGATTTATGCTCATCTTCCCAATTTGTGTTACTGCCCCTTGTATCAATATCTTTTTCTTTGAAATATGACCAATAACTTTTCTAGCTACCGCTCCTGCAGCAACACGACTAGCTGTTTCTCGAGCAGATGAGCGACCACCTCCGCGGTAGTCTCTTATTCCGTACTTAAGAAAGTAAGTAATGTCTGCATGGCCAGGTCTAAACTTATTCTTTATTTCAGTATAATCTTTTGATTTTTGATCCTTGTTCCAGATTAAGAGCAAAATAGGTGTACCAGTTGTTTTTCCATCAAAAACCCCAGAGAGAATAGAAACCTTGTCATCTTCTTTTCTCTGAGTTACAAAACGAGAGGTTCCGGGTTTTCTCATATCTAAATATTTTTGAATATCTTTTTCATTAAGTGGAATCATTGGAGGACATCCATCAATTACACAACCAATAGCTACACCATGGGACTCTCCCCAAGTGGTAAAACGAAATAATTTGCCAAATGTATTATGTGACATGGTTTACTTTTCTCTTATCGCCAAGTTATCTACTAAACTTGTAAGATACACCTTATATCTATTATCTTCAAATTTATTAATACTCGACTTTGCTTTTTCATTATATTTGAGCAGAAAATCAATCGACTTTTGATAAGAGTCAGTTTTTTTCATTAATTTTAATAAAACAGTAAGATCTTTCTTATTTCTTTTTTTCTTAAGAAATAGTTTTGCAATAATTACTTTTGATTTCTGATCAGAATCTCTAAAGCATCGTATCACAGGATATGTAACTTTTCCTTCGTAAAAATCTTTCCCAATTGATTTACCCATTTTATTTGAATGTCCAAAATAATCTAAGATATCATCTGACAACTGAAACGACATGCCAAAATAATATCCAAATTCATTAAATATTTTTTGAATTTTATTATTTTGTTGTGCAATTATGGTTGGAAGAAAGCATGATACTCTAAACAGCTCTGCTGTTTTAGCATTAATAATTGATAGGTATTGTTTTTCACTCAATTTTATATTTTGGGTATTGCCAACATCTTGTATTTGGCCTCTCGCTAGTACGAGCGAAGTTTGTGATAAGATCTCTAAAAGCTTAAGTGACTTATTTTTGACCATGAGTTTAAATGCCTTACTTAAAAGATAGTCACCCACGAGGACGCTAACCTTATTGCCCCAAATTTCGTTAGCACTTTTCTTGCCTCTGCGTATTTTTCCAGTATCTATAACGTCATCATGCAATAAAGTTGCGTTATGTATGAATTCAATGCATACAGCCAGCGTCACATCAGCATTACCTCTATATTTAAGCATTCTGGAAATAATAAGTGTCAGAAGTGGTCGAATTTTCTTTCCATCAGAATTGATTAAGTGACCAGCCGTTGCAGTTATGAGTTTTTCCTCATCCTTTATATTGTCTTTGATTTCTTTATTAACTCTTTTTAGAGAGGACCTTAAGGTTTTTGAAAGGGCATGAATAGGATGACTCATTTAATAAACTAATGTTTTTGTTTTATATTTTGCTGTAGTTATAATATAGTCTCGAATAATTAAAAGTTATAGATTTCTGGTAAATAATTCTAAATATGAGCATCTTTTCAACTAAAACTCGCATTAATATTGTTGGCTTAAGAGGAGTAATTGGTGACCTTGGTAGGTTCCAAAAAGGACTAACTCTTGAAAATTGTTCAAACATACTTGATAAAACTTTTACTTACAAAAAACCAAACGTTGTTGTTATTAAAATTAATTCTCCTGGTGGGTCTCCAGTTCAATCAGAGTTGATCTATGATAGAATTAAAACTCTTTCAAACAAAAATAAAGTAAAAGTGATCACTATTGCTGAAGATGTCGCCGCCTCAGGAGGCTATATGCTAATGTGCGCAGGTGATATTCTCTTGGCAAATAAAAGTTCTATCGTTGGGTCAATAGGAGTTATTAGCGCATCTTTTGGATTTAAAAAACTTATTGATAAAGTTGGTATTAAAAGAAGAGTTTTTACTAAAGGAGACCGTAAATCATTTTTAGATCCTTTTGAGGAAGTATCAAAAAAAGATGTATCAAAATTAATAAAGGTTCAAGATAGCATTTTTGAAAATTTCAAAGACTTAGTCCTAAAGAGTAGAAAAAAGAAGATAAAGCCCACTCAAGTTTTCAATGGTGAATTCTGGACTGGAGAACAAGGAAAAAACATTGGATTAGTGGATTCCAATGAAAATTTGAATACCTATCTTGAAAAAAATTATGGAAAAAACATAAAGATAAGACATATTGAGGAAAAAAAATCTTTTGTAAAAAATTTATTCAGTAGTAGATACGGTTCTAATGATCTGGTTGATCAATTTATTCAGGCAATAAAGGAAAATTCTTTTTGGAGCCGTTATGGTCTCTAAAAATATGGAAGAACTTGTTTCTCTTTGTAAAAGACGGGGCTTTATATTCCAATCAAATGAGATTTACGGAGGACTTCAGGGAGTTTATGATTACGGGCCACTTGGTGTCGAATTAAAGAATAACCTTAAATTGTCCTGGTGGAAATCTATGATTTATGAAAGGGATGATGTCGAGGGCTTGGATGCATCTATCCTAACGGGAAAGCAAGTTCTTAAACACTCAGGACACGAAGATACATTTTCTGATCCACTAGTTGATTGTAAAAGTTGCAATCATAGATTTAGAGCTGACCAACATAATGACAATAAATGTCCTCAGTGTGGTTCAATAGACTTAACTGATCCACGGCCTTTCAATTTAATGTTTAAAACTGCGGTTGGACCGGTTGATGATGGAAGTAACTATGCATACTTAAGACCTGAAACGGCGCAACAAATATTCACTAATTTCAAAAATATTTTAGACTCTACGAATAAAGTAGTACCTTTTGGTATCGCGCAGATAGGTAAAGCTTTCAGAAACGAAGTGACTCCTGGAAAATTTATTTTTCGAGTTCGAGAGTTTGAGCAAATGGAGCTTGAATTTTTTATTGAACCTGGAAAAGATGAAACGTGGCATGACTACTGGGTTGCTCAAAGGTACGATTGGTGGGTTCATCAAGGAATTGATCCCAATAATCTAAAAAAACTTAATGTAGAAAAAAGTGATTTATCTCATTACTCAAAAGCAACAGTAGATTTGATGTATGAATTCCCTCACGGTTTAGAAGAATTAGAGGGAATAGCCAACAGAACAGATTTTGATTTAGGTTCACATACAAAAAACCAGAGCGACTTTAAAATTTCTGCAGAAGTTATGGAAAATAAAAACTCAACTACAAAACTCGCTGTTCAAAATTCTGAAAGTAAAGATTGGTTTATACCTTACGTGATTGAGCCATCAGCAGGGGTTGATAGGGGAGTCTTAGCACTTTTAAATGAAGCTTACCGTGAAGAAAAGTTAGAAAATGATAACACGCGTATTGTGTTAGCACTTAAACCTCATTTGTCTCCTATCAAAGCTGCTGTTATTCCCCTTAAAAGAAACAATGAAGAGTTAGTTAATAAGGCGAGAAATATAAAAAAAGATTTGCAAACACTTGGATTGGGCCGAGTAATTTTAGAAAATTCAGGCAATATTGGTAAAGGTTACAGAAGGCATGATGAAATTGGCACTCCTATATGTATAACTGTAGATTTTGAAACCTTGGAAGATGAAACTGTAACAATAAGAGACCGCGATACTATGCAACAAAAAAGAGTCTCAATAAAAGAACTTACAGCTGAGTACCAAAAAATTTTTGAATAATTAAATATTTCTTCCAGGAAAATCAAATGCCTTGAATGGCCATGATTCCTCTAGCCAACTTTTAATTGTGGTTCCTAGTTCAGGCTCGAGACCCTCTCTCAAAAGATTTTCTTTGATCCAGAAAAAAACTTGAACTTCATATTGAGTATCTGCTGAAGGATAAATATAACAACAGCCTATAATTTTATTACTTTCTGGAGATAAAACAGTATACGCAAAAGAGTGACCTAAGGTAAACTCTCTTTGATGCCAGCCAAGATCAATTAAATTTTCTTGCAAAGATAAACCTTTGGGCCATTCACTGTTATCCATCAATTTATAAAGATGATCTACGCTACTCATTACTACTTCGTAGTCTTCTTCTACATACTCTATTGTGAGTGGACGTAATACAAATTTTTCTGTTATATATTCAGTTGGAGCATTAAATTCATTAGGAATGATTGACCTGCTGTACATTTAGATATTTAATCCAAAATCTACATTATTAATGCTGTGAGTAAGATGGCCTATAGAGATACGGTTCACTCTTGTCTTTGCATAAGACAAAAGATTTTTTAAATTTATTTTTCCCGATGCTTCACATTCAAATCTACCATTTATAATTTTAAGACAATTTTTGACCTGTCCTGGGGTCATGTTGTCTAATAAAACCACTTCAACTTTTTGATCAATAATTTCTTTAAGCTGACTTATATTATCTACTTCAACAGTAATTTTTTTCTTTGGATTAAATTTTCTAAGTTTGTGAATACATTCTTTTATGTCAGAATTTGTCTTCAAATGATTATCTTTAATGAAAAAGAAATCATCGAGCGTTTCTCTATTAATATAAGCCCCTCCGACTGTTAGTGCATATTTTTCAAGTTTACGAATACCAGCAATGGTTTTACGAGTAGAATAGATTTTTGAACCATATGGATTAGCTATATCTGAAAATTTTTTTGCTTTAGAAGCAATACCAGACATTAAGCCTAAAAAGTTTAGCACAGTTCTTTCCGCAGTTAGGATACTTTGCGTTTTTCCTATTATTGTAATTATTTTTTCTCCCTTGCTTACGAGTTCGCCATCTTTCTTAAGAATTTTAATTTTTAGTGACTTATCTAATTTTTTAAAGGTCTGTTCAGCAAATTTAACACCACATATTACAGCTCTTTCTTTGACAACAATTGTTGCTTTTGAAATAGATGATTTAGGTATTAATACCTTTGATGTTATGTCGCCCTCTCTTCCTATGTCTTCCAAGAGAGCTGTAAGTATTAGCTGATTTATATATTTTTTAGTTAACAACTTGTTTATGATTTGCGTTATCAGTCAAATTTAAGATCTCTTTAATTTTTTTATCTAAATCTGAGAATTTGAGATCAAAATGTAGAATAAAATTATCTTCTGTATTTTTATAGTCAGATCTTAAGTGGCATCCTCTACTTTCTTTTCTCAAATACGCTCCAATAATGATAAATTTACTTACTAGTATCATATCATTTAGCTTAGCAGATAGCCCTTTCGACTCTCGTTCAATCTTAAGAATATCATGAAGCCCCCTTACAATTGAGCTATGGTTTCTTACAATACCTATATTTCTCATCATAGAAGAACGAAGTTGCCAAATATATTTCTTCGCTCTAATTCTATTCTTAGTTTTTTCTTTATGCATTCTTATGAAGTCAGGATTAATTTTATTTACCCTTTTAATTGGTATATTATTTATATTCTTTGCAACAATTCTTCCAAACACCATAGACTCAAGTAATGAATTAGAAGCTAAACGATTTGCACCATGTATTCCTGTTGCCGCAACTTCACCACAACACCAAAGCCCTTCTATTGAAGTTTTTCCTTCCAAGTCTGTTTTAACTCCTCCAATGTGATAGTGAGCGACTGGAAGTATTGGTAACAAATCTTTTTTTGGATTAAGGCCTGCTGCTTGACAGTACGATGCAACTTGAGGGTATTTTGTTTCAAATACACTGCTCACCTTGCGGCAATCAAGAAAGACAGAGTTGCCTTGCTCAATTTGTTTAAATAAATTTTGAGCAACTAGGTCTCTGGGTGCTAACTCATTTTCTGGATGAACCCCGAGCATAAACCTTTCTTCATTTTGGTTAACTAGATAAGCGCCGTCACCCCTAATGGCTTCAGTGGCAAGAGGAGTGGGGTCCAAACCAAAATCAAGTCCTGTTGGGTGGAATTGAATAAACTCCATATCTGTTAAAACTGCACCTGCTTGAGCAGCAAGGGCTATTCCCTCACCATAAGAGCTTCTCGGGTTAGTTGTATTTGCAAATATTCCTCCAAGACCCCCAGTTGCAAGTACAACATTTGAACATTCAATAATGACATGATTATCTGGAATATTATCTTGAGCCAATCTTCCAATAACTCCATGAATAGTGTTATTTTCTGACATAATGCTATCAATTGAGACGTTTTCTAAAACAGTAATATTGTTACTATCATGAACTTTTTCTATTAACCCTCTCATAATTTCAATGCCAGAACTATCGCCTTTTGACCTTACTATTCGGTTACTGCTATGTGCTGCTTCTAATCCTAAATCAAAAGAGCCATCATCATTTTTATCAAAGTTCACACCAAAGCTCTCAAGATCATTAATAATATTTTTTGCCTCATTGACTACTTTGACAATGACATTCTCATCGGCAAGTCCTTTTGCAGTTGCTACTGTATCTTCAATATGACTTTTGACACTATCATTAATTCCAACCGCAGCAGCAATTCCACCTTGAGCCCACATACTTGAGGTATTCACTCCTAAAGTACTTTTAGTAATAATGCATACTTTTCGCGGTGCAAGGTTAAGCGCTGTGGTTAGTCCAGCCACACCACCTCCCACGATAACCACGTCTGGTCTATAGATAGAGTCAGTCATAATTAGCTTCTTCCAATTTCCAACATCCGATCAATTGATAACCTAGCTTGGTCAATAATATCTTTGTCGACTTCTATCTGAAATTGATTAAAACGAATTGCATCGTATATTTTTTTAAGAGAGATTCTTTTCATATGTGGACATAGATTACAAGGCCTTACAAATTCAACATCAGGATTTTCAATAGCTACATTGTCACTCATTGAACATTCAGTAACCATTATTACTTTTTGGGGCTGATTATCTTTTACATAATTACTCATACCAGCTGTTGATCCAGTAAAATCACTAACAGCTACGACTTCTGGAGAACACTCAGGATGGGCAAGTACAACAATGTCTTTATGTTGTTCTTTATAGGCTAATATTTCTTGAGCTGTAAACCTCTCATGTACTTCACATCGCCCTTTCCATGAAATAATTTTTACATTAGTCTGAGCAGCAACATTTTTTGCTAGAAACTCATCAGGTAAAAATATAACACTATCTGTTCCAAGTGCTTCTACAACTTTTTTTGCGTTACCAGACGTACAACACACATCTGTTTCAGCTTTCACTTCTGCGGATGTATTGACATAAGTAACTACTGGAACACCAGGATATTTTTGTTTTAACAATTTTATATCATCAGCTGTAATAGAGTCAGCAAGTGAACATCCTGCTCTCATATCTGGTATTAAAACATTTTTGTCAGGACTTAAAATTTTTGCAGTCTCAGCCATAAAATGAACACCACAAACAATTATTGTTTCAGCATTTGAATCTCTCGCTTCATAGGCAAGCTTTAGCGAGTCTCCAACAATATCGGAAACACAATGAAATATTTCAGGTGTTTGATAGTTGTGTGTAAGAATGGCGATGTTTTTCTCTTTTTTTAGTTTATTAATCTCATGAATTAAGGGCGCGTGAAATGGCCATTCTACAGCGGGAATTACTTTTTCAACTCCTTTATAAAGTTCAGCTGTCGCATTTTGAACTTCAGGAGTAAAATTTGAGGGATATTTTAATTCTTCTCTTAACATATATTATTTTTAATATTATCTATTATTACAATTATAATTAAATGTATATATTTCAACAATACAACTTATCCCTATAAAATAGGGAAATATGCCGTCGTGCTGGAATTGGTAGACAGGCTGGTTTGAGGGATCAGTGAACATAGTTCGTGAGAGTTCGAGTCTCTCCGACGGCACCAAGTAAATATATGATATAAATAAACCCTAATTATGAATATTTTATTTATAGGACCCACACGGATTGGAGATACCATTTTAGCATCATCAATTATAAATTTTTTAATTGATCATAATAACCAATCTAAATTTACTATTGTCACCAGTCCATTCGCTAGGGATCTTTATAAAAAAATGCCCAATCTTGAAAAAATCATTGTAATAAACAAAAAAAAATATGGCTTGCATTGGTTAAATGTTTGGAGGTCATGTATTACTAAAAAATGGGATCTGGTTGTTGATTTGAGATCATCTATTACAGCATATTTATTATTCGCAAAGTCTCGTAAAATTTTTAAGGGAAATGACAAATCTCACAAAATTATTCAATTTAAAAAATTTCTTGATACATCAAAAAAAATATCACCATATATTTGGCATGATTTAGTCGATGAGTCAGAAAGTGAAAACAAAATTAAAACTGGTGGTCCTTTTATAGCGGTTTCACCTTACTCTAATTGGAGGCAAAAAGACTGGGCTATTGAAAAATATTTCGAATTATTTAAAAACGAGTTTTTCAAAGACTATACAATAATATTCACGGGGATATCAAAAGATATTCCAAATAAAGAAAAGTTTTTTAAAATGATCGATGACTCATCACTCAATATAATTAATTTATTTGACTGGGGAAACTTACGTCATATGGTACCTATTTTTAACAAATGCAATTTTTTTATTGGAAGCGACAGTGGACTTATGCATCTTGCTGCATCAACAAGGTGTAAAACATTTGCCCTTTTTGGACCAACTAATGAAATTGTTTATGGTCCCTGGGGAGATCACAAAATTATAAAATCAATGGACTATCCAGGAATTGATGATCCTCTTAATTTATCTGTTGAAAAAGTACTAAATGCAATTAAAACAGAGATGGAATGATTGATCTTATACTTGAAAATGGAACAGTAGTATCGCACGATAAAGTTAGCAATGCAGACATAGCAATTAAAAATGGAAAAATATTCAAGATCGGAAACTTAAGTAAAGAAAAATCAAAAGAAAGATTTAACGCCTCAGGACTCCATATTCTTCCAGGTGTTTTTGACACTCAAGTACATTTTAGAGAGCCAGGAAATACTAAAAAAGAGGACTTAAAATCAGGTAGCTACGCAGCTGTTGCTGGAGGTGTTACGTCTGTATTTGATATGCCTAATAATAAACCGAGCATTACAACAAAGTCATTATTTACGAAAAAATTAGGAATGGCAAAAAATAGAATGGTTTGCAATTACGCTTTTTATTTTGGTGCAGAAAAAGACAATATTTCTGAAATTAAAAAAGTTGAGAAGCTCAGAGGATGCTGTGGTGTAAAAGTATTTGTAGGATCTTCTACAGGAACATTATTAGTATCTAACCATAAAGACATTCAAAATATAATGAAAAATACAAAAAAAATGATTTCATTCCATTCAGAAGATGAAGATTTATTAAATATAAGAAAGAAATATATTAAAAACAGTCAACCTAGGTCACATGAAGTATGGAGAAATGTTGAAACAGCAATTAGATCGACAAAAAATCTAATTAAATCTGCAAATATAACAAAAAAGAAAATTCATATTTTACATATCACAACTGCTGATGAAGTAAAATTACTTCTAAGAAACAGAAAATATGTAACGTTTGAGGTGACTCCCCAACACTTAGTTTTGTCATCACCTGATTGTTATAAAAAAATAGGCACGTATGCTCAAATGAATCCGCCAATAAGAGGAAATAAGCATAGGGCATATCTTAGAAAAACTCTTAAAGAGGGTAAAATTGATGTTATTGGATCTGATCATGCTCCTCATTTAAAATCTGAAAAAAATAAATCTTATCCAAATAGTCCCTCAGGCATGCCAGGCGTACAAACATTATTACCTATTTTATTAAATGAAGTTTCAAAAAAAATAATTTCCATTATGGATGTTGTAAAATTGACCAGTTTCAATCCAAGAAGAATTTTCAAAATTAAGAATAAAGGTTTAATTAAGGTAGGTTTCGATGCAGATATTACCATTGTTGATTTAAATAAAGAAAAGAAAGTACTTAATAAAGATATGAAAAGTAAATGTGGATGGTCACCTTTTCATGGAGAAAAATTAACCGGTTGGCCTGTTGGTACGATTGTTAATGGAAGAAAAGTTTTTTGGAATAATAAAATTGTAAAAAATGTTTATGGAAAGCCAATAGATTTTAATTAACTTTTGGCTATAAACGAAGTATTTTTAAATCCAGGTTTACCATACTTCATGATTTTTCTATCCAATGTTTTTATGCTACCTCCAGCATATCTTAAGATCGCATCACCAGCAGCAATATCCCATTCCATAGTCCTGCCATGTCTAGGGTAAATATTTGCAGTACCATCAGCGATATAGCATAATTTTATTGAACTTCCTGATCTGATGATCTTATTAGCATTAAATTTCTTAAATACTGTTTTCCTAGCTTCTAACATCTTTTCTTTAGATAAGCCATGCGAGCGACTAAATACCAAAATATTTTTCATTCTTTTTTTAACCTTAATAACTTTTATATTTCTTAGTTTTCCTTTTTGATCAAATTTAGCAAAATACGATTTTTTATTCTTTGTATAATAAAATTTATTCTTAGCTGGCATGTAAATTAACCCATATATAGGCTTTTTATTGATAATCAGAGCAATGTTAACTGTAAATTCGCCATTGCCCTTAAGAAATTCTTTGGTTCCATCTAGTGGGTCAACAAGCCAAAATATTTTTTTGTTTTTAATGTGACTATTATCCAATTCTTCTGAAACGATAGGTATTTTTGGGAAATATTTTTTTAATCCTGCACATATTATGCTGTTTGCTTTTAAATCAGCGTTAGTCACAGGGCTATTATCTGATTTAAGTCTTTTAGTAACTTTTTTATTGTAAATGCTTACAATTTCTTGTCCTGCATTAAATGCTAAAGTAGTTAATTTTTGAGATTTATCCTCGTCTATAATCATTTTTAATTTGTTTTTGCTAGATTAGACAATATGACAAATATATTATACATACCAATTGAATTTAATAACTATTATGCAAAGTACAACACTTCAAATAAAAAATAAAAAGCCGACGGTTGTAGCCATGTCGGGAGGAGTTGACTCTTCCGTTGCAGCGGCGCTAATGAAGAGAGAAAATGATAATGTCATTGGCGTTACATTAAGATTATATGACGAAAAGAAAATTTCAAAATCAAAATCCTGTTGTTCTGGCGTAGATATAATAGATGCTAAGAAGATCGCAAATGATATAACAATTCCACATTACGTCTTAGATTATGAAGAAATATTTAGAAAAAATGTTATAGAGCCTTTCATCAACGAATATGAAAAAGGCCGTACCCCAATTCCGTGTATTAGTTGCAATGAAAAAGTTAAATTTTTAGACCTTATCGAATTCGCAAAGAGTTTAAATGCAAAAAGCCTAGTAACTGGTCACTATATAAAAAAAATTAAAGTCAATAATGAGTGGAGATTGTATATTCCAGAGGATACTGATCGTGATCAATCTTATTTTTTATTTACTACAAAAAAAAAGGATCTTGATTTTTTAGATTTTCCTCTTGGTTACCACAAGAAAGATGAAATAAGAAATATAGCAAAGAATTTAGAATTTCATTTACATGATAAAAAAGATAGCCAGGATATTTGTTTTGTTCCAGATGGCAATTATAAAGATTTTATTAAAGACAGTGTTAAGAATTCAAAAGGAGATATTGTTGATACTGAGGGCAGAGTACTCAATTCACATGAAGGTATTCACAATTTTACAGTTGGGCAAAGAAGAGGATTGGGAGTTTCAAAGAAAAATCCTTTATATGTTAAAGAAATAAATTCAGAAAAAAATCGGGTTATAGTTGCTGAAAAAGAGGAAGTAAAATCTTCAACTATTACAGTTAATAAATTAAATCTTCTCACGGACATATCTGATCTCAATATATTAGTAAGAGTGAGGTCTAGTGGAAGCTTATTAAAATCAGTAATAGAAATTCAATCAGATAAAAGAGCTATAGTTAACTTGTCAAAACCAGAAAGTAGTGTTTCACCTGGTCAAGCATGTGTCTTTTATTCTAAAGATGAATACGGAACACGTCTCTTAGGTGGCGGATGGATCCAGTCGACAAACTAATTAATTTGTATATTATGGCATTCTTTGGCGGGGTAGCTCAGTTGGTTAGAGCGGAGGAATCATAATCCTTAGGTCGGGGGTTCAAATCCCTCTCCCGCTACCAATGCAATTATTTAAAGAGTCTATTATATATTAAGGTATTCAGTGACTTTTGCATTCCAAGAGTATTCATTTCTTGCTCTTTCTCTGCCATTTTTTCCCAATTTAACTCTCAATTCTTTATTACTAAGTAATTTATCAATATTTTTCGTAATGCTGACTTGATTGCCCTCTTCACATAATAATCCCGTTTTGTTATCAAGCACTGCGTCTGATATTCCTCCACTAAGAGTTCCAATGCTAGCAATTCCATGAAAGGCAGCATCAATAAATACCATACCAAATCCTTCAATAGACTCCCCAACCTGACTTGGAGTCATTATAAATATATCAGAGCTTTGTAAAACTAATGACTTTTCTGGTTCAGTAATCCAACCAAGAAACATAACATTCTTTTCAAGTTTCAACGTTCTTACATATTTTTTAATTTCATCTAAGTATGGCCCTTTACCCGCGACCAGATAAAGCATATTAGGAAATTTTGATTTTAATTCTGATATTGCGTTTATTACAAATTTATGGCCCTTTCTTTTTTCAACTCTAGCAAGAGTTGTAATAATAGGAGATGCATCTTTAATAATTTTTTTAACATTCTCTCTATCTTCATTACTTATAAAATCCTCATAGACATCAATTCCTGGGTGAATAATTTTTACTTTATCAGAGCTTATTTTTAATGATGCTATCATAAGATCTCTAGTATAGGCAGAATTAGCAGCAATTATTTGACAATTTTCATAAGATTTAATTATCCGTCTTTTTTTAATATTTAAATATGCGTAAAATTTATCAAAATATTTTTTTGGTATTTCAGTGCCATGAGCTAGTACAACTATTTTTACATTTACTTGTTTTAAATATTCAACACTTTTCCATGAATCAGCATAAATAGCTTCGATATTGTTATTTGCT
>CABYSM010000009.1 GCA_902521655.1 uncultured Pelagibacteraceae bacterium
ACACGCTGGAAACATAAATAACGTTCCCAAACATGCGAAAGCAAATGAATATCTATTTTCTCTAAATAAACTTGGTATAAATAAAAATGCTATACCCTGAAGAAGCAGCATATACATGGCTGTATTCCAAAAGAATGAAGAAAAGAAATTAAGATCTCCTGACATTGTTTTATGAAATCCAAGTTCACTTAAGAAGTTTTTGTGCAGAGAGTAACCAACTTGATCAAGCTCAATATGATTGCCGCCAGGATAAAGCAGTATTGCAATAACGACTGCAACTACATAATAGACGGAAGCTATCCGAAGAGCATCTACACACCAAAATTTAGTCATTTATGAGACGTTTATATCCAAATGTAAAAACTAATATACTGATCATTGAAATAAGAGTGATAATTTTTTGCCATACTACAGATATTATAAAACGATTGTAGTCAATAAAATCGCCTACGTTTTCTAACTCAAAAGGATTAAAATCAGGTGGAGGTTCACTTGTTTCAAAAATCGTGTAAAGAGCAACATTAATAAAATAAATAAATGCGACAATAGTATATTTATTACTTACCTTGCTCAGTAAGAAAGCAATTGTCATGAAAAGAACACCTATTGTCTGCGCATTAAATGCAAAAATGACAAACCAAACGTGTTCTTCAAAGTAAATATCGGCAGGAGTCAAGCCTACCCCAATGAAGGAGAGTCCTGCTATAACAAACAATATTGCTGCAATGATGGAAAGAATGTAACTTTTCTTATTTCCCTTGAATAGTTTTGGTACAAAAATATGCGTAGCAGCACAAAGTCCTAATACCAGTAAAGAACTATTGAATAAAAAACTTGAAAGATAGTTTTGCGTGCCGTCTTTAGTGAATGTGATTCCCAGATCGCTAAAAAAATTTTCAGAGAATGAGTATATTTCAAGTTCAGGGTGAAACAGGGTTCCGCCAGGAAATAATGCCATGGCTATAGCGTTCGTTACGATAAAGTAAATAACCATGAATCGTAACGCATATATAGGAATATTGCCAAAATTTGCCATGGAAATTAACTGTTAAAGCTTGATACCAAAATAAATACTACAAATGCAGCCACCATTATGTACATTATTTTGTTGTCTAGATTCATGTGCCGAAATATAATGTCAATTGCATGAAAAATCCAGAGAGATATACAAATTACAATGATTTTTTCCCATTCTATTTAAGGGAGCATAGGAAAAAAAGTACTAGGGTCTTCCATTATTTTGGTACTATTGCCTATCAGGTTCTTTTTTGGACATTAATTGCAACTCAAAATTTCTTATTTATACCTTTAATACTGCTTGCTGGTTATGGGCCAGCTTGGGTATCACACTTCTTTATCGAAAAGAATAAACCTGCAACTTTTAAATACCCACTATGGTCCCTAATGGGTGATCACCATATGGTATGGTTGATGCTGACAGGTAAGCTCAAAAAGAAATTAAATGAAGCTGGGGTTTCAGCTTAATAAAATATAAGCACTACCAACGAATATTAGAAAAAGAGCGGTTTGGGAAAATACCCAAATAGCGCCCCGTATATTTGTATCAGTAAAACAAATGTGCCAAATTGAATGAACTACTCTTAACATTAAATAAATCCATGCACAGATGACTAAGAATGCATTAGCGATATTAAAATAAATTATCATCGCTATCAAAAAGTAGAATAGAACAGGAAATTCAAATAAATTGCTGATATTATTTTTCATCAGCTTTAAATACAAAGGCGCATCTTTGTAAGGCTCTATAGGAATACCACTTTCTTCCCAACTTTTATTCTTTCTCATTAAGTCAGTTGAGGCAATTGTGTGAATCAGTCCCACTATAAATGTAAGCAGGACTAATCCGAGTGCAGGTAATAAAATATTTTCTGACATTACATCATCATAGAGCAAGCTCTATACGCCATCCAACCAAGAATGATTGTTGAAGGTAACCAAAATAGAGTCCTTACAGGTATTGCAATGCCTGGAATGACCTTATTAAAGAATATATGCGTCAGAGTGTGTGCGACTCTCAACCAGAAAAACCAAGTAGCCAATAGCACAAAATTACCATCAACATTCCCAGTTACGTAAATCATGATGCACACAGCATAGAAAAAAATTGGGAATTCGAACAAATTGGTCAGATTTCTCTGACTATTTTGAATAGTCTCACCCCCATTATCAAATGTAGGTATTTTAAAGTCTTCTTCTTTGCTTTTTTTATCAATAATAATGGATTTAAGCCTCATAGTGGTCCCAAAGGCAAAAACAGCTAAAGAAAGCCATAACATATTGATGACCGGCTCAAAAATTAATTCAGGCGACATAACAAACTCCTTGATTGAAATAAGAATCCAGTAAATTATATATATATCTATATTTTAAACCATATTTAATGAAAGGAGGTGGTCTATGTCTATCAGTAGTATAGAGGAGCTTTGCTCGAGTAGTGAGATTCCATGTGATTGTAGATATGGAAACCTCCACTTTTTGAGTGGAGCTCCGTTTTAACTACAGTAAGCCCCCATTAACTTGGGGGCTTATTTTTATATCTTTAGATTAGGTTTAAATTTTCTTGTCTTATTTTTATCATTGATTGCAATGTATGAAAATTCCCCTACTGCAACATCAACTTCTTTTTGATTCATTTCAGATCTTTTTGCGGTAATTTTAAAAATCATTTTGGATTGCTTAACACCTACAACGGACCCATAAACATTAATAAATTTGCCAACGTGCATTGGGTTTTTATATTTTACTTTTGATTCAACAAGTACTGCATTGCCCTTTGATACCAGTTGGGTCATGTAAATTCCTGCGTGCGCCATCTGTTTAACTACCCAAGCTCCGTGTGCTGTACCATAAGGATTGCTATCAGGTGGTTGACAAATATTTCTTATAATGAGCTTATCCATAATTTTTTCTATAATAGTTTATTAAATATATCGCTGACAAACAACCAACTATATTTGCAATTCCTTCCATCATCACAAAATCGCGAAATGGGATAAAGAAATGAACAAACTCAATAAAAACACTTGTGATCAGAGCCAGGCTAATGCCAAATAAAAAATCATTGTTTTTATTGTTAGACAATTGTGCCAGGGCGCCAAGTATGAAAAATGAGATAAAGTGTATTCCATAATCACTAATTAAATTTGCCACTTCTCTTACTGTAGAGTCAACAGGCACAGGTCGCACATACGAGTAATAAAGATAAATTAAATAAAAAAAGAAGATTAGTCGCAGAGGATTTGCTAAAATACTCATGAACGTACTATAAGTTTATATATAAAATGAGCAATATATTAATCATAGGAGCTAATCGAGGTCTTGGACTTGAGTTTGTAAAGCAATACAGCAATACAAACCATAATATCATTGCAACTACTCGAAATAAAAATAACTCAACAGAGTTGAATGAAATTAATAATATCGATATCGCTGAACTTGACTTAACTTCTGATGTAAGCGTGAATGATTTTGTAACAAGTGTCGGGTCTCAAAAAATTGACATACTCATTCACAACGCAGGAATTTTTAGTGACGAGCAATTAAAAGAAGATCTTGATATAGATGCTTGGATGAATGAAATGAGAATTAATGCTGTGATACCCATAATTCTTGCACGAAAATTAAAGAACAACTTAAAAATGGGATCTGATAAAAAAGTAGTTTTTATATCCAGTCAAATGGGAAGCATTGATGACAATTACTCTGGTAGATTTTATTTTTATCGCTCATCAAAATCAGCTCTTAACTCTGCAGCAAAAAGCTTATCCATAGATTGGAAAGAAGATGGTATATCTGTCCTTATTTTGCACCCAGGATGGGTAAAAACAGATATGGGTGGTACAAGTGCCAAATTAGACATACCAGAGAGCATTACCCAGATGATCAATGTTATAAATGAACTAAATCTTGATAACTCTGGCTCATTTCTAAATTATGAAGGAAAAAAGCTCGAATGGTAAAAGATCATACGCACGATATTCCTGATTTCTATGATGATTTAGATAAGACCTATGACAACATTTGGAGTCTCTTAACAATTGGTAAAGCAAAATCAAAATCTGAGATGCATCAAGGCTATATTGCGACAGTAAACAAGGACTACCCGTCCATAAGAACAGTAGTATTGAGACATGTAAATAAAGAAACTAATTCAATAAGTTTTCACACTGATATTCGGTCTAATAAGGTAAATGAACTTAAAGATAACGACATGATCAGTATGCTTTTTTATGATCACGGCAAAAAGATACAAATTAAAGTATCAGGGGTTGCTGAAATCAATCATAAAAATGATAAAGCTCAAGAAACATGGGCCAACACCAGATCTTTTAGTAAAAAATGTTATATTGTTGAAGTGGCTCCAGGCACGCATTCAGATACACCTGTTTCTGGTTATCTTCCAGAACATGAAAAAAATTTACCCAGTGAAGATATTTTAAATAAAGGCTATGATAATTTTGCACTTGTTGAGATTAAGATTGAAAGTATTGAATGGCTTTATCTTCACCGGCATGGGCATAGACGGGCCTTATTTAAGCTTAATAATGAGAAATTAATCAAAGAATGGCTTACACCTTAATATGTCAATTTTAGCAGTCATCCTGTTTGCTGCTATCCTCCATGCATCATGGAACGCCTTCATAAAGAATAAGGGCAATGGTTTTGCAAAAATGGTTACACTTGCATCCATCATCTCACTTATGATGGTGCCTTTACTGTTTTATGTGGGTCTACCCTCTTCTACTGCAGCAATATATTTATTTTTTGGAGTAATTGCCCACACCATGTACATGCACTCCTTAACAAGAGCCTACGCCATAGAAGACTTCTCGGTCGCCTATCCGTTTGCAAGAGGTCTAGCGCCATTACTAACAATTTTGATTTTAATATTTATCTTAAACAAGACAATCTCATTAAATGAAATCATGGCAATTGGTATAATCATATCAGGTATTTTTGTTCTTTTTGTCGGCAAAAGTTTCAGTTTAGATTATAAAAATGTATTGGCCTTATTGTATTTTCCCGTTTCTATAACGTTTTATACTTTAGTTGACTCATATGCGGTTAAATCTGTTGAAAGTTCCATGCAGTATATTGTATGGCTATTTTTTTTGATGCCTATTCCAATTCTGCTTTATTCTATAAGCAATCAGCGTAATTTATTGATAACAACATTCACCGAAAACAAGTTTCCACTGATTATTGCTGCAATAGGCTCTGTAACTTCATACTCACTTGTTCTATGGGCATATACACAAGCGCCAATTCACTACGTCGCTTCAATAAGAGAGAGCAGTATAATATTTGCCTCACTAATCGGATTATTATTTTTTAAAGAACAGGGGTTAAAGAGAAGGCTTGCTGCGGCTATTATTTTGTTTATAGGCGTTTACTTATTAGAATACGTATCTTAGTAGAAAATTTCTATTTATAAGCCAAGAGAATACCCTGCTGCACGTACTGTTCTTATTGGATCGTATTCAAAACCATTGTTATACTGTCTGAGAAACTCTCAAAGATTAAAATTCTATCTATTATCATAATTGCCCTAGGTACAGGTCTTCTAAGACTGTCCTAGAGCGATTATGTGAAATTAATTAGAACCTAAAAGACGATTCTAAAAATGCAAAGTTAATATCTTCGTATCCACCAGGAATTATCACATAATGGATTGATAGAACTATTGCCACAGAAATCAAAAGACCACTGATCATTTTTAGGAAATCTTTACCAATAATTGGAAAAACATAGCCAAGTTTGTAATCAGCTGCTGTTGTTGCGATAGCTAATTCTCGACCACACAAAATTCCCACAAAGACCCATGTGGTTGACATTGGGATATCATTATACTGCTTAAAATAAAGTAATATAAAGGCATAAACTCCATCAATGATTGTAGCAGATCTTACGAAACGAGTTCCAGTTTTATCCAATACAATTTTTTGAATACGTCCTCCCTTTTCATAAAATATATAAAATAACAATGCAGAACAAAGAAGAATAATTGCAACTAACATTGTCAAAGGTAGATCTCTAGGTAAAAATACAGCAATGTTAGCCATATCGTGTGATAACCACGTATACCAGAGGAAACCTGTTGTCATCCACTGAAAGACTCTCCATCGTTTAATATTACCAACCTTATCAAATTTTTCATTAATGTATCTTGAGAGAACAATCCATATCGTATAAGCAATGATTGCAGCTAATCCATAACCCATCACAGATTTGATTAAAACTTTTTCCAAAATTACAGTTGATGCAAAAGCAGATAGTACTAAAAATGTCGTAGATACTGGAACACCAAATCTAGTAAATAGTAAAAGAAATCCTGGAGCAGCTGCGTGATACCACTTAATTTCCTGAAATGGTATTTTATTCAATCTACCGTATGAAATGTCATCATACATGTACCATCCATAAAATAATGTTAAGCTTAATACTGATGAAGCTGCGCCTGCAAGTATATACCATTTAAACTTTTCTGAATTTGATGCAATAAAAGTTCCAAGCGTTTGCACGCTGTCATTAGCAACCACAGAATAAGCTGCTAAAGTGAAACCGATAATCATATAAACGTCAGATATTTCCATTGTCTCTGTTCTCCTTAATTGAAAATATTAAATAATGAATTTAGGCAAACACTTGCCTGGATATGATTTGGACATTCTTTTTCGATTTTTATATTTTTCATAATAAAAATTGAAATTTTGAAATTAAAGGAACTATCAACCTTGATTTGATTCGTTTGAAAATCTCAAGAACTTACGAACTAAGATATAAAATTTTATGTAGATAATTTTTGCTATTTATTCTGATTGATCCGATAGTATTTTAAGGTAATGTAAAATATTCATAAAATTTTATAAGTTACTGTTTTACATAATAAAACTTGAACTTAATAAATTGATGTGTTATAATTGTTATATGTTGAACAAATTACTGAATAACAAATCTGAGCTCGAAAAGAAGTTAGATAACATTAATCACATCATGGAACTCATAAGAACAGTGGTTCCTCTGCTGCTATTAGTCTTAAACACAATCATTATATTAAAGATATTTGAATTTATTTAGTCTCATTAGGGCTAAGTACACCCAATACGACATCACAAACAAGATCAGAGCTAATATTGCTAGATAAGGTATATGCCATGGTGGGGCTGGGAAGAAATCCAACAACGTATTGGCTGCAGGCGTTATCATTAAATACCAGTAATTAGCATCAGCAAAATAACTAACGAGATAAAGGTTTAGCAAGTAAATCAATGGTAATAAGGAGACAGCAAAAACTAGAACTCTAATTACTGAACTCCAGGTCAATTCCACTTTGGTACAGATACATACATAAAATACAGTCATAAAAAGCAATCCATGACCAAAGTAATATGTAATGAATTCAGCATCTGGATAAGTATAATCAACATCAGGCGTTACCATAGCTAACAGATTTCCAGTTAGTCCAAAAAAGTACGCAACTTCAAAAAAAAATTTAATTTTAGTGAAGATATAAATTCCCATCGATAATGCTGCGATATGACAAATGTGTATTGGAAAAACCTCATAAACAGAATGATCATAAAAAAAAACTCTGTAAAAAGGTTTTGCTAATTCATGGATAATTAATAGAGCTCCTAAGATGATTAAGATTATTTCAGTAATTGATTTATTGTTAATCAATCTCACCATTGCAGGAAATAGAAATGAAATTGCAAAGATTGATGTAATTGAAATTAGATGATGAAAACCAAATAATGTAAATTCTGATGTCATATCTTTAATAGATTCAAAACTTTTAAATTATTCTAGATAATAAATCGAAATCAATAAATAAGTATAAGAATTTAAATAATTCACATTTTTGAAACATTTAAATGTATTATTTAATGCATTGTTAGATAGCTATGATCTATTTTTTTTAAATTAAGAATGGTCTAACTTAGTAATATTCACTGCCTTATATTGATAAGCTCCTAGCAACTTTCAAGTGATAGTGCAATATCACTTATAACATCAAAATATAGATCTATTCCAGGCTCTAGTTCAGCTCCTAACGGGTCGAGAACTGCAGCCTTGACGCCTGTATCACTTGCAATTGTTTCCGCAATACTTGGATTAAACTGAGGCTCAGAGAATAGGCAGTTAACGCCCTCGTGTTCAATGACCTCTCTAATTTCAGCAAGCTGTTTAGCGCCTGGCAATACTTCAGGATTTACTGTGAGTGCACCGATTACTTCGATTCCAAAGCGTTGCTCAAAATATTGGTAAGCATCGTGGAATACAACATAAGTGGCATCCTTATTTATCTTGCCTCTTGTATCATTTATAAGTTGATCAAGTTCATTCAGAGCTTTGACTGCATTTGCTTCATATTTTGATGCATTTGCAGGATCAATTTCTGACATTTCTTTTGCAGCTATTTGAACAATAGTCTTTGCGATTTCTGGATCTAGCCAAAAGTGAATATCAAATTCACCATGATTATGACCATCATGATGTGCGTGCTCGTCATGTTCATCACCGTGTTCGTCATGCTCGTCACCATGTTCTTCGTGTTCGTCATGCTCGTCACCATGTTCTTCGTGTTCGTCATGCTTGTCATGTTCATCACCGTGCTCATCATGATCATCATGTTCATCACCATGATCGTCATGATCATCAAATACATTTTTTTCCCTAAATTTGAGCATTTCAATATCTTCTGATTCCATCAATGTTACTTGCTTTGCATCTTTTGCAATTGACTCCAGAGGTGTCTCTAGAAATGACTCCAAGTCCTCGCCAATCCAAAACACGATATCTGCTTCTTGAAGCATTGTTGCGTGGGAAGGCTTCAATTGAAAAGTGTGTGGTGAAGAACTGCCATCTACTAATAAGCCAGGCGTTCCTACTCCATCCATTACATAACTAATTAATGAATGTATCGGCTTAATTGATGTTACAACTTTTGTTTCAGCTTTAGCGTAAGAAATAAACGTTAATAGAGAAATAGTTGATAAGATTAATCCAAATTTAAGTTGTAATTTCATAGATATATTGCTTTCATAATAGTTTGAGTATAGCGTTATATTATAACATAATTATTTAGCAAGCATTTTTTATGATAGACAATGACCTTTTAGTAAAAGTATCTGATGCCGGATTGTATAAGAATGGCAAATGGCTAGTTAAGGGTGTAAATTTAAATATTACAAAAGGAAAAATTGTTACTTTAATTGGTCCAAACGGGTCAGGTAAAACCACTACTGCTAAAATAGCTCTCGGTCTTTACAAAAACATTGAGGGCACTGTTGAAAGATTAACAAATAAAATTTCTTACGTACCACAAAAAGTTTCAATTGACTGGACATTACCTGTAAGAGTAATTGATTTTATGGTCTTAACTCATGACCTTCAAGATCAAGAAATAAACGATGCTCTTAACTTAACAGGCGTTGAGCACCTTAAAAATAATAATCTGAGAGAATTATCAGGTGGTGAATTTCAAAGAGTTCTTCTGGCACGAGCAATTGCAAAGAAACCAGACCTATTGGTCCTTGATGAGCCTGTACAGGGTGTCGATTTTACAGGTGAAGTTGAATTATACGCGTTGATAAAAAAAATATCCGAAACACTTCAGTGTGGAATACTATTAATTTCACACGATCTACATGTTGTTATGTCTGCAACTGACTATGTCGTTTGTCTTAATGGGCATGTTTGCTGCTCAGGAACGCCAGTTGCTGTTGCTCAAAACAAAGAATATAAAGAACTTTTTGGAGAAAAATCATCTCAGCTTCTATCTCTCTATGAACATGAGCATGACCATGTTCATGACTCAGATGGCAACATCGTGAAAGAGGCAAAATAATATGTTTGATGACTTTTTGTTTAGGGCACTGATCGCTGGTATTGGAATTGCAATAGTTACTGGTCCTCTAGGATGCTTTGTTGTTTGGCGAAGACTTTCATTCTTTGGGGATACATTGGCGCACTCGGCATTGTTAGGTGTAATATTATCGATATCATTTGATATAAACATTTCACTATCAATATTCACTGTTTCGTCACTAGTTGCATTAATTTTATTGAGATTACAAAATACAACAAATTTAGCAGGCGATGCACTACTAGGACTTCTCTCACACTCATCTTTGGCCATTGGGTTGTTAGTCTTAGGATTTTTATCATTCATAAGGTTTGATATCATGGGGGTTCTGTTTGGAGATATACTGTCGGTAAATGTAAATGACTTGATCATCATATGGGCAGGTGGTTCAATAATACTTTTCGTATTATGGCTAATATGGAAACCTTTATTTGCCTCAACGGTAAATTACGAGTTGGCTGAAGCTGAAGGCATGAATCCAAAACGAGTTAACGCTATATTTACAATTTTATTGGCAGCTCTTATTGCAATTTCTATCAAAATGGTAGGTCTTCTCTTAATAACTGGGATGCTTATTATTCCATGTGCAATGGCGCGTAATTTATCAAATAATCCTAAACAAATGGTTGTTTTGTCAATTATAGGAGGATTATTTTCAGTATTTGTTGGACTTTATGCATCTTTTGAAATCAATACATCATCGGGTCCTACTATTGTCACAGTTGCAATAATTTTATTTATTTTATCATTATCCAGAATTAGAAAAAAATATTAAAATAACAAACAATGGAAAATAAACAGAAACCGCTGTCCAAAAATCAAAAGATCATTCTTGAATATATTCAAAAAAACAAGAAGCCTGTTAAAGCGTATTCCATTTTATCTAATGTACAAAAAAAAGGCATCAATGCCCCGCCTCAGGTTTACCGAGCTTTAGATAAGTTAATTGAAATTGGTAAAATTCATAAAGTAGAAAGTCAAAATTCATTTGTTGCATGCAAAACTTCAGATTGTGAAACACCTCATGCTACTGCATTTTCAATATGTGACAGTTGTGATGAAGTCTCAGAAATAAATGACCCTAAACTCTTTAAATATTTACTAGATTTTAAGGATAATAGTGGAATCAAATTTGATGGCTACAATCTAGAATTCTTTGGTACTTGTAAATCCTGCGAAACATCTTGAAGCAAAAATCATCCATTAATTGAATTGTTATATAATAACAATTTTATCTAGATAAAATATTTTTTTAACGATAATATATTTTTTTTCTAATAGAGGCTCATATGAAATACATAATCTATATATTACTCTCATTTAATTTATTGACTTTTACAATCAGTGCTGAAGAGACGAGACAAGTTGATAAGCACGAACACGGCGTGGGTGAGTTAAATATTGCCGTTGAAGGATCGACAATTGAGTTTGAATTTATGATACCTGGAGCCGATATTGTAGGTTTTGAATATGTAGCAAAAAATGATGAAGATATTGCTAAGATTAATCAAGCTTTGAAAACATTTGATGATTACACAAATATATTCACTCTACCAAGTAATAGTCTTTGTGAATTAAACGGTCAGAAAGTTGCTTTAAAGGAAGAAGACGAACACGATGAGCATGGTGATGAGCATGACGAACACGATGACCATAACGAACACGATGAGCATGGTGATGAGCATGACGAACACGATGAGCACGATGAGCATGATGAGCACGTTGACCATGATGAGCACGATGGCCATGATGAGCATGCTGAAGAAAATCATAATGAGTTTTATGCAAAATATTCATTTGAATGCGGCAATATAAACGCCATTAAAGAGGTAAATTTTCCTTATTTTGCTACTTTCACGAATTCTGGTGAGTTAGAGGTTCAGTTTATTTCAAATATGGGGTCTACTAGCTTTGAGGTAGAAGGAGATGAGCCTTTAATTAACACAGATGGAAAAATCTAATTTGAATGAAAAAACGATACAAATTAATTCTGTAAAGTTTCATTGGTCAAATAAAAGCAAATTTAAACTTCATATTCCAGAGCTATCAATCGACAAAGGAGAAAAAGTATTGCTTTTGGGCGAGAGCGGTTCAGGTAAAACAACCCTACTCTCACTTATCTGTGGATTTTTAACTCCCCTTTCAGGCAAAATTCAATTGAATGAAAAGCTGATTAATGACTTATCAGCAACAAAAAGAGATCAATATAGATCCGATAACATTGGTATTATATTTCAGCAATTTAATTTACTCCCATATGCAAATGTCATTGATAATATTTTGTTGCCACTTTATTTTTCAAAATTAAGGTCAGCAAACATTAGTAATCAAAGAGAAACCGCAATTAGTATTTGTCAATCTTTACGTTTGCCTGAAGATGTTGTTAATATGAAAGCAAGTGAATTAAGCGTTGGTCAACAACAAAGAGTTGCTGTTGCAAGAGCATTAATTGGAAATCCTCCATTGGTCATAGCAGATGAACCTACATCCTCTTTGGATACAGACGCACAAAACATATTTCTGGATTTAATGTTCTCTCAAGTTGCAAGCAGCAATTCAACCTTATTAATGGTTTCTCATGACAAATCTTTAAGCTCTAACTTTGATAGAGTTATAGATATGAAGAATGTCTCGGTGAAAGAAAAATAAAGATGCTATTAAAACTTACCTTCAATTCTTTGTATGCAAGATTATTAACCGTTGCTATGACAGTTTTTGCCATATCTTTATCTTTAATGTTGTACATGAGCGTTGAAAAGTTAAGAACATCTGCTTACACAAGCTTCACTGATACGATCTCTCAAACTGACCTAATAGTTGGCGCAAGAACGAGTTCTGTTCAGTTACTTCTATATTCAGTCTTTAGAATTGGAAATGCTACAAACAACATAACTTGGGAAAGTTATGAAGATGTTATAAATAAAAAAGAAGTTGCTTGGTCTGTGCCTATCTCTCTTGGAGATAGTCATAGAGGTTTTAGGGTTATGGGTACCAATAGTGAATTTTTTAAGCGATATAAATTTAGGGGTGGACAATCAATTGAATTAGAACAGGGCAAAAACCTTGATGACTTATACGATGTCATAATAGGCGCAGGTGTTGCTGAAAAACTAAATTACTCTGTGGGAACTCCACTCATTGTATCTCATGGATTACAATCATTTTCAGATCACGATGATCAGCCTTTTAAAGTTTCAGGCATTCTTGCTAAAACTGGAACACCGGTCGACAATACAGTTATCGTAAGCTTGGAAGCAATTGAAGCAATTCATGTAGACTGGTCTACTGGAGCTAAAATTCCAGGGCAAATAACTCCTGTAGAAGAAATTCGTCAGATGGACCTCTCTCCTAAAAATATCACGGCAGCATTAATTGGGGTAAATTCAAAATTACAGATATTTCAATTACAACGATGGATTAATGAGTATCCAGAGGAGTCATTAAGTTCAATTTTACCTGGTGTTGCTCTTCAAGAACTGTGGAGGATCGTTGGCGTTGTTGAAAATCTACTACTTGGAATCTCCGTAACAGTTATTTTTACAACACTCATTGGTATGACAGCTATTATATTTTCAAGCTTAAATGAGAGAAGACGTGAAATGGCTATTTGGCGAGCAATGGGAGCATCGCCTAAAGTTGTTATAGGTCTTTTAATGCTTGAAGCATTCATTATCTCAGTGATGAGTATAATTGTAAGTACTGTCATGCTGTTCCTGACATTGTACGTATTGCAACCGTGGATTGATAATACTTATGGAATATTGGTTAATATTGAAATGCTATCTTTTAAAGATATTTATATTTTTATGTTATTTATTATAGCTGCTTCATTGGTAAGTCTGATCCCTGCAATTAGAGCCTATTGGTTTTCAATTAATGACGGTATGACAATTAAAATATGAAAACTCAACTATCAAAGAGTATTTCTCTAAGCATTAAATGTTTAGTGCTTACTTCAACAATTTTACTTTCATCTTTTTCTTACGCATCTGAACCTAAAGAAATTGATTGGGAAGACTTGATCCCATGGACTGCAATGTTTAATCCATCTGAAGTTAAATTTAACAAAAAATTAGACGACAAAGAAGTCAGAATACCGGGGTATATTCTGCCCTTAGATATAATTGGACGAGAGATAAACACTTTCTTATTAGTGCCTTACATTGGAGCATGTATACATGTCCCCGCTCCTGCTCCTAATCAGATTGTTTATGTTGAAACTAAAAAACCATGGGAAGGACTTGCTTGGTGGGAAC
The DNA here is from genome assembly GCA_902521655.1 of uncultured Pelagibacteraceae bacterium. Classification (GTDB taxonomy): domain Bacteria; phylum Pseudomonadota; class Alphaproteobacteria; order Pelagibacterales; family AG-422-B15; genus CACNXQ01. The sequence goes on from CABYSM010000009.1 coordinate 14,146, forward strand.
CTGTTTACGTTACAGGCAAGATAAAAATTGAAAACCATAACATTGAAGAGCTTGCAGTTGTTGGATATGAACTTATAGCCGACGACGTTGAATATTATAGAGGAACAACTGGCACGCACGGCTTTTTTGACTGGTAATTCGGTATAAATTAGCAATTACCAAACTAAACAATCTATGTGCTTGTAAAAAGGTAAAAATTTAAATAAAAATCCTATATGCAAAATATTTCAATCCCTGACATCATTGCTAATCTCAAAGGCAGAAGAGGCTATGAAGAGAAAAAAGCTAAAAAGCTTGGCTATGATTGTTTAGAAAAGTACTTTGAAGATAAACTAGCTAACGAAGCTCAGCTTCTTGCTGAAAATGAAGTTAAAGAAGAAGAGTTACTGGCAGAGAAAAAAACACTAAAAAATGCTCCTGCAGACAAAAAAACTTGTGGCTGCTGTTAATATTTAGATATTAAATTATAGATTATTTTAATAAAAAAAGGGCTCAAACTAAAAGTTCAAGCCCTAATTTTATTAATCGTTAAGAATTTTAAAACGTAGTTCCAATCCTCATTCCTGCTCTGCTGTAGAGTACATTCATAAGAACAAAAACTAATATACTTGCAACCATCGGTACTGGATTCGCTCCACCGTCTACACCCATATAAATGATGATCTGACGTATAGCCGTAATGAAAGAACCAACAAGCATCAATCTAAAAAATACTGTCGATTGTTCCAATGGCGCAAGCAAACAAGCTGCAAACCCTATCGCAAACGTGATGTAAACCCATCCTAAGTTTGCAAATAATTGTAAGTGAGCAGCATCTACTTCACCTGAACCAGTGCCGAGACGTTCTGCAAAGGCTATTGTTGATTGATCGTCAATAAACATAAACCCATAAAAGAGGAATAATACTATAAGGAAGCAAATTATTACTCTACTAATCATATCTTCAATTTTAATCATTTTAATCCTCCTAAAAGTTTGATTGGTTTCTAAAATACACTGTTATAGAAATTATAAAGTTAAGTGTAATAAACAAAGCAAGTAATGGAGCTCCATCATTAGGGAATGTAACGCTAGCTACTAACAAGCTGCTAAAGAACATTGTTGCAGCAACTGCGCTCATCGTAATGAGAACACCACTTAATCCCACTCTGTACTGGTAGATAAAAGCAATCAATATTGCAATGTTGATCATTGTTATTCCTAGTACGCTGTGTTCCGCTTGAGGATTGCTCTCTAGTAATGGAACTTGCCTAATGAACCCACCTGGATCAACAAAATAAGAAGCAATATTAAAAACAACTAAAATAATTGCTACATACAACATATACTGCGTTATCTTGTCAGTTACTCCAAATGCGTTGCCCGCACTTTCATAAGTAAAAGGGAAGCCTGCTCTTATTCGAGAAATTATCAATAGGGCTGATAGAATTATCCAAGCATAAAGTCCTGTATAATTATCGCCTCCACTTTGTTGAAGCGACATAAAAACCCATATTAATTGTAGAAGCACCACAGGTATCGCATACGCAAAGAACCCTCTGTCTAGTCCTTTAAATCCCATATATAATATTCCTACATAGGCTACAAAATTTACAGCTCCAAACCAATTCAAGAAGAATTCTGTTGTCAGATTATCCTCAAAAGTTGGGTATCTATCGATCATGAAATCGTAATTAAACATCATTACAGTTCCATAAAGGAAGAATATCAAGCCAGCAAGAAACATGCAGATCTTGATAATCGTATCATCAGTTTTAAACATATAATCCCCCGATTAATTAATTATGAGTGCTGATTATTAGGAAATAACGAAATATGAAAAGTTAATTTTTAGTTTTTATTGTGCTAATTTTTATAACTTGTTTGATTAAATAATGTATATTGTTTTTTATAGACTAAATTTATTAAACTAATTTATTAAAGTTTTAATATATGCAATTGATTCAGTTAATAATTGATGGTGTAGCATCAGGATGCATTTACGGACTAGTGGCACTTGGTTTTGTTCTAATTTACAAGGCTACAGAAACTATAAATTTTGCTCAGGGTGATATTTTAATGCTCGGCGCTTTTGTTGCCTTCTCATTAATAGGCGTTTTAGGCATGGATTACATATTAGGATTCGCTCTTACAGTTGTAATTATTGCTGTATTTGGATTTTTTTTAGACTCAGTTGTTATAAGACAAATTATTGGCCAGCCGCCGTTTGCAACAGTTATGTTGACCATTGGCATAGGTTTTATTTTAAGAGGTTTTGCATCAATTTTTTGGGGAACAGATATTTTTTCATTCAGCACTCCCTTTTCAGGAAAAATAACTGAGTTTAATGGCCTTATTATTTCATATGTAAACTTATCCATTATTATTGGGACAGTTATTTTAGTAACTGTGCTTTATCTCTTTTTCTCATTTTCAAGAATTGGTGTTGCCATGCGTGCATCCTCAGAAAATCAACTAGCAGCATATTATATGGGTATCCCTGTTAAATTTATTTTCTCGTTAATATGGTCTATATCAGCTGCAACAGCCGCCATTGCAGGTGTACTGCTTGCACCAATAACACTGGTAGATACGTCTATCTCACTTATCGGACTAAAAGCTTTTGCCGCCGCAGTACTTGGTGGATTTGGATCTATTCCTGGTGCGATTGTAGGCGGAATAATCATTGGCATAGTTGAACAATTATGTGGAACCTATGAAAATTATTTATTTGAAGGCATCAGAGAAATTTCTGCCTACTTAGTACTGATCTTAACGTTAATTATTTATCCGCGTGGATTATTTTCAGATAAAGCTGAGGTTAAAAAAGTTTAATGAGATTTATTTTTAAAACAAATTATGCTCAGGATATTAACATTGCTCGACACGGCGGTGATCGCTTGTGGTATTCACTTTTAATTATATTAATGCTTGCAATGCCGCTTCTCATTGATGATTTTTATTTGGGAGAGATTTCCTACGTTTGCATATTGGCTATCGCAGGAATTGGATTAATGATCCTATCGGGATACACTGGGCTTGCCTCTCTTGGTCATGCTGCATTCCTAGGCATAGGCGCCTATACGCATGCATTTTTACTCACAAATGGAATCCCATTTTTTGCCTCCATTCCAGTCGTTATAATAGTTTCATTTATGGTTGGTGCACTTATAGGCATACCTATACTTCGTTTAACAGGTATGTACTTAGCGATTGCAACGCTTGCTCTATGTTTTATTGCTGAACATGTCTTTATTAAGTGGGAACATTTTACAGGAGGGAACAGAGGGATGCCTGTGCCTCAACCTGAAATTATGGGAATGAGTTTCTATGACAGCGCTACCTTTTATTATGTTTGTTTAGCTTTTTTAATTCTCTCCATGTTTGCAGCTATAAATATATTAAGATCGCCCACCGGCAGAGCTTTTGTAGCAATTAGAGACAGTGAAATTGCTGCCCAAAGTCTCGGGGTAAATTTAGGTTTATATAAAGCTTTATCGTTTGCTATATCAGGAGCCTTTACTGGTCTAGCCGGAGCTTTGCTCGCTCACTACATTGGATATCTTGCCCCAGACATTTTCAATATATTCTTATCACTAACATTGCTTCTTTTGATTGTTGTTGGCGGGATGGGAAGTCTCCATGGAACAGTATTTGGAGCTATTTTTGTGGGCTACCTTCCTCAATTAATTGCAATATGCAGAGATTATTTACCAAGTTCAATAGGTTCACAGCCAGGACTAGAGCCTATGCTCTTTGGACTGATACTTGTGCTCTTCATCCTTTATGAACCGCTAGGTATCTATGGTCGTTGGGTAAAAATAAAATTATTTTTTCAGTTGTTTCCTACTTACAAGAAACAAACGTTCAAGAAACAAAAAGTATTTACTAAATCGGATAGGGTTTAATGAGTTTATTTGAAGTAAAAAATATCACTGTATCCTTTGGTGGAGTAAAAGCATTGAATGATGTCTCTTTCACAGTTGATAAAGGTGAAATATTTACAATCATTGGGCCAAATGGGGCAGGAAAATCTACTCTCTTTAATGTAATCAGTCGGATATATGAACCAAGCAATGGTGAAATTTTCTTTAATGGTGAAAATATCTCAAAGATTAAACCACATAATATTTCATCACTTGGTATTGCAAGAACATTCCAAAATCTAGAACTATTTGAAAACGCAACTGTCCTTCAAAATATGTTATTGGGTCGACACATTTACAAAAAAACAAACATTCTTTCTGAAATACTTTTTACAAATAAAACAAGACAACAAGAACGTGAGCACAGATTAAAAATTGAAGAAGTTATAGACTTTCTTGATTTACAACACTACCGAGATACACTAATCAATGGCCTTCCCTATGGTGTAAGAAAAAATGTTGAATTAGCCCGTGCTCTCTGCACTGCTCCTAAACTGCTTTTACTTGATGAGCCTTCTTCTGGATTAACTAATGAAGAAACAAATGATTTAGGTTTTTGGATAAAAGATATTCAAAGTCTTCTTGGTATAACAATAATTATGATTGAACACGATATGAGCTTTGTGAATAAAGTTTCAGATCGCATCCTAGCATTAAACTATGGTGAGATACTGGCCTCAGGCCTGCCTAGTGAAATTAAAGAAAACGCAGATGTTAAACAAGCGTATATGGGGGAATAACTTCTTCTAACCCATTGATAAGAATCAACTTTTAACCCCTACTTTTTGAGTCTTTTTTAAATTCATAAAAAAAATCAATAACTTATATTTTTGGTCGGACCTGAGTCGGGTCCTAAACGTCAAAATTATCTTTTAGTTTAATTAATATAAAGTATTTTAAAATAAGTAATGTAATAATCTCAATTTAATGAAAAAAGTTTTATTAGTAATATTTTTTCTCTCCATTAACAGCTCTCTTGCTCTTAATTGGGAAACGGAAAAAATAACAGATGACTGGGAGGAAGAGACTAGAACACTAATCTTTAGTGATAGTATTTCTCCAAATAAGCCTTTGAGTTTTCCTTATAGCGACCCACTAGTATATATGTACTGGGATTGTGATGAGGGTGGTTTCACTATGAGAAATACCGCAAATAATTTTATGGATGGTGAAACTGAAGATGGCTACAATTTAATAAAGCATGATGTTAAAATTGATGACAAAAAAAGATCAATTACCAGCTATCAAAGTTGGAATAGTGAATATCTTGCTCTCGATTGGATGAATAGGGCTGAACTACACTCAGCAAATAATTTAATTATTCGTCTCAATCACTACTCAGATGGCTATAGGCAATATGCTTTTGATTTATCAAAATTAGATATTGTTGAAGGTTGCGACTAGTTAAAACCAAAAATATCTGGAAAACTAATAAATACTTGCTCGTACTATGATGTTGGTCGGGCCTTAGTCGCGTACGCACTCTACTGCACGACCCTTTACAAGGCAGGACATGGATGAATACAAGTATAAATAATTTTGTTGCTGCACCTATGTTCGCCGTCGTATGCTAAAGTATTATTCAGGCGTATATGGGTGAATAGATCTACTAATTAAATATGTTATCTATTTGATTGCGATCGATTTATTACAAATAACCCATATTAGTTCTAAATCATTGATAATAAACCTTTTTTTCATCACTATGGTATGTGTCAAATTAGCCTATTGTTAATTCAACCTCTTATTGATAATGATTCTCATTATCATTAAGTTAAATGATATTTATTATCTAAATTAAATCAATAAGTTAACTCTTATATAACTTCTAGAGCTTAATTTAGGTGAATTAACAACTTAAAGAAAGTGAAATAAATGAATAATATCAATAAGTTAACTAATATATCATTATTCTTATCTTTTGGACTTCTGCTTAGTCAATTTGCATCTGCAGATGGTTCAATTAGCTTGAAAGGTGAGTTTAATGGAGCGTGGAAATCATCTTCTGGTTCATACAGCACAACCAACGAGCAAGAAGATGGTAATCTAGACGTCATATTTACAGACACAGTTGAAGGTGTTGATGTCTATTTAAGATTAAGGCAAAAAGTAGATGGATCAGCTCAACAAAATGCTAAATTAGGCAATGAATTGGGAACACTATCGTTTGGTGATGACGATGGCGCCGTAGACCCTGTTGACAGTAAAGTTCCTTCAATTTTTAATGACTCAAGTGCTAAGCAAATGATCGCTGGCATGACAAGTGATTATAAAGATGGAGACAATGGTAACAATACCATAACTTATCATTCTCCATCTTTTAGTGGAACATCATTCAAAATTGGGCTAACAAAAGGTGAAGGTGGCGAAGCATCGGCAGGATCTGGTGACATTACTTCAGCCTCTATATCTTCAAGTCTTGGCCCTGTTTCAATTTCATTTGGATCAGCAATGCACGATGCATCAGCTTTAACTGCAGGTGCAGCAGCATTTGATAGTGCTTTTGTTACTGCTAGTACATCCTTAGGTGGAGCAAAAGTTGGTGTTGGAATGTATGATTCAGATTATGGTGACGAAAGTATGAATATTGGCGTAATGATGCCAATTTCAGGGTTTGACTTTAATATTACTTATTCTGAACATGAAGAGCAGTCAGGCCATGATCCAAGTGGTTATATGTTTGGTATAGGTAAAAGTCTAGGATTTGGCGATTATACGCTTGAATACCACCATGCTGATTTAACTGGATCAGAGTCTGGTGAAGTTGATACTGTAAGACTAGGATATTCAATTTCATTCGGACCAGGATACATACCTTTGGTAATTAATTAATTAAAGTAACAGCGTCGTTCATCATTAACGGCGCTGTTATCAAATAAATTTAGATAATTAAAATAATTTACTTGGTTTGCTGTCCTTAAAGTTTTTATATTTATTATGCACATTTCTATTTTTTATTGGCATCATAATATCTTTCATTAATTACAAAAAAATAATTCGGTCCTAGTTCGGTCGCGTACTCTACTGCACGACCCTGTACAAGACAAAACGTGTATGAATGCAAGTACAGATAATTTTGTTGCTATACATATGTTCGACGTCGTACAGTAAAGTATGACTCAGGCATACATGGGAGAATAAAGTCTTCTAAATTGTTGTAAGTGAATTTAATAATTACAATTAACGTATAGACAAATGAAGAATTTAAATTAATTATTGTAGTTATATGATTAATAAAAATGAATATAAATTCCTTGGTTTAACCATGGAAAATATTTCGTTATTATACGGAATATTTCTTATTTCTTGGGGTGTCGGTGTTAGTTATTTAAGCTCTAGTAGTTCCGTTACGTCATACATCCCAACGATGTTTGGGCTACCTATATTAATTTTTGCAATCTTAACCTTAATGATACCAAGTAAAAAAAAGCTATTGATGCATATCGTAGTTATTTTTGGGATAATTGTTTTTCTAGGTGGACTAGATTTTATCAGAAGCCTTGGTAGACCTTTTGAAAATGTTTGGGCAGATAGTTCTAAATTAATGATGATGATAACTGGTTTTGCCTTCACCTTATTGTGCATAAAGTCTTTTATATTTACTCGTAAAAATAAATAGTTATTTGTATTAATCATTATGTTTATAGCTATGAATAGGTTCAAAATTACACTAGGTAGTGAAAATGATTTTGAGGATGTGTGGAGGAACAGAGACTCTCATCTTAATGGAGTCGAGGGATTTGTTAGTTTCAACCTTATTAAAGGTGAGTCTAACAAAGAATATACACTTTATGCCTCACACAGCACTTGGAAGAGTCAGAAAAATTTTGAAGCTTGGACGAAATCAGAATCTTTTAGAAAGGCTCATAAAAATGCTGGAAAGAATAAGAATTTATATATAGGCCACCCTCAATTTGAAGGATTTAATGTCGTAATATAATGAGGCTACTACTCTCAATTTTGGTGAGTAGTTTCTTCTAGATGGTACGTTTATTTCCACTGCTTTTTATAATATTATGGGCCTCTGCTTTCATAACCAGCAAAGCTATTGTTGAAGATTCAACTCCATTTGCTGCTTTAAGTTTAAGATTTGGTCTTGTTAGTTTAGGTTTTTTTTTATTTTGTATTTTTTCAAATAGTAAAATAATTTTAACTTTTAATGACTTTCTTAGAGCCTCAATAATAGGAATTTGTTTCCACAGTTTATACCTAGGCGGTGTATTTTATGCAATCTCAGAAGATTTATCAGTTGGAACAACCGCAATAATCGTATCATTACAGCCAATATTAACAGCAATATTTGCAGGTCCTTTTTTAAAGGAAATTGTAACGTGGAAACAGTGGGCTGGAATTGTTTTGGGATTTATGGGCACGCTTTTAGTAATTGGTTTAGACATAGGAGACACAATACCAATTACAGGATTAATTGCTTCTTTGATTGGGTTAATAGCAATAACATCTGGAACGCTTCTTCAAAGGAAAATTGGAGGCAATATTCCACTTGCAACGAGTAATTTATATCAGGCTTTCAGTGCATTTATATTTCTAATAATTATTACATTTTTATTTGAGAAATCATTTATTAATTTTTCTACTAGTTTTATTTTATCAATGAGTTGGCAGATTATATTTGTTTCTTTTGGTGCATTTACTATTTTACAGTTTTTAATTAATACAGGCACTGCTAGTAAAACAGCAACACTATTTTTTCTTGTTCCACCAGTTTCTGTCGTGATGGCCTGGTTATTTTTAAATGAGAAAATGACAATTATCGATGTTATTGGACTTATCATTGCGACATTAGGTGTGTATATTGCTACAAGAAAACAAAGTTAATTTTCTTGATATAAAGATTCTAAATTTACTCATGCAAGAAACCTATGATGGTTGTACATTTATTTAATTATGAGTGCAGTTGTAAGCTGTTATTTATTTAGTGAACTTAATTTCTTTAACATAAAGCTCTGCTAAGTGATCCCTTCCAAAGGCGACTATGCCAATAGAGGTTATTTTTTTAGGATTTATTTTTTTTGCTAAAAGAAAACCTGATTTTTCAAAATCTTTTATAGGTAGAACGAATTCGTTAAAATTCTCATTAACAGTAAATTCAGAAGCATAATATTGCCAAGGAAGGATTGTCCCTGTAGTTCTTAAAAAGATATAATATTTTTGACTATTGCCTTTAGCCACTATTTTGACTGAGTTGGCATTTTCTAAATTGATATCTTTAAGATCTCTTCTGATTTGTATAAAGCCACCATTGTTCTCGGTGGAAACATTTCCCTTTAATACGGCAATAATGTCTTCTTCAATAATTTGATATTCGACATAACCCGTGGAAACACCACCCATTACGTCGTCTGCTATATATCTCCACTGCTCATTATTGCTAAAATTATCTTTGAACATGTCCTGTGCAAAACTCGTTTTCCCAATTATAACAGAAATAAATACAGCAAATGTAATTGATAAAATGCTATTATTTTTCATATACTTATTAATATTTAAACATCTATATTCTTAAATTGTTCTTACTATATAGAATACCCAAATTGGTATAATTAAAATCCAATATCCATACATCCACATTATTCCAACCACGCCGCCCCAATCAGATTGTTCATGAGTAACTTTTCTCTCATGAAATGAATTATTAAGCTCCATTTTCATTTTCTCTGTATTGAAATGCATTGATTGATTTTGAATATCTTTGTTTCCCTTAATCCTATTTAAAATTGATTTCAGGTGAAATACTTGCCATGGCAGATAGAAAACACCAAAAATGATATTTAAAATTACGAGTATATTATGGTCACTGGAAATATTGCTATTTAATAAAATAATACTGCAAATACTGTTGAATAAAAAAATAATAAACCAGCCTAATTCCTCATAAAAATAAAATCTCTCATATTTAATTAAGATAGCACCCCAACAAAAAAATTGTGAAATTGTTACTTGTAATACCATTAGCCAAGATAAAGCTGTAACAAACATATACTCTTCATCATTAATAATTCTCAGTACATGACTGAACATAAAAATATAAGTGACTTCAACAATTGTTACTAAAAATCTAGTTATAAATACAGATGATAAAATTGAGTCAAACAAGACTGCTTTTGAAGCATAGTTAACAGGAAACATACAGCGATAGGCAGAAATCAGTAATAGGAATTGCGCGGGCACTAAAATCCACAAATTATCTGTTGCATCAAGGTATGTGAAAGTTCCCCAAAGTAGAATTAAATTTGATATGACCCCCACTCTCAAAAAATTGAGTAAATTTTTGTACATATCTTTTAATTTCCTATTTTGTATTTACCTGGATGCACCGCTGAAAGAATTAATAAACCAGCAATAATTCCTGTATTTTTTACAAAATTTTGCAACTCGTGCCGTTGCTCAAGACCTGACTCCATGTTCCAGAAATCATGCATATAGTAATTGATAATGATGGTTAAAATTGCGAGACTAAAAGCTGAAAACTTTGAAAATTTTCCTATTAGTATTGAAATGGCACAAGCTGCTTGAATAACAATTGTCATGACTAGTGCTATCTCCGTATATGGCACTTCATGATTAAACATATATTCTAGTGTCAGATTGTAATTAAATATCTTAAAGACAGCACCAAACACAAGAAAGTAGACGCCTATAATTATCCTACCAATTAACAAATTTATATTACTCAAAACTAATCATTCCAATTCATATATTTTTTACAGTTTACAGGAGTTTCAGATAAATAGCTAAATCCTTCTTGCCAAATATATTCAGCGTTTAAACAGCATTCTAACATTTCTTTATTTGCACTATGTTGCTGGTAACAAATATTCTCAAGAGGCATTCTTTTTTGATGATTAAATATTTCTAGCCCAAAAATTATTACGGATGAAATGATTAGAAATAGTATTCCAAAGATAAGTGTTAATTTTTTAAATTTATTGATTGCCTTATCAAAGTAAAAAAAATAACTAAATGGAATAATTAAAAAAATAATTATTATTAAGAAAAGAGCATAGTCTGGAACGAGATATTGTATGTTTACTTCATTTTCAAAATAATAATCGATAAAAGGTATATAGGTCAGAAAGGCTAGATAGACTAACCATGAGAATAACAATATTGATTTAATATTAATAAGTGTTTTGCTAGCTTTTCGAGTAATGGCGAAATATGGAAGCAGATAAAAGAGTAGAATTTTAGAAATTAAATAAACATAGAACATTACGTTTTAACTAATTTCCATATTCCACTGTTGTCATCATCTATGATAACAAATATTTCACCTGAATCATTCTGCTCAACATCACGTAATCGCCCCATACCTTCTATTAAGACTGTTTCATTAGACGCTTTACCGTCATTAAAATCTAAACTAATTAGTCGTTGGGCTTTTAAGCTGGTTAAAATAACTTTATCTTTTAACTCTGGAAAAAGATTGCCTTTATAAAAGGTCATATCACTTACCGCTATTGAAGGGATCCATCTATAAATTGGCTTAAGCAGACCCTCTTTCCACGCACTACCATCACCAATTATAGAGCCATCATAGTCAGTTCCACCCCAAGCTACATCCATCCAGCCATAATTAGTACCTTTTACAACCTCACCAAAGAAGTCTCCCCCTTTTGGTCCGTGGTTTGTAATATAGATTGAATTATCATTTGAATTTAATGCTATTCCTTGAGGATTCCTCAATCCAATTTGGTAAACTTCTGGAAGCCAGTCTGGCTTAGATGAATATGGATTATCCTCAGGTGATGAGCCATCTCGATTTATTCTTATAATCTTGCCTATATGATTTGTTGGATCTTGAGTGAAGCTGCCTTGCGCTCTCTCGCCTACACTTGCATACAAAAGATCTTCTTTAATCATTAATCGAGAGCCCCAATGTATATTGTCCCAAAGAGGCGGCTGTGACTGAAAAATATTTTCCAAACTAACCAATTCATTTCCTTGAATAAATCCTCTTGCAATAGACGTACTAGTTTTGTCATTCCCCATATCTTCTGTATAACTTACAAATATTTCTTCATTGCTGTACAGAATGTCAAGCATGCCTGCTTGCCAATGAGGTTGTACAACTTTGAGTTCATGGTCAAAATTGATTACTTCTTTTGTTTTCAAATTAATTTTTAAAATTTCGCCAGTTTTTTGAGTAAGGAACAATTCATTGTCATTGATGAAGCTCATGCCCCATGGCTTAGTCAAATTATCGATTACTTTTTCAAGTTTGTAGTCGGATGCATATGAAATTGATGAAAATAAAATGTATATAAAAATAGTTATTAATATTTTCATACTTATTAATTTATTTTATTTACTGCAAATTCTTCAAGTTGGTCTTTGGTTACATAAGATAAAGCATTTAAGTGACAACTTTCTAAATACACACGAGGTGCTACTCCAGCATCGTATGCCTCTTTCCATCTAAGCGCGCATAAGCACCATCGATCACCTTCCTTTAAACCAGGAAAATTAAATTCAGGTCTTGGGGTAGATAAATCGTTTCCCATTGCTTTGCTAAATATAAGAAAATCCTCTGTGATTTCAGCACAGACTACATGACTTCCAAAGTCGTGTTCATCGGTATTGCAAAAACCATCGCGAAAATATCCAGTCACTGGATCATGACAACAGGCTTCTATTTTATCTCCAAATATATTGATAACTTCTTCTTTGCTCATCAAGCTAAATTAGGTCAAAAGGTATATATTTCCAACTATAAACAACGGTATTTGAAGCCCAAAATTGGTTAATATAGCTCTATCTGCCGTCATGTATCCAACAGCAGTCCAACCAATGGCTCCAGTTCCATGAACAAATATATTCAATGGGTAAATATTAAGATTTGTTAGTAATATTCCTACAAGTATAAAGCATGTACTGCCCCATTTAATATAATTAACCATAATTTACTCCTATTTATTTTTTCAAAGTATTATAACATTACTTTCATAATTTTATTATTTTACAATACTCTAACTATAGGAACATCATGATTAAAACGAAAATTACAGAAATGTTTGGAATTGAACACCCAATAATTCAAGGTGGAATGCACTACGTTGGTTTCGCTGAAATGGCAGCTGCAGTTTCTAATGCAGGTGCGCTTGGCATTATCACTGGCTTGACGCAAGAATCACCAAAAGCTCTAGCTAATGAAATTGCAAGATGTCATGATATGACTGACAAACCTTTCGGTGTGAACTTAACTTTCTTACCTGGATTTGCTAATCCCGATTATCCTGGATACATTGAATCTATCGTTAAAGGTGGAGTAAAAATTGTAGAAACTGCTGGAAGGAGTCCAGAAAAATTTATGCCCCTTTTAAAAGATGCTGGCATAAAAGTAATTCACAAATGTACTTCTGTAAGACATTCTTTAAAAGCTGAAAAAATTGGCTGTGATGCAGCAAGTGTTGATGGTTTTGAATGTGGGGGTCATCCAGGTGAGGATGATATTCCTAATATGATACTGTTACCGAGAGCTTATGAAGAGTTAACAATTCCATTTGTTGCTTCAGGTGGCATGGGTAACGGGCAGCAATTAGTTGCCGCACTCGCAATGGGTGCTGAAGGCATAAACATGGGAACACGATTTATTGCGACCAAAGAAGCTCCTGTACATCAAAATGTTAAAGATGCCCTCGTCAATGCGAGTGAACTAGATACAGAACTGATTATGAGACCTCTCAAAAATACTGAAAGGGTTTTAAAAAATGACGCTGTGACACGCATACTCGATAAAGAAAAAGCACAAGGTGACAATCTTCAGATTCAAGATATTTTTGGTGAGGTTGCAGGCGTTTATCCAAAAATTATGCAAGAAGGAACAATGGAAGCAGGTGCTTGGAGCTGTGGAATGGTCGCTGGATTGATACACGATATTCCAACATGCAAAGAGCTTGTGGATAGGATTATTTCAGATGCTGAAAGCATAATTCATGATCGACTGTCTAAAGTAAAAATTGCTTAATTATTACTACCAAATTTAAGTATTTTATTGCTACCAAGATACAGTAGTAATTCGTATAAATGACTGTTGATAAAGAAAAAATTATAGCTTCAATCGAAAATTCTCTAAAGTTTTATGAGTATGAGCTAACGGTTCCGTTGACAAATTTTATCTTCAGAACGCCTTTGCATTGGAATGTTATGCTCATTATAGCATTGGCAACATTCAAAGATGACTATGTTACTTCCTTTCAAGAAATTTGTAAGTCAATCCCTTCTAAAGTAGGCTCAAAATCTTCAATACAATCAATTATAGAAAATGGTATTCAAGAGGGTTTTATATTTAAGGCGCCCTTAGTAAAAGATATGCGAGTTAAATCTCTTACTCTTACAGATAAAGCAAAGAAAGATTTTGAAGCTTGGTTAATGGCTGATGCTGAAACATATACCCCGCTAGCTTTATCAGCACCGTTTTAAATTTATCGTACTACTTTTTTCCTAGTTCCTGGCTCAGGTGGCTTTTCTGCTCCTCCTGCAAAACACTGGGCTATAGACATCCATTCATTAGCAACGTCGCCTGCTAGTTTTAAGTTAACATCTTTTATATTTCTTACTTGGGTAACAACTTGACAGAATTCTTCAGCTAATCCTTCTATAATGTTTTCATTTGCTGGATCGTTGAATTCCCAAATCTCTCCAGATGGTGAGGTCAGTTTCAAATAGGGAGTGTCTTTTGGTAATGGCTTTTGATGAACTGCATAACACCATTTAAATGTATTATTTCCAATGATTACAATATTCTTAATTCTATCTTCATTAACTCGGTCAACGCCAAGTGAATCATAAAGTTCTTGGGCATGTGCCCATGTTTCCATGTGTCTTGCGCTTATTGAGGAACGGGCACTCATATCAGGCCCCATCCATTTAACTCTCTTTTTTGGATCTGCAACAGCAAACCTTGTTGTCATATCTTCATAGTAATTCTTCCATGTATCAAGTAATTCTTTTCCTTGTTTGCCTTGAGTAATAGTTTCTTCAAACTGGTTCATGGTTGATCCTTTACCAAACATTTCAAGCGCTGCGTTTGCAAAATTTTTCCACTCCTCACCGTCTATTAATGACAAGTCTGCGGCATGGTTCCATACATGAAGGTGACCGATTACATTATTGATCGTCCATCCTTTGAATTGAGTTTTCTCATTGAAATCATTGTCTGATAGATTTGACAGTAAATCATATACAGCGTTACTTTCTTCACAGAAATCATAAGCTTGCGGTAAAGATGTTTTAGCATCAGTCATTTTGACCACTTTGGCTTTCTCTTTTCAATAAATGAAGATATTCCCTCTTTACCTTCATCACTCAACATTCGCTCAGCAAATCCCTTTGCTGCAAATTCTATCATTTCTTTTCGTGTTAAGTGTCGTGTAGCTAAAACAATTTCTTTTGTTACTGCATTGGCTCCCGGTGCACATTTGAGAACACCTTTCTTTATATCAGCCTCTATAACCTTTAAATCATCAGCATCTTTTGCAACAAAGTCAGCTAGACCCATTTCATGTGCTTCTTTTCCAGTAAATCTTGCTGCTGTCAGCATAATTCTTCTGGCCTTTGCAAGGCCAATTCTTTGAGAAACAAATGGTGCAATTTGCGCAGGAGGAATACCAAGTGTTGTTTCAGTCAAGGCGAATTTACAATCTTCTGTGACAACAACAATATCACCGGCACATAACATTCCTAGTCCTCCAGCCATCGCAGCTCCTTCAGCCAGCATAATTACTGGTTTGGGATATGAGTTAATCATATCAAAAAATAATCCTGTCATTTCACTCGCATGATGAACATCTTTCAAGCCTTGCTCACCTCCCTGGAAACCTGTTTTAAACATCTTTAAATCGCCACCAGCACAGAATATACCTCCTTCGCCTCTAAGAGTTACTCCTCTAACACTCAAATCATCTTTGACAGAGTCAAAAATATTCTTTATGTCTGTGGTCAGTTCTTCTGTAAGAGCATTTCGCTTTTCAGGTTGATTGAACGAAATGGTTAACCATTCGTCTTCTAATTGTACGTCACAAGCTTTGGTGTTTGGTAAATTACTCATGATAAATTATATCAGTTTTTCTAAAGTATCGTAATTATAAATATTCTTTGTTCTTCTCATAGCTATATTTGTTTTTTTTAATAAGTAGTCTCTGACATTTTTTAAAAGAGGGTTAGACAAATGATTAATATAGCCTTGAAGTGTGGATGAACTTTTTATGTAATTAACTCTTTTTCTTCTAAGGTCATTATATTTCTCTTGTGCCAAGTCATAACTTGGTAATTTTAAAAGTAGCTTGCCAAGAACAAAAGCATCTTCAAAGGCCATTGCTCCACCCTGCCCTAAAAAAGGCATCATTGGATGAGCGGAATCTCCTAAGAGTGTAATATTACCTTTTGAAAAATTATTTAATTTATCTCGATCATATAAACCCCATCGAAATACTTTTTCTGAAGATTTAAATAATGAATGTATAAAATCTCCGTAATCAGATAAATCGGTTATTAATTGATCGTGAGTACCCTCTTCTCTCCATGACTCGTTATTTTTATAATTATTCTTAATGACTCCTATAAAACTTGTTTCAAGAGAATTATTGATAGGATAGCAGACAATATGACTTCTTGGTCCAAGGTAGATGTTTATTCTTTTGCTATCCGAAGTACCGATGCCTCTCCATGCAGTATATCCAGTAAATCTCGGTAAATCATTTTTAATGTAATTTGATCTTACAAAGGATTTAATTCCATCACAGCCAGCAATAAAATCAACTCGGTCTTCATTTCCGTTTTGAAAAAGAAGTTCCTTCTCGTTTTTAATCTCAACTAGCTCATGTGAAAATTCTATTTTTCCACCAAGTGATAGATATTTATCGAGTAGATGTTTGATTAATATCTTTCTATTTGTAGTGATAAGCTTACCAAATTCACTTACATTGACTTCTCTAATTACTTTACCAACATTGTCTCTCCATACAATATCGATTGGAAGACAGGATTCTTTTTCAACTTTTTCTAAAATTTCTAGTTCATCTAATAAACGAATAATATTAGGAGAAAGGGAAATGCCGGCGCCATGGTTACTTGGACCGTCTGACTTCTCATATATTGTACAATTTTTTGAGTCCTTTGCTAATATGCAGCCTAAAGTAAGGCCAGATATCCCAGCGCCAATAATTCCAATCTTATTTGTCATTCTATCTCTATAAATAAAATTAGTTTTTCCTCTGATTTAATCAAACATTTGTCAGAAATAATTCGATTACTTATACCATGAGAAAATGAATTTAGTTTTTGATCAGATAAATTGTATTCAAGGCCTGATGTTGTAATTTTATTATCAGAAATCAAAGAGATCATAGATAAACTTCTGTGTTTTTTTTCTAAAATTTCTTTACTTCCATTAACAAAAAATACCTGAAAGAAATTTGTAACTATTTCAATATTAAAAATATCTGAATATTGTTGCGCAATCATAATGTTGGCTAAGTTATGGTCGTCTCTTTCGCCTGTTGCGCCAATTATGTAAATATTTTTAATTTTTTGAGCCATGCAGTAATCTAGTGACTTCTCAAGATCAGTTTTATTTTGATTTTCCTCATTTACTATGGTGCTTTTAGGATTAGCTGTATTGATTTCTACTGTATCCAAGTCACCAATAATGACATCTGGTTCAACATCTAATTCTTTGAAGAAACTTAAATTTGAATCAACGCAAATTCTTAGATTAATTTGAGCGATGAGTTGCTTTGCATAACTTGAAACAGGTTTTTCACCGTTTGCGACTAAGACAGCTGATATACTCAAAATTATAGCACTCAGTAATTGATTGGGCCTGAGATTACTTTGAACCTCTCATCTTGAACCTGGAAAAAATATGAAATATTACTTCCTTGCCTTTTGTTTTCATTAAAAGTCACTGATCCAAGTTTTAATGGATCTTCAAAATCTTCTAATGTTTCCAACGCAGTAATAAATGACTCAACGCTTAAGTCTTGGCCAGCTCTTTTAATACCCTCGACGACCATGTCAGCAAATATATATCCATAAATCGCACCGGTATTTGGTTCCGTACCATATAATGAGTTAAACGTATCCCACCATGCTCTCTCATCACTATTGGCTGCATCATAATATGGAAAGACAAGAGAATTTAAACAGTATAAGCCGTTCATGACACCATTTGGCTGCTCTGCAACAACCGTATAGTAACTTGCAGAAGTGGCTACAAAATCTACATCCGTCCAATTAATTTCCTTGGACTTCATGAAAGGTAGTATGGTCGTTCGCACTATCGTGCCCATAGCAACTAAATCACAACCTGCATTTGATAGTTTTTTAATTTGAGCTGTGAAATCAGTATCCGTTGGCTTTGCAGAGGCGCTTTCAACAATTGTCATTCCCATTGCCTTAACTTGATCGTAGGCAGCATCAACAATTTCTTGTCCAAAATCTGTATCCTCATAAAGGATGCATACAGATTCACGATTATTATTTTCAACCAAATACTTAATACCTGTTCTAATTTGATCATAATATGTTGAACCAGATGTAAATTTTAATCGATCAAAAGGATCAAACATTGATCGTGCAGCTGTCAACGGAAATAAGTTTGGAACATTCATCGCTAATTGATCAGTCATTACAGCATTATTCATAGGTGTGCCCAGTGCTCCCATCATAAATGCAACTTTATCTTTTCTAAGCAACTTATTAGCAGCTTGTACTGCTCTTGGAACAGTATATTGGTGGTCTTCGACAATTAATTTAATTGTTCTTCCAAACGCTCCGCCGTTTTCATTGAATTCCTTAAAACGCATATTGGCACCATCAACACTTTGTTTGCCAATCATTGAAGCTGGACCACTAATGTCAGTATGCATTCCTATAAGCACCTGATCAGAGCTGATGCCTTGATCAGCTAATAATTCATTAGATAGAAAAATAAATAAAAAAAACGATGATAGAGTCTTTAGAATTCTAGTATTCATATTTCATACTGTCAGCACGGACAAATCTTCCATCCTCTACAACGAACAAATATGCATCACTTGAACCTAAATGCTTGTCAGGACCCCAAGATAACATTGACTCACCAAATGGCATTTTGTAGGAATCAATTGATTCTAATGCGCTTGTGAAAGAGTCTACATTCAATTCACTTCCAGCTATCTCAATCGCCTTTGCAGTAATATCTGCATACATATATCCGTAAGCTGAACCAATATTAGGACTGTTTCCGTATATGTCTTCATACTTATCTATCCATTTGCATACCCATTCATCACAATTTTCTTTACTTGGTGTGTCAAATTGAGCAAATGTATAAAAACCATCTGTAACTCCATCAGGTTGACTTGCAATTACTGGGTGAAAGCTTGCTACTTGTCCAAAAAATAAAGCGTCCCAACCCATTTGCCTAGCTTTTGTGTAAGCTAATATCGTATCCTTTACGATAGTGCCCACTGCAACAGCGTCACAATCAGCATTTTTTAATTTCGTAATCTGGGCGGTTAAATCAGTATCAGTTGGTTTGTTTGTTGTTTTTTCATGCAAGGACATATTCATTGCTTCCAATTGATCCACTACTCCATCATATGTTTCTTGTCCAAAATCATTATCTTGATAAATAACACAAATTTTATCCATATTCTTAACTTCTACAGCCCACTTAACTCCAGATCTTATTTGATCATAATAGGTTGATAGAGCTCCGAATTTTAGTTTATGAAATGGCTCTGCCATTGAACGCGCAGATGATAAAGGAAATAAGTTCGGTATATTTTTTTGCTCTTGTAGTTGAAATACTGCATTGTTCATGGGCGTACCTAAACTTGCAACCATTAAAAATATTTTATCTTTATTAATTAACTTGTTTGCCGCTTGAACTGCTCTAGGAACTTGGTACTGATGATCTTCAGCTACAAGTTTTAGAACTCTACCATTAATTCCCCCTGCTTCATTGATTTCATTAATTCTCATCTTGGCACCTTCTACAGAATACTTTCCAAATGATGATACTGGCCCACTAATATCAGTATGCATACCAAGCATTATCTCATCATCGCTGACGCCCTGATCGGCAAAGCTTGATGCTGAATAAATAAATAAGATTGAAACAAAAGTTAATAATTTTTTCATAAACTGCCCCTTTAAATATGGTGGAATATTAATAAGATCGTAGCTGAAAATCAAGCAGATTGATACATTTGATCAATTACGGAGCTATACTTATCATTTATGAATTTGCGTTTTAATTTCATGGTTGGTGTAAGCTCATCATCCTCAGCTGTTAGCTGTGTATCAATAAGGGAAAATTTCTTAATCTGCTCTACATTTGCAAATTTTTTATTAACTGAAGAAACTTCATTATCAATCAGCTCTATAATATCCTGAGATTTGCATAAACTTTCAAAGTTTGAAAAGGGAATATCATTATCTTGAGCATACTTAACTACATTTTCTTCATCGATCATAATCAAACAGGATAGGAATTTTCTTTTATCGCCTATTACTACTGCGTCTGAAATAAAAGGGCTGAACTTTAATTGATTTTCTAGCTCGGATGGTGAAATATTTTTCCCACCCGCAGTAATAATTATATCTTTTTTTCTATCAGTAATTTTTACATTGCCATAATTATCAATTTCACCAACATCTCCTGTATGTAGCCATCCATCTAATAATGTTTCTTTGGTTTGCTCTGGTTTATTTAAATAACCATGAAATACGCCTGGGCCCTTAAATAAAATTTCTCCATCCTTTGCAATCCTTACTTCGGAACCATTTACTGCTCTGCCGACAAAACCAATCTTAATTTGCCTATCATAAAAAATGGTTCCAAGTCCAGCGGTCTCAGTCATTCCCCATCCTTCTCTTAAATCAATACCCAATGATAGGTACCAACTAATTAAATCTGGTGATATAGGGGCAGCGCCACTAAATGCAAACCTGCAGTCGTTTAGGCCTAATAGTTTTTTAATATTTTTTAAAACAAACAGATTGCATACATAGAATATGAAGCTTAAGTACAATGGAGGTTTATCTCCATTCAATAAATAATCTTTATGTCGATTTCCTACTTTAATTGATAGATCATAAAATAATTTGCCAAAATAAGTAGCATCTTTCATAAGGATGATAATTGATGAGTAGAACTTTTCCCAAATCCTTGGAACAGCAACAAACACTGCTGGTGATACTTCACGTATATTTTCAGGAACAGTGTCTATGCTCTCAGCAAAATTAACAACAGACCCATAAAGCAAAGGGCCCATAACCGAGACAGATCGCTCTAAAATATGGCAAAGAGGTAAAAATGAAAGCTGGTTCTCACCTTCTACGGTTTCAAACGCCTCTTTTATAGACTTGATATTGTAAAGAATGTTCTGATTTGAAATCATTGCACCCTTTGGCGGACCTGTTGTACCTGATGTGTAAACTAATATTGCAATATCTTCTGGCTCAACCTGATCCATGAGATTATTCCATAGCTCAGGCTTTTTTGAATGTAACTCAGCTCCAATATTTAAGAAGTCATCATAGCTCATAACTTGTGAGTCAGAAAAATTCTGTAAGCCTTCCATATCATAAACAATAATTTTTTCGAGCGATGGACATTCAGTTCGAACCTCTAAAATTTTATCTAGTTGCTCTGCGTTTTCAGCAAAATAGAATTTTGTTTTAGAATCATTAACTAAGTATTTTACTTGTGCCGCTGAATCAGTTGTATAAACGCCACTAGATATGCCTCCAACTCCTATAGCTCCCATATCTGTATATAGCCATTCAGGTTTACCTTCACTCGCAATAGAAACCACTTCACCCTTTTGTAGACCAAATGAATACAAAGCTAGTCCCGTATTTCTTGCATGCAATCCATACTTTTGCCACGAGATAGCCTGCCATATACCAAGATCTTTTTCTCGCATAGCGGTTTTTTGGTCACGCCTCTTAACAGAGTCCCAAAATAAATGCGGTATGCTTACTATCTCCACATTTTTTTCTTTTTCCAACGTCTTTCTCCTCTTATGCCCTCATCTTGTTGTCCAAGATAAAATTCTTTAATGTCTTCTTTCTCCAGCAATTCTTTACTATTGCCTTCCATGACTATTCTTCCTAACTCTAAAACGTATCCAAAATCAGAGTTACTTAATGCAATATTCGCATTTTGTTCAACCAGTAATATTGTCGTTTTTAATTCTTTATTAATTCTGATTATAATTTCAAAAATTTCTTTAACAAGTTTTGGTGACAAACCTAATGAAGGTTCATCTAAAAGCATAATTTCTGGCTTACTCATTAAAGCTCGACTAATGCAAAGCATTTGCTGTTCACCGCCAGAAAGTAATCCAGCAGGCTGATTTTTTCTTTCCTTTAGAATGGGGAAGTAATCATAAACCTGTTCAATGTCTTTCTGTATACCTTTTCTATCACTTCTAGTGTAAGCACCCATCTCAAGATTTTCTAAGACTGAACAGTAAGGAAACACTTCTCTTCCTTCAGGTGCATGGCTCATGCCCAATCGAAGTATTTTATCGGGGTCTTTCTTTTGTATTTCACTTCCACTCAAAAATACTTTTCCTTTTCGAGGATCTATGGCGCCTGAAATTGTCTTTAAAATTGTTGTCTTACCTGCGCCATTTGAACCTAATATTGTTACAATTGATCCCTCTTGCACTTGGAAACTAACACCTCTGATTGCCATAATAGGCCCATAAAAAGTTTCAATATTTTCAACATTTAGTAAAGGTTCTGACATTGTCAATCCATCAATTTTTTAGGTATAGGAATTATTTGGTCTAGTAGTATTTGTGCATATGCTTTACCTTGAGGGTCATTTCTTAAACTAGCAGGCCCACCGCCACCAAGAACATCATTGAGCATAAAATTAATGGAATTGGATCCAGGTAATAAATACTTTTCAACCGATCCTTCTAAAAAGTTCTTAAAACATTTCATAACTACATCTTCAGTTAAATAATTGCATATTGCAGGGTAAAATTTAGGATCTCTTGAAATAATCCCTATATTCGCCTTGTTTCCTTTATCTCCACTTCGTCCATATGCAATTTTAATTAGAGGAACATCAATAAATTTTTCATCTTTTGCTTCAAATGTTGGAGTTTCAGGTTTTTCTATTTCAGACATATTAAATTCATTAGGTTGATGAACTAGAAATTCTTTATTTGAATTTTCTAAATTTATAGAAACCTTTACATCTTCTTTGTTAACCATGAAAGAAAACAATCTTATAATTGGTGATGGCTTGGGCCTACCGCCAACAAAGCCTGATAAGCCTGGAGGTGTTGCTAGTCCTAACCCTACTGACTCTTTCAATACTAAACCTACTGCTCTGATGTCTTGATGTTTGGCTGCAAACTTTAAAACAACTTCTCTATTATCTGCATTTTGACCTTTATTGCTATATTGGCTGTTATCACCAATAATTTCAATGCTGGTTTCATCAAAGTCAGGAATATTCATCATTCGCATAATCATTTTTGCTCTTTCAAATATTGCTTCTCCATAAGTTCTTGCTTTTTTTGCCGCATCAATACCCACAAATGAACAGACATGGCCTGCTCTAAAGCCATCGGCATATGTTGCACACACTTTATATTGTTGAGGCGCGGGATACCCTTTTGCACCAGAAACCTTAACCGTATCTTTTTC
>CABYSM010000010.1 GCA_902521655.1 uncultured Pelagibacteraceae bacterium
AATTTCTATGAACATGTCGAAAATTATGTATAATTTAGATATGGCTGAACTTCAACAAAAATTAGATTTTGCAAAAATATATGCAAAAGATCAGATTTTTAAACTGAAAAGAATGTGGCAAATGTCGCGTAACGGAAAAAATGCGATGAATAAAGATCCTGCATATAATGCTACCAATCCTAGTCATTTTATACCAATGATAGAAAAAGACAGGTACATTGAAAGAGTTGATAGTTTTGATCAGATGATTTCAGCGACTCATAAGCATTTTTGGGACCCTAATGATAAATCATATATTGATTTCGACGAACCATTCGATATGGAGAATGAATATATAGTCGACCCTGATGTCTTTTGTATGGAACTTAGAGTTCCAGCGATCGCTAATAGCTTAACTGAAAAACAAAAAATAAAATTAAATAATGAAAGTTTCAGATGGGTACTTTCTCAAATTCTGCATGGTGAGCAAGGTGCTTTATCTTTAAGCGCAAGCCTCTGTCATGTATTAAAAGATCCGGGTGCACAAGAGTACGCAGCTAACCAAACTCGTGAAGAGGCTAGACATGTTACTGGATTCACTAATTATATAAAAGCAAGGTGGGGATCCCCATATCCAGTAGGTCCTACTCTAGGACGAATTTTAGAACAAATTGTATCTTCAGATGTTGTTTATAAAAAAATTGTAGGCATGCAGATGATGATTGAAGGTCTTGCAATGGGAGCCTTCGGAATGGCTCACCAAGACACTAATGATCCACTCCTAAAAACTCTTTTAAAATTTACAATGAGTGATGAGGCGTTTCATCATAAGTTTGGTAAAATTTGGGCAGACAGAACTGTACCAAAGTTGTCTGAATCAGAGAGGTACAAAGTGGAAGACTGGTCAGCGATGATTTTCAAAGATTTACTCTATAATCTTGTCAATCCTTGGGAAAAGAAAGCAATTTATCAAAGTGTCGGCTTAGATCATAAATTTGTTACTAAACATTTTATGCAAGAAATTGATCGAGACTCCGTAATACGCGAAGAAATGATGGAGAGTAACAATATATTCAGAGTACTGTGTAAAACGTTACTTAAAGCGAACATCATAACTGAAAGAACGAGAAAAACTTACGCTGAATTTGTTAACATGGAAGAGCTTAACGCTGAGGATGATGAAGTTGCAGGAATTGACATAGCAAATGAAGGATTGGCTCAGCTTGAACAAATCAATAAAGGCCGTAAAGTAGCTTAATTTTTATAAATTTTATTTTGGTGATTTCTTCTGAAGTATTCTTTGGAGTGTTCTTCGATGCATTTTCAATCTTCTAGCTGTCTCAGAAACGTTTCGATTGCACAACTCATAAACCCTTAGTATATGCTCCCATTTTACTCTATCAGCTGACATAGGATTCTTTGGGGGCTCTGGACTAGATGAATAAGGTGCTTTTAAAGCTGCATCGATATCGTCTGCATCAGCAGGTTTAGCCAAATAGTCACATGCTCCTTCTTTCACAGCTGCAACAGCAGTTGGAATATTTCCATATCCGGTGAGCATAACAATTTTACTATCAGATCTTTGCTTTGAAAGTAGAGACACTATCTCTAAGCCATTTCCATCATCCAGCCTTAGATCAACTACGGCATATTTGGGAAACTTCTCAGATAATGAAGACTTGGCCTCTTTAACCGAAGCAACACCATATGCTTCGTAACCTTTTCTCTTCATGGCGGTGATAAGTCTATTTCTGAATACATCATCATCATCGAGTATCAATAACGACTTATCCAAATTTAAATTACCTTCTAAATTATTCATTCTGAAGTCCTAAAGCACTTTTAATTAAAATTACCTGAACGCATCCACCTTTATTTTTTCTATAAAGGAACTTAATCTCACCAAGAGACTTTGCAAGTAAGTTCTTTGAAATAAATAAGCCCAAACCAAGACCTTCCTTGTTTTTATCCCTATTATTGCGTAAATATGGTTCACCAAGAAATGGGTAAATTTCTGATGCAAAACCTGGGCCATCATCGACGATTTCTATTATGATTTTATCCTGCTCATTTTTTAGACTGATTTCTACAGAATTTATGGCATACTTAAATGCATTATCTATGATATTAGTTAGTGAGTGTACTAATTCAGCAGATCTGGGTATAACAACTTTATCTCTCTCAAAATAGTCATCATAAAATACATCAAATTTTATTTTATTATTGTCATATGGTGAAACAATTTCATTTATTAAGCGGACAAAATTTAATTGATTGATAAATTCATTACTTTTATCAGATAAATTATTTGATCTCAGTCGTTCTAATATTTCTTTACACCGCTCTAGTTGAGACTGGATAACCAATAAATCCTCACCTAAGACTCCGTCTTTGTTATTGTTAACTAATTCCTTATTGATGATTGAAATTGTTGATAGTGGTGTTCCAAGTTCATGAACAGCTGCTGCTGTTAAACTCATTAAAGCAGAGACTTGTTCTTCATTGGATAACGATAATTGAGATTGTCTTAGAGCCTGTCTTGTTTTCCTTGAGTCATCTGCAACTCTAAAACAGTAGGCTGTTATAAAGATTGAAGTAATTACTAAAGATGACCAGATTAAAAATATTTCAAATCCTGAAAAATCATCTTTACCTATCCCAAGGGTTATGCTTTCAAGAGGAAAGTAATAATAAGCTAAAAAATTGAGGGAGATGATTGCAACCACTGTTATCAGAACCGTTCTTCTAAAATCTAAATATGTGGCTGCAATTACAAGTGGTGCTAATATCAAGACACAGAAAGGGTTTGTTAGTCCTCCAGTTAAATACAATAGTGAGACTAATTGGATTAGATCAAAAACCAAATAAAAGAAGGTTTCATTATAGTTTAGAATTTTTGTCAGAGGATATAAAACGCTTACAGCTATATTAAGAGTTACGCTAAGTAAGATTAGTAAAATACAGATATAAATATTAAAAACTATCTGGAAATAAAAAAAAGCAATAACGACAGCAGAGAATTGGCCAAGTACTGCTATCCAACGAATAAGATTGAGTGTTCTTAATCGTAAGTTAATGTCTTCATTTTGTGATAGCTCAAGAAAATTATTCAAAGTAAATTTAAAAGTTAAAATATTTATATAATAATTTATAGTTGCATTATGGCCAGCAAATCTCAAAAAAATTTCTGTTTAAAATATAAAAATACTACCATCGATATCATAGTCAAAAAAAATAAATTATCACGCAATTATAAATTTACTTTTGATAAAAAACACTTGAGAGGATTGGTTTCTATACCAAAATATGTTGGTTTTAATGAAGGGCTGACGTTTGCTAAAGAAAATGCTGAGTGGATATATAAACAAGTTAACTCCTTCTCTCCTCTAATATTCATAGAGAATAATTCTAATATTCTATTTGAAGGAAGAACAAAAAAAATAATTTTTAAAAATGATACTAATACAAACGTCTTTACTACAAAAAATAGTTTAGTTATTGAAGGAAAAGATAATAAACACAAAATTATACTAAAAGATTGGATGCAAAAAAGAGCTCTTTCTATCTTGGAAAATGTAATTGAAAATTATTCTAAAAATTTAAAAGTTCATGTAAAAAAAATAAGGCTATCCAGTAGTTATAATTATTGGGGTTATTGCAATTCAGCTGGCGTTATTAGTATTAATTGGCGTCTTATTTTTGCTCCTCTAGAAGTCATGCATTATATTGTTGCTCATGAATTAAGTCATTTAATTGAATTCAATCACGGCGACAAATTCTGGCGTCAGGTAGAAAGTTTATGTCCTGATTATAAGAAACAAATTAAATGGCTAAAAAAAAATGATAACTATCTATACCGAGTACGATTTGATTAAATATCTAAATTAGTCACACTTTCAGCACGACTTTCAATAAATTCTTTTCTTGGAAGAACATTTTCTCCCATTAAGTCTTCGAAGATGCCTTTTGATGACTCTTCATCATCAATCTTAACTTGAATTAAAGATCTGTTGTTGGGATCAAGTGTTGTTTCCCACAGCTGTTCAGGGTTCATCTCACCTAAGCCCTTATATCTCTGCATTGTTAAGCCTTTTTTACCCATATCATTAATCGTATCTAATAATTGTGAGGGTGAATAAATCTCAATTTGATCTCCTTCTTTATTTATTAGTGATCCAGGAGACTCAAACAGCTGTAAAATGTCACTATAATTTTTGTTGAGGTTTTCAATTAATTGAGAATGGAGTAAGTCATTATCAATATTAATGATATCTTCTACACCTCTCAGTTCTCTTCTGAACACAAAGCCATTTTCTTTAGAATATTCACCTTTCCATCCACGATCAAAATCAGGTCTGCTAATGTTTATCCTTTGAGCAACGTAATTTGAGGCTTCTTTTGATTTTTCTTTAGAATCTAAAAATTTATCTGTATTCAAACATCCTGCAATTGCAATTTGTTCGAGAACTTTTTGATCATATCTATCTGGTATTTTATTGAAAAGATCGATTATTTCTCCAACCTTAACAAGCATATTGGTGAGGTCCTTCCCAGAATACTCATTTTTAAGTGCTGTTTTAAATAAAAAATCTTTAGTTCCATATTTGATAAGAGATTCTTGAAGTGCGTTTTCATCACTTAGATAATGTTCTTCCTTTCCTCTTTTAATTTTAAAAAGAGGTGGTCTAGCTATATATAAATTTCCATTTTCTATAAGACTCCTCATCTCCTTAAAGAAAAATGTTAGTAATAGAGTCCTAATGTGTGATCCATCAACATCAGCGTCTGTCATAATAACAACCTTATGATATCTTAATTTATTTAGATCAAATTCTTGATTACCTATACCTGTACCAAGCGCAGTTATTAGTGTTCCAATTTCGGTTGAACCTAATATCTTGTCTGTCCTTGATTTCCAAGTGTTAAGAATTTTTCCTCTTAAAGGAAGTATTGCTTGAAACTTGCGGTCCCGTCCCTGCTTAGCAGAACCTCCAGCAGAGTCTCCCTCAACAATAAAAATTTCTGAAAGAGATGGATCTTTTTCCTGGCAATCCGCAAGCTTACCAGGAAGATTGGTAATTTCTAAAGCAGATTTTCTTCTTGTTAATTCTCTTGCTTTTCTTGCGGCATCCCTTGCTTCAGCAGCTTTTTGAATTTTAAGTACTATTTCTTTTGATATATTTGGATGTCTTTCAAACCAGTCTGTTAATTTTTCATTAACAATTCCTTCTATCACTGGCCTTACTTCTGAGGACACTAATTTGTCTTTAGTTTGTGACGAGAATTTAGGATCTTGAACTTTTACTGAAATTACTGACGTCAAGCCCTCTCTAATATCATCACTATTCGGTTGAACACTTTGCTTCTTAGAATTTTTACTTCCATCAAGATAACCATTTACTACTCGAGTAAGAGCTGAACGAAAACCTGATAAATGAGTCCCTCCATCTTTCTGTCGAATATTATTCGTAAATGTTAATATTTGTTCATAATAGCTATCATTCCACCAAAGAGCACAGCTAAATTCAATTTTATTTTTTATACCTTCAATAAAAATTGGTTTTTCGATTAATGATTTTTTCGATTTATCTAAATATTTAACAAACTCACCAATACCTCCCTCGAAATGAAACAATGTTTCTTTTTTATCAGCTGATCTATTATCTAAAAATACAATTGTGATTTCAGAATTTAGGAACGCCATTTCTCTAAATCTTTGTTTGAGAACTTTGCTATCAAATTCAATATTTGAGAATATTTCTTCGTCAGGAAAAAATGTTATTTTTGTTCCATTGCGTTCTACATTTTTATCTATCTGACTAAGGGGATTGATTGCATCACCATGATTAAATTCAATATAATACTCGCATCCTTGTCTAAAAATATTGAGACTTAGTTTTGATGAAAGTGCGTTCACTACTGAAACTCCAACTCCATGCAGTCCACCCGACACTTTGTAAGAGTCTTGGTCAAATTTGCCACCAGCATGCAATTGCGTCATGATAACTTCTGCGGCAGAAATTTTTTCTTCAGGATGAATATCCGTTGGTATTCCTCGACCATTATCTTCAACTGAAACAGATCCATCGGAATTTAATGTGATAGAGATTCTATCACAATGTCCTGCGAGGGCTTCATCAATTGAATTATCAACAACTTCAAATATCATATGGTGAAGACCACTGCCATCGTCTGTATCACCAATATACATACCAGGTCTCTTTCTGACTGCCTCGAGACCTTTTAATACTTTGATTGAATCTGCGCTATAGTTGTTAGAGGGTGTATTCACTAAATCATTATATAATATTTTTCATCTCAAAGAAAACTGTTTGATCAGTAATATTTGCAAATAAGTCTCTTGAAACACCTGAAAACAAAACTTGAGATTCTAATTTTGACAATTCTTTAAAAAGGTATTCCTTATGCATATTATCTAAATGGGCCATGGCTTCATCAAGTAATAATATTGGTGAGCGGCCCAAGTTCTTATTTTTAATCAAGTATGCAACTGAAATAATAATTGATAGCAAGATTGATTTTTGTTCCCCAGTTGAACAGTTTTTAGCTTCAATATCACGTTGATTATTATTCCAAATAGAAATATTGACCTTGTTTATGGTATGTGTGGTTTTATTTAATTCTGTATCCAATGCTCTTTTAGATTCTAAAGCTGAGCTATATTTACTAACGAACTTTTCCTTATCGTCTAAAAACTCACCCAAACTATCTAATTCATGAACAAGTTCTATTAAACATGATGTGAATGGCTTTTTAATTTCTGAAAGCTGGTGATTTAAGATTTTCATGAAATTCATTCTGTCATTGATTATCACAAATGATATCTCTGCAATTTTATGCTCTAATATGTGCATCCACTCGGACTCATAATTAATTTTTTTTAATAGAGACAATCTTTCCTTTAATAGCCTTTGCAATTTTGAAAGATTTTTTAAGTGATTATTGTTAACATTGAAGTTTAATCTATCAAAAAAACTTCGTTTTTCAGAATTACTTTGAAGCATAATTTTTTCCATTATGGGAGTAACCCAAAGTATATTTATATAATTTAATAATTCTGAATTATTTATTTTCTCCTCATCAAGAGTGATAAAATTTTTTCTTTTATCCTCGTTAGAAAAACGTCTGTGTAAAATAATATGTCCAGTGTCGTATTTTATCTCTAATTTTATCTCGAAGTATCCTTCACTATTCTTGAGAAAAGGTATCTCGTTCAATTGAGTATTTTTTAATCCCCTTCCAGGAGCAAATAATGATATGGCTTCTAGTAAGTTTGTTTTTCCAGAGCCATTTTCTCCTGTAAGAACAATGAATGTCTTTAAATCAGAAATATGCGTATTCTTATGATTTCTAAAATTAATTAATGTAATTTTTTCAATACTAACATTGGGGTTCATTCAAATACGCATTGGCATTAAAACAAAGAATAAATTTTCGTCAGTTTTATCTAAAATAATAGCAGGTGATATTGAATCGAGTAAGTTTACATCTATTTCATCACCATCAACCTCATTACAGATATCCAGTAGATACCTAGAATTAAAACCAATATCAACTTTTTCATTACTATAGCTAATATCAATCTCTTCTTTTGCGGATCCCTTAGATTGACTTTCAACGCTAAGATTTAGTTTATTATTTTCAATTGTTAATTTAATTGCCTTTGATTTTGTTTCCTCATTAATTGCTACAGCTGATACTCTATCTATAGCATTTTTAAGTTCAGAATTATTTGTTTTAAATTTTTTATCATTATTTTGAGGAATAACTTTTGTATAATCAGGAAAAGTGCCATCTATTACTTTTGATATTATTTTCAAATTATTAAATGAGAACTTAATTTTATTTTCGTTTAAAGATACGCTTACGTCACCATCAGCATCATCTAATACCTTTCTTAATTCAAAAACTGTTTTTTTAGGGATGATTATTCCAGTAATTTCTTCAGCGCCTTGGGGAAGAGGAATATCGTATTGAGCCAATCGATGACCATCAGTAGCTACAGCTCTTAAAAATTTAATAGAATTACTCTCTGCTTTGTGAAAAAAAATACCATTTAAATAGTATCTTGTTTCTTCATTAGATATCGCAAACTTTGTTTTATCTATCATCCTGCTTAGTTCGTCAGCACTAATTACAAAATTAGTAGATAAATCTTTATCTGAAAGTATTGGAAAGTCCTCAGTCCTTAACGTGGAAAGATTAAATTTAGACCTTCCACACTTTAATATTAACTCTGTGTCTTCATCACCCATACTTAGTATTACGTCTGATCCAGAAGGCAATCTTTTAACAATTTCAAAGAAAGTTATTGCAGGAACAGAAATTTCCCCTGAGTTCACTATTTCTGCATCTATTTTGTCGGAACAAAAAATATCTAGATTAGTAGAGGATAGGCTAAGCTCATTGTTTTCTGCAGATAATACAATATTAGATAATATTGGTAATGTATGTCTAACCTCAACAATGCCATGTATATGGTTTAGAGCTTTTAAAAGATCAGAACTGTTTGCTTTAATTTCCATAAATCTAATTGATTTTTATTACTATAACATATTTCTTCAATTTTTTGAATAATATGAAAATAACTAAACTGATGTGATCATCTGGGTAATTAAATTAATATCCTCATCAAATTTTGGATTATTCTGTTTTAATTCTTCAATCTTTTTAACTGCATGTATTACAGTTGTATGGTCTCTGCCTCCAAATTTTCTACCAATCTCTGGTAAAGATCTAGTGGTCAATTTTTTTGTAAGGTACATCGCCACCTGTCTTGGTCGAGCAAAAGTTCTGATCCTTCTACTTGAAATAAGATCATCAATTTTAATGTTAAAATAACTTGCAACCTTATTTTGAATCTCATCGATTGTTATTCTTCGATTGCTAGATTTAAGCAAATCTTTAAGAACTGATTTTGTTAATTCGATATCAATCTTTTTTCCTAATATATTTGAAAAAGTGAATACTTTATTTAAAGCACCTTCTAGTTCTCTTATATTTGATGTTATTGTTTTAGCTAAAAATTCTAAAATATTTTCATCAAGTTCAAATATACTATTTTTATTTTTTTCTCTTAATTCACTATACTTATTTTTTATTATCGAATATCTCAATTCATATGTTGTTGGCATTATATCAACAACTAAACCTCCTGATAATCTTGACTTCATACGATCATCAAAACTGCTAAGTTCACTTGGAGACCTATCGGCAGATATGATAACTCTTTTATTCAAATCTAATAATGAATTAAAAGTGTGAAAAAATTCTTCTTGAGTTGAATTTTTTCCAATCATAAACTGAATGTCATCTATAATTAAAACATCAGCAGATCTAAATTTCTGTTTGAAAGTCATTGTGTCTTTTTGCCTAAGTGATTTTATAAACTGAAACATAAACCGTTCAGCCGATAGATAAAGTACTTTACTATTTACTTTCTCTTCACTTATCTGCCAAGCTATAGCATGTAGAAGATGTGTTTTGCCTAGTCCTACTCCACCATAAACATAAAGTGGATTAAATTCGTATGTATCATCCGAGCAAAGTCTCTTGGCTGATGCAAAGGCAAGTTCATTGGTAGGACCCGTTATAAATTTGTCAAAAGTGAATCTCTCATCTAAAGGCCAATCATCTGATGAATTTGAATTAAATGAGGCCTTAATCTGATTATTTTCCGAAGATATATCCTTATTCAGGTTAAGCATATTCGAGGTAAGTGCATTATCTATGCTAATTTTTACTCGTTTAATATCAGGATTTTCTTGATTTAAAAAATAGATAATCTTGTCTAAATAATGTGAAGTAATCCAGTCTCTGATAAACCTTGTCGGAACAGTAAAATATATAATATCGTTATCTAAGTTTTTTATAGATATATTTTTTATCCAGCTATTAAATATTTCATTTCCATATTCAGAATTAAGTTTTTTTAAAACAATATTCCATTGATCTCGAATGCTAGATTTTGAGGGCTGTGCATTTTCTAGATCTTGAAACATTAATTATGAACTCCCTCAATTTTACTCATTAAAATTGTATCCAATTTTAGATAAAAGCATAATTTTTTTTTGCACTTTTTTTCATTTGGAAAAAACTATTCCAAAAAGCACCTACTGAATTCGAACTATGAATCCAGACCTAAAAAAAATAATTTGGATAATTAAAATGATTATTTTTAATTAAATAAACTTAGCGTTATTAAAATTGAATCGCAATAAAAAATATTATTTACTTGGTGCTAAATTTTAATACGAAATTAAACTCCATTGTTTCCACATAACATCCATTATGAGCCTTAACATACGGAAAAAGTTTGATGAATCTATTTTAGTGATTTTATCTTATTCGATAGTCGAGAAATTTTTCTTGCTGCAGTGTTTTTATGAACAATCTTTTTTGAAACAGCAGACATCATTTCGGACTCAGCTGATCTCAGAGCAGTTTTTGCCGCCGACTTATCACCACTCACAATATTTAGTTCAACTTTTTTAATAAAGGTACGATATCTATTTCTCACAGACTTATTGACATCAGTTTTCTTAGATATTTCTCTTATTTTTGCTTTTGCAGATTTAGTGTTAGCCATATTTTTTTGTATTTATTATTTTTGACAGCTACTACAGTAGAATGTCGATCTCTGGGCTATTACTATGCGTATTATGGGCAGCTGACAAGATTTATTTCTACATTTTTGCCCATCACGTCCGTATACTTGAAGTTTATTCTGATAATGGCCTAACTTGCCAGAAATCATCGTATGATCATTTATACTTGATCCCCCCATTTGAATTGATTTTTTAAGTACCCTCTTAATTGAACGCACCAATCGATCGCTTTCAGATAAAGTAAGTTTGCTGCCTATTTTAAAAGGACTTATGTTTGATAAAAATAGAGACTCAGATGCATAAATATTCCCGACACCTACAACATACTTTTGGTTCATAATTATGGATTTAATTGGTGATGTTTTATTGCTAGCGATTTCATGCAAATATTTGTGATTAAAAGATTTATCAAGCGGTTCAACACCTAAATGTTTAAGAAGCCTTTCTTCTAGTAGCTTGCTGGTTTCTCTCAGCAATATGCAGCCAAACCTTCGCGGATCTATAAATTGCAATACTAAATCACTGGAAAAATATAGCTGAAAATGTGTGTGTTTAATCGATTTTATCTCTTTTTTTTTACCAATAATTATTCTTCCGGACATACCGAGGTGAATAATAAGTGAGTAGTCATTCGATAACCTTAATATTATGTATTTTGCTCGCCTCTCTACGTCTAATAGTGAGCTTTTATTAATTTTATTTTTTAGGTTTATTGGTACAGGATATCTGAGTTTTTTGACAAATACCTCTGTGTCTTTGATCTTTAATCCAATAAGTTTACTTTTTATCCCATTAACTACAGTTTGAACTTCAGGCAACTCAGGCATATATTTTTATATATTAATTATTAGTTATAAAATAAAAGATATTTAACTTATCAAATATATATTAGATGGAAACAAAAGAAGTCTTTAATTCAGTTGCAAGTAAATACGATATTATGAACGATGTAATGTCTATGGGTGTTCATAGGTATTGGAAAGAATTAATGATTGATTGGCTTTCACCTCATGAAGAAATGAAAATAATTGATGTCGCTGGTGGCACAGGAGATATTTCAAGGCGCTTCCTTAAAAGAGTTAATGGAAAAGGTAAGGCTATAGTCTGCGATCCGAATGAGAATATGGTTGAAGCAGGAAAAAGAATAAAGCAGTATTCAAATGATATTGAGTGGGTAGTCGCACCAGCTGAAGAACTACCTTTTGAAGATAATACTTTTGATGCTTATTTAGTTTCTTTTGGTGTTAGAAATTTTAGTGATCTTAAAAAGTCCTTGCAGGAAGCGAAAAGAGTTTTGAAACCCGGTGGTAGATTTCTATGTCTTGAATTTTCTAAGGTTAAAAATGAATCTTTATCTAAGGTATACAACTTATATTCTTCATTAATTCCGATATTTGGAAAAGTTATTGTTGGCGATGAAGAGCCTTATAAATATTTAACTAGAACAATTAAAGAATTCCCATCACAAGAAGAGTTTCTAGAAATAATTAAAAGTTCAGATTTTGTAACAGTTGACTACCGCAATATTTTTAATGGAGTAGTTGCAATGCATTCGGCAGAAAAGAAAGAATTATGATAAATAATTTTTTTTTTCTATTAAAGATAATCAGAATATTTAAAACACACGATATATTACGACTAATAGGTCAAAATGTGAGATACAGAATTATTTACACAATAATCACGCATCTTTTGTCTATAGGAGTTTCTAAAAATAAAGAACTAGTGAATGACTCAGACGGAGTTAGGGTTGCTAAAGCATTAAATGAGCTAGGCCCCTCTTTTGTCAAATTGGGCCAGCTAATTTCAACACGGCCAGACATTGTTGGAAATACTATTGCAGATGACTTGTCTATTTTAAGAGATAATTTACCACCTTTTTCAAAAGATATTGCAATTAAAATTGTAGAAAGTGAGTTTGGAACAACTATAGATAAGGTATTTACTGATTTTAGCGAACCAATTGCTGCGGCATCTATAGCTCAAGTTCACTTTGCAAAAATAAATAATAATGGGGTTGAAACTGAAGTAGCGGTTAAAATACTCAGACCTCATATTGAAAAAATCATAGAACAAGAAATGTCACGCCTAGAATGGCTGACTTCTTTCTTGGAGAATTTTAAGGAATTTGAGAGATTAAGGCCTAATTCAATTATAAAAAAAGCAAAAGAAGTGATCAAGTTTGAACTGGACTTGAGATATGAGGCAGCAGCTGCATCAGAACTTAGAGAGAATACTCAATTAGACGGAAGTTTTTATGTCCCACTAGTTTATTGGGAAAAAATTACTCAAAAAATACTTACCATGGAAAAGATTAATGGAATCCCAGCAGATAAAATCGAAAAACTTAATGAAAATAATTATGATATCAAAAAATCAGCTGAGAATTTAATAGTAAATTTTTTAAGACAGTCAATCAGAGACGGCTATTTCCATGCAGATCTTCATCAAGGTAATTTATTTTTAAATAAAAATGGAAATTTACTTGCAGTAGACTTTGGAATTATGGGAAGGCTTGATAAGAAGAATAGATCTTACCTAGCAGAAATTATTTACGGATTTATAAAGCAAGATTATTATTTGATAGCTAAAATTCATCAAGAAGCTGGACTAATTGATAAAAGTCAATCTACCGAAGACTTTTCACAAGCGTTGAGGTCAATTGGAGAGCCTATAATTAATCAAAAAGCAAAAAATATTTCTATGGGCAATGTATTAATTCAACTTTTTGATATAACAGAACAATTTAATATGTTTTTACAACCTCAACTTCTTTTGCTGCAAAAGACTATGATTACTGTTGAGGGCGTAGCAAGAAAACTGGATCCTGAAATAAATTTCTGGGAAGTTTCTAAACCTGAAATAGAAACTTGGCTTAAAGATGAACTGGGAATAAAAAATAGATTAAAACAAACACAGGAAACGCTTCAAAGTATTGCACGTAAAATGCCAGATATTCCTGATTTTATCTCAAGAGCCGATCAAGCTTTTAATATCATCACTGAAAGCAATTCAGTTAATACACCCCAAAAGACTAATAGAAAGTACTTTATAATTGGCGGAACGGTCTTAATTTCAAGCTTGGCTTTAATTATATCATTGATATAGAATACTTTTTTATAATTGTATTTTCTTTTCAAGATAAACAAAAAAGTATAACTCTACGGAATGAATAAAACAAAAAAGGTACTGTTAATCATTACTGGTGGTATTGCCGCTTATAAATCGCTTGAAATAATAAGGGGTCTCAAAGCCAATAACATTGATGTTACTTGTATTCTAACAAAATCAGGTTCAGAATTTGTAACACCCTTATCCATTGAGAGCTTATCAGAAAATAAGGTTTATACAGATCTATTCAACTTAACTGATGAACATGAAATGGGTCATATACAGCTTTCCAGACAAGCTGACGTCATTCTTGTTGCACCTGCAACAGCAAACATCATGTCCAAAATTGCATATGGAAATACAGACGATTTAGCATCAACTGTTTTGGTGGCTACAAATAAACCCATTATTGTTGCACCAGCAATGAATGTAAGAATGTGGCTTAATAATGCAACACAAAGAAATATTCAAACTCTTAGGAATGATGGCATAAAATTTGTTGGGCCAGAAAATGGTGAAATGGCTTGTGGGGAATATGGTGAAGGCCGAATGAGTGAACCGAGTGAAATTATAAAATATACAATTGATTTTATTAATGGTTTAGATTTCAAACCACTTAGAGATTTCTCAGCTCTTGTTACATCTGGGCCAACAAAAGAAATGATTGATCCAGTAAGATTTATTTCTAACGAATCTTCTGGGAAGCAGGGCTACACAATTGCAGAAAAATTATCATCATTGGGTGCTCATACAACTTTAATCTCTGGACCAACTAAATTATCTGATCCCAATGTTAATAAAGTTGTTCATGTGTCATCGGCTGACGAAATGATGTTCGAATGCGATAAAGCGTTACCTGTAAATATTGCTATCTGTGCTGCTGCAGTTGCTGATTATAAAGTTATGAAACAAAGTGAAACCAAAATTAAGAAAAACGGTTCAAGGTTAGACATCACATTAGAAGAGAATCCAGATATTTTATCTAGATTAAGTAAACGTAATGATAAGAGACCAGACCTTGTAGTTGGCTTTGCAGCTGAAACTGAAAAACTAGAGGAGAATTCAAAAATTAAATTGGAAAAAAAGGGCTGTGATTGGATTCTCGGCAATAACGTTTCAAACGGACAAGTTATTGGTAAAGATACAAATGAGATTCATTTTATATCTAAATCTGAAACCGAAAACTGGAAACAGATGCGAAAAGAGGAAGTTGCTGAAAAATTATCTCATAAGATAGTTCAGCATCTAAAGAGTTAGAAACTTGTCCATTAAAAAAAATTCTATATTCATTAAAAAAATATCTGATATTGAAAACTTTGAATTACCTAAGTATCAGTCAGAAGAGGCTTCAGGAGTTGATTTATGTGCCTCAATAAAAAGTGATATTACAATAGCACCATGGGAAAAAGAAATAATCGCATGTGGAATTTCAGTTTCTATGCCAACAGGTATGGAAGCTCAAGTAAGACCAAGGTCTGGCCTTGCTTTTAAACACGGAATAACTGTTTTGAATACACCAGGTACCATTGATAGTGATTACAGAGGAGAGATAAAAGTAATATTAATAAATTTAAGTAAAGAAAAATTTATTGTTCGTCCTCTAGATAGAATTGCTCAAATGATTTTCTCAAACGTCACTAAAGTAGAATTTAAACAAGTTAACAATTTAGATGACACTACTCGAGGTCAAGGTGGATTTGGATCCACTGGTAAATAAAAGTTACCTAAAGTCTTTTGCCAAGGCTTCTTTCACTTCTTTAGACAGCACAGTACTATGGAGATAGTTATCGTGGTCTGTACCAATTTCAATTCTGCTGCTTGAGTTTTTAAATTCCTCAATTTGCTTATCACTAAATTTAAAATGAATAAAATGAACAGATGAAGTTTTTCCTGAATTATCTGTACGATCTACATCTTCTTCAGGTGTCGCATAAAGTTTTGTCCCATTAATACTTATAAATAACTTATTCTCAACATTTCCTAAGGACGATAAAACTTTTTTTCTTGTGTTTGGGTTGTCAATTTCAAACATATAAGTTGCTACAAGTTCTGAGCCTTGTGGCACAAGAGGGTTATAAGCCTCTAACTCATCTTTGAGTTGTTCATCACCACCTTTTTCTATGTAAAGCATCTCTTGAATTTGAGCTTTCATAGTAAAGAAATTTTCAAAGTAAAACGTTGAATGAGGTCCAAGTTCTACTCTCCTATTTTTTTTCATCTGAACTACCTCTTTTCTTATACTTCTTCTTTCTTTTGCATAAGTGCTATATTCAAGCAGATCAGAGGACTCAATTTTTCTATTTTCTATAGTCATAAAGATTTATGTAGTGCCGAACTTTGTAAAATCAAGAGAGATTATATGCTTGAGCTACTACTTCAATTGGATGCATTGAAATATAATTTGAGTCTTTGTCTTCGTTTAAAAACTCATTAAGATGCTTGCAAGCAAGTGGGCAATCTGAAACCATTAACTTATTTTTCTTATTTTTAATTTGTCTAGCTGTTGCTTTGCCGTACTTATTTGCGGACTTTCGAGTTTTCTTCATAACTCCAAAAGTTCCTCCATGCCCTGCGCACTTTTCTACAACATCAACTTTTGTGTCAGGCAATTTCTTTAACATCTCCATAGCTTTATTGCCCATGTTCTGAGCTCTTGCGTGACATGCATTGTGAACCGTCACTCCTCCATCAAGAGAATTAAGACCTTCAACCAATCCCTCTTTTTTACTTATATCAACGATAAACTCATCAATATCAAAAACATTTTTTGAAAGTTTTTTTACATTCTCATTATTTGGATTGAGAAGTGGCCACTCAAATTTAAGCATGAGTCCACAACTTGCAGTTAAAGTAACGATTTGATATCCCTGGTCTATCAAGCTACAGAGTTCTTCAGAAACAATTTCTGACTGTTTAATTACTTTTTCATACTGAGCTTGCTCTAAATGTGGCATGCCGCAGCATCCGGGATATGAAGAAATAGTTTCAACACCATTATGATTTAGTACTTTTTGAGCAGCAATTCCAACCTTTGAATTATTGAAATTGACATAGCACGTTGAGTAAATTGCAACTTTTCTTCCAAAAGCAGGTGCATTTGCGTTTACTTTACTATCAATTTTCTCTGATAATTCATGGAATGTCTTTTTTTCGAACTTAGGTAACTCAGCGTCTTTATCAATGC
The DNA here is from genome assembly GCA_902521655.1 of uncultured Pelagibacteraceae bacterium. Taxonomy (GTDB): domain Bacteria; phylum Pseudomonadota; class Alphaproteobacteria; order Pelagibacterales; family AG-422-B15; genus CACNXQ01. The sequence goes on from CABYSM010000010.1 coordinate 16,903, forward strand.
CACTTATCATCTCCAATGGACGCCGCGTTAAACTATTTTTTTTATCAGAACTCCAGTTTGCAAGAGTAGGAGAAATTTTGGCAAGATTAGCGTTGCGATCTATTTTAGCCAACTCCTTAGGAATTTTTGGCAACTTATTTTGCTTATCCTGAAAAGTTCTATAACGCAACATAAGGTGAGGAAAATCAATATTAAACTCATGTGGTGGAACATATGGACATTTAGTCATGAAACACATGTCACATAGTGTACATTTGTCTGTAATGTCTTCGAAATCTTTCTTGGTGAGGTCATCAACTGATTCATTTGGAGAGTCATCAATCAAATCAAATAACGTCGGAAAGCTATCACAGAGATTAAAACATCTTCTACAACTATGACAAACTTCAAACTGCCTTTTCATCTCGGCGTTTAACTCTTCTTCGTTGATGTAGCTTTCAGAATTCCAATCTACTAGATCCCTAGTAGGTGCAGCGAGGCTTCCTTCTTTTTTATAATCCATTATTTAAGTTAGGGGCTGTTTATTACAGCCCCAAATAACTTAATCGATTGAGTCTAGTGTTTTTTGGAATTTACCTGCGTGAGATTTTTCAGCTTTTGCTAACGTTTCAAACCAGTCCGCAATTTCATCAAAGCCTTCTTCACGTGCTGTCTTTGCCATCCCAGGATACATATCTGTGTACTCATGCGTTTCACCTGCTATTGCAGCTTTTAGATTATCCTCAGTTGATCCAATTGGTTCACCAGTAGCTGGATCACCAACTTCTTCCATGAATTCTAAATGACCATGAGCATGGCCAGTTTCACCTTCGGCAGTAGATCTAAATACTGCAGCTACATCATTGTGACCTTCTACGTCTGCCTTTTGAGCAAAATATAAGTATCTTCTATTTGCTTGACTTTCACCAGCAAATGCTGCTTTCAAATTATCAAGTGTTTTACTTTCTTTTAATTCAGTCATATCTTTTTCCTTAACAAAAATTAGTTAATGATTGATTTTCTATATAAGGTTGATTCAAATTTTGTCAACACTTTAGAATCATTCTAAACTGATATTGATAACTATTATCAATTACTAATCGAGGTGAACTATAACTTCGATCTTATTAATCTTTTTATTTTTTGGAGTCTTAGGCAAGCCATTTACTTTTATGTTCTTATTAATATCAATTAGGAATTGTTCTTTTTCAGAATAAAAATGATGATGATGATCTGTGTTTGTATCAAAATAGACTCTATCAGCGCTAAGAGTAAGTTTTTTCAAAAGTCCATTTTCATAAAAATCGTGAAGTGTATTATAAATTGTGGCCAGTGATATTATGTGCTTTCTTTTAGCAAGCTCCGTAGACAAGCTTTCAGCAGTTACATGCTTATCGATACCATCGAATAAGTAGCCTGCTATTACTATTCTTTGCTTTGTTGGTCTCAAAGCATTAGATCTTAAAAACTGCTTAATATCATTCATAATTTTACTATTTATTAAAATTTAATGTATTTTACAATAATAATACATTAGTCTAATTAAACTTCATATAAAACAATGAGATAAATAACCTTAGTGGAAAAAAAATCAAGCTTTACAAAAGAAGAATTACTGGAATGCGCTCATGGAACTATGTTTGGAATTGGCAATGCAAGGCTTCCCTTGCCCCCAATGTTAATGTTTGACCGCATTACTAAAATCACAGATGACAGTGGAAAATATGAAAAGGGAGAGATCCTTGCTGAGCTAGATATTAATCCAGATCTTTGGTTTTTTGATTGTCATTTTGAGATGGATCCTGTGATGCCTGGATGCTTGGGATTGGATGCAATGTGGCAACTTGTAGGTTTCTATTTAGGTTGGATCGGTAACCCTGGACGGGGAAGAGCTTTAGGCTCTTCGAGTGTGAAATTTGGTGGAGAAATATTAAAGGAATCTAAGCTTGTTCAGTATAAAATCAACATGAAGAAAATAATAAAAAGAGGCGTCATTGTTGGCGTTGGTGATGGCTCCGTTTTAGTAGACGGTAAGGAAATATACACAGCAGAGGGGCTCAAAGTTGGCCTAATCAAATAATGAGAAGAGTTGTAATTACAGGAATAGGAATAGTCTCATCTTTAGGAAATAATAAAAGTGAAGTAAATGACTCACTTTTTAAAACAGAATCTGGTATCGCGTTTGACGAGTCTCAAAAAGATATGGGATTTAGAAGTCAAGTTAGTGGGCAAATCAATTTAAATTTGGAAGAGTCAATCGAAAGAAAATTCTTAAGGTTTATGGGTGATGGGGCAAGCTACAATTATTTGGCGATGAATGAAGCTATAAGTGACTCAAGTTTAAGTGAAGATGAAATTTCTAATAATCAAACAGGGTTAATAATGGGGTCTGGCGGGCCATCAACTAAAAGTCTGTTAAGAGCATTTGATATTACAAGGGAAAAAGGCCCAAAAAAAATTGGACCCACTAGTGTTCCCAAAGTTATGTGCAGTACAAACTCTGCAACTTTATCAACATATTTTAAAATTAAAGGAGTTAACTATTCTATTAGTTCCGCTTGTTCAACAAGTGCCCACTGCATAGGTAATGCTTATGAGCTTATTCAATTAGGTAAGCAAGATAGAATTTTTGCAGGTGGTGGTGAAGAACTTGACTGGACTTTATCTGCTTTATTTGACGCAATGCCAGCTCTTTCGTCAAAATATAATGATGATCCAACTAAAGCCTCTAGGGCTTTTGACTCTCATAGAGATGGTTTTGTAATTGCTGGTGGAGGAGGTGTGGTTGTTCTTGAAGAGCTAGAAACTGCAATAAAAAGAAATGCAAAAATATACGCAGAAATTGTCGGCTATGGTGCGACTTCAGATGGCTATGATATGGTTCAACCTTCAGGAGAAGGTGCGGCAAGGTGCATGCTTATGGCAACTAAAGATATAGAAAAAGTTGACTATATAAATGCTCATGGAACTTCTACTCCTGTAGGAGACAAAGCAGAATTGAAAGCTATTAAAGAAGTTTTTAAAAATGAAATTCCCTTTATAAGCTCTACTAAGTCTTTAAGTGGACATTCGCTTGGAGCTGCTGGAGTACACGAGTCAATTTACACTTTACTTATGATGAATAACAATTTTCTATCAGAATCAGCAAATATTGAAGAGTTAGATGAAGATGCTAAAGGCATGAATATATTGACTTCTCGTATAGATGAAAAAATTAATACAGCAATGAGTAATAGTTTTGGTTTTGGTGGAACTAATGCTTCTTTAGTTTTTAGGAGGTATGAGTCGTGAAATCACTGAGTGGTAAAAAAGGTATTATAATGGGAGTTGCAAATGATCATTCGATCGCTTGGGGAATATCACAACAACTTGCTAATGAAGGAGCTGAACTCTGTTTTACTTACCAAGGTGAGTCTTTAGAAAGAAGAGTTAAGCCGTTAGCAGAATCGATCAATAACGATTTTTTAATTGAGTGTGATGTCTTAAAAGATGGTTCTATAAAAGATTCATTCAAACTAATTGAAGAAAGATGGGGAACTATAGATTTTATTTTACATTCCATTGCTTTTTCAAATAAAGATGAATTAAAGGGTAAGTATCTAAATACCTCTAGAGAAAACTTTTCGAACACCATGTTGATTTCATGTTTTTCATTTACTGAAGTTGCTCATGAGGCTGAAAGACTTATGAAAAATGGAGGATCTATGGTTACCTTAACCTATGACGGCTCCCAAAAATATATTAGGAATTACAATGTAATGGGTGTTGCAAAAGCCGCTTTGGAGTCAAGTGTGAGATATTTAGCGGCTGATTTAGGACCCTCAAACATTAGAGTTAACGCTCTCTCTGCTGGTCCAATGAAAACTCTTGCAATGGCTGGAATATCAGGTGGGAAAGATATGATGAAATGGTCAGAGAAAAATTCTCTTATGAATAGAAATATTAACCTCGAAGATGTTGGTAAATCAGGCCTGTATTTACTGAGCGATATGTCTTCAGGTGTTACAGGTGAAGTTCATTACGTAGATTGTGGGTATAATAAGGTGGGAGTTCCAAAAGAAATTTAATTCTTCTCAGACAAAAGTGAAAATTGTTTTGATACTGTTCCCTGTTCTCTATCTAAAAGACTAGTTGGATAATCACCTGTGAAACAATGATCTGTAAATTGGGGTGTTTCATTATCTCTTTTTTCATAACCCATCGCTTTATAAGTTCCCTCTAAAGAAAGAAAGAATATTGATTTTGAACCAATGATATTATTGATTTCCTCTAATGAGGATTTTGCAGCTATTAGCTCATTGTAATCTGGCGTATCAATTCCATAAAAATCTGGATGCTTAATAGGAGGGCATGCAATTCCAAGATGTACTTCTTTAGCTCCAGCATCATAAACCATCTTTATAATTTTTTTTGCTGTTGTGCCCCTTACTATTGAATCGTCAATCAGAATAACTTTCTTATTTTTTATATAAGAAGAGTTTGCATTATGTTTTAACTTTACCCCAAATTGCCTAATAGATTGTGATGGCTCTATGAATGTACGGCCTACATAATGATTTCTTATAATGCCTAATTCAAATGGAATTTTGGACTCTTGAGAGTATCCAAGTGCTGCCGGTACTCCAGAGTCAGGCACCGGAATGATGACATCAGCATCAATGTGGTTTTCTTTTGCAAGCTCTTGACCTAGATTTTTTCTATAAGTGTAAACAGTTTTGCCATCTACTATACTATCAGGTCTTGAAAAATATATTCTCTCAAAAATACATGGCCTCTCTTGAACTTTAGGGAATGGCTTTATACTTTCCATTCCATCTTCAGATATAATAATTATTTCACCGTGCTCAACATCTCTGACATACTTAGCGCCTATAATATCTAGTGCGCAAGTTTCTGATGTCAGCACGGGCGCTCCATTAAGATCACCAAGAACAAGAGGGCGAATACCATAAGGATCCCTTACTCCAATTAATTTCTTATTAGTTAATATTACTAATGAATAAGCCCCTTGTATTTTGAATAATGCATCTATTAATTTATCAACTGTTTGCTGTCTACTTGATTTAGCTACAAGCTGAAGAATTGTTTCTGTGTCAGATGTTGACTGAAATATAGCACCATCTTTAACAAGAGAATCCCTCAAAATAGATGCATTTGTTAAATTTCCATTATGCGCACATGCAAAACCGCCTGAGGATAGATCTGCATATAGTGGCTGGATATTTTTTAGTATTGAGTTGCCAGTTGTGGAATATCTTACATGACCTATAGCGTTGCTACCTAAGAGTCTGTCTATAACTTCTGTTTTATTAAAGTGGTCACCAACTAGGCCGGGTCTTCTGACACCATGAAATTTTTCTCCATCAAAAGTGACAATACCCGCACCTTCTTGACCTCTATGTTGTAGTGCGTGCAACCCTAGAGCTGTTAAAGTTGATGCGTCTGGACTCCCAAATATACCAAATACACCACACTCTTCATGAAGTTTATCTTCAGAAGTATCTATTTGGATCATTTCAAATTTTTAAAAAAATTATTCTTCAGTATCCTTAATTGATAATTTAACTTTACCTTTATCAAAACCAAGAACCTTTACCTTGACTATATCACCCTCATTTACTACGTCAGTAACTTTTTCAACTCTTTCATTTGAGAGTTGAGAAATATGAACAAGGCCGTCCCTTTTTCCAAAGAAGTTAACAAAAGCACCAAATTCCATAATCTTAACAACTTTACCTTCATAAACCTGCCCCACCTCTGGCTCTTCAATTATAGAATTGATTAGTTCTTTAGCCGCCTCAATACTTTCGTTATTAGTTCCAGCAATTTTAACATTTCCATTATCACTGATGTCAATCTTTGCTCCAGATTTTTCTATAATATCCTTAATTGTAGAACCACCTTTACCAATTATTTCTCCAATATTGTCCCGTTTGACTTTTATTGTCTCACTACGAGGAGTGTAAGGACCTAGTTCTGTTCTGGCTTCAGAAATTTCTTTGTTCATTTCATTAAGAATATAGTCTCTTCCACCCTTTGCTTGTTCAAGGGCTTTCTCCATAATTTCATAGGTGATGCCTGTGATCTTAATGTCCATTTGAAGAGAGGTTACACCTTCCTTGGTTCCAGCCACCTTAAAGTCCATATCACCAAGGTGGTCTTCATCTCCCAAAATATCTGACAGAACTGCAAAATCATCGCCTTCTTTTATTAAGCCCATTGCTATTCCTGAAACAGAGTTTTTGATAGGAACCCCTGCATCCATTAATGCAAGTGATGAACCACACACAGTTGCCATAGAAGATGATCCATTTGATTCAGTAATATCTGAGACTAATCTAATGGTATAATCAAAATCATCTTTTGACGGTAAAACTGCCTTTAGAGCTCTCCATGCAAGTTTTCCATGACCAATTTCACGTCTACCTGTTGCTCCTAGTCTTCCTACTTCACCAACTGAATATGGTGGAAAATTATAATGAAGCATGAAATTTTCTTTGTATGATCCTTGCAATGCTTCAATTCTTTGTTCATCTTCACCAAATCCTAAAGTTGCCACAACAATTGCTTGAGTCTCACCTCTTGTAAATAAAGCAGATCCATGCGTTCTTGGTAGCCACGATACTTCCGACGAAATATTTCTTACTTCATCTAACTTCCGACCGTCAATTCTAGATTGATTATTTAATATTTGAGATCTCACAACATTTTTTTCAATTTTTTTAAAATATGTCATCACTTCATTGATGCTGTATTCCTCATTTTCTTTATATTGATCTTCTAAACTTGACTTAATTTCAGAAAGAGAGCTCTGTCTTTCCATCTTATCAACAATTGAGTAACTCTTTGCAATTTTATCTTCACAAGTTTTTTTAATATCATCTAACAAAGTCTCATTAGTTGTGTGACTGAACTCCCAAGGATCATTTGCACATTCCTCGGCAAGATTAATTACGATTTTTATCACTTCTTGCATTGACTCATGACCAAACTTTACAGCTCCTAGCATTATTTCCTCTGAAAGCTGCTTCGCTTCAGATTCAACCATTAATACAGCATCGCTAGTGCCCGCAACGACAAGATCAAGATCTCCATCATCGTTTATTTTTGGATTCAATGTATAATTTGAACCATCATAACCCACTCTACATCCACCAATTGGACCCATAAAAGGAACTCCAGACAATGTTAATGCACTGGAGGCTGCTATCATAGCAACAATGTCAGGGTTGGTTTCTCCATCATGTGAAAGTACCGTTAATATAACTTGAGTTTCATTTTTAAAGCCTTCTGGAAAGAGAGGCCTGATTGGACGATCAATTAATCTTGAGGTAAGAGTTTCAAACTCTGTTGGTCTTCCCTCTCTTTTAAAAAAACCACCTGGAATTTTACCAGCAGCATAAAATTTTTCCTGATAACTTACTGTAAGTGGAAAAAAATCTAAATCTGGTTTTGGCTCTTTAGCTGCTACGACATTTGCCATAACAACTGTATCACCATAGCTAACAATTGTTGATGCTGTTGCCTGTTTTGCTACTTTTCCTGTTTCTATTTTTAGTTTCTGGTCGCCCCAGTTCATTTCTCTTGAAATCACTTCTTTCATATTCATTCATTCCTTTAAATTTAATATAGTTCATTATTATTTTCTAATTCCTAATTTATCGATTAACTTGTCATAAGAATCTTTATTGCTTTTCTTTAAATACGCTAGCAAACTGCGTCTTTGATTTATCAATCTCATTAATCCTGTTCTAGAATGGTTATCTTTTTTATGAGATTGAAAATGTCCAGTTAGATTGGTAATTCTCTCAGTGAGAATAGCTATTTGTACTTCTGGAGAACCTGTATCTTTTTCTGATCTTGAGTACTCATTTATGAGTTTACTTTTACTTTCACTTTTTATCGACATCTCTTATCCTTTTACAAATTGAAAACCCTTACAGGTTTTATTTTTCCCTCTATAACTTTGCCAATGCCTAAAAGTTTTTCATCGGATATAATTAATAAAGTATCTTCAAATATATCTTCATTAAAGTAATCAAAGTTTAGTCCATTTCGAAATTTCTTACTTAAATCACTATTTAGTTGTACTGCCGGGATGTCGTCCAGTACATCTTGAATAGAATGTATCATCTCAAAATGATCGCCAATATGTACTAATTCAGCGAAATTATCTAGTAAAATAATATTATTTTCACCAAATTTTCCAATTTTGATCCTTCTTAACTCAGAAACATGAGCAAATGTATTAAGCATTTTGCCTAGATCTCTAGCAAATGATCTTACATAGGTTCCACTAGAGCATTCCATGGTAAATATGAATTCTTCTTTTTTTTCCGTAGCTGAACAAGTGAGATTCTGGATATTTACCTCTTTAGATTTAATTTCAAAGGTTTTGTTTTCTCTTGCCAATTTATAGGCCCTTTTGCCATTTATTTTTACTGCTGAGTATCTTGGAGGGACCTGTTGTTGAAAACCAATGAAATTTTTTAGACATACATCAATATCTTTTTTTGATGGAATTGCATCTGAGGTCTGCAGAGTTTTACCAGTAGAGTCGTCAGTGTCTTTTGATATTCCAAATAAAACTCGAAATTGATAGAACTTGCTAGCATTAAAATATGATATACTTTTTGTTGCATCACCTAGTGCTACTGCCAGCACCCCAGTAGCAAATGGATCTAACGTTCCTGCATGACCAATTTTTTTAATGTTAAGAATTTTTCTTAGTTTCCTGATAACTTCAAATGAACTTATCTCCTTAGGTTTATCTATAAATATCCACCCATTTTTCATCTTAATCTACATTATTGTCGTTAATAAATTTATCAGAATTTAATAAATTGTTGATATTATTTAATTGGTCAACTGTCTCATCATTTCGAAATACTAACTTAGGAATAAACTTAAGATCTACTAACTTATTTACTTCTTGAGAAATATATTTTTTACAGCTCTTTAGTCTTTCTATAATTTCATCCTTATCTATTTTTTCATGAGTTAATACATATACGTATGCAATTTTAAGATCCTTATTCATTTCAACATTAACAACGCTTAATGGAAAATTAAATGATGGATTAATTGGAAATTCATTTCTTACAAGAACTTCACTTACTGCTTTTCTAATTATTTCAGAAACTTTTAGGGATCTATCAGTGGTTTCGTATTTCCTTTTTAGGATCACAGTGACTGTGCTATTTCCTCAACACTAAATACTTCTATATTATCTCCTATTTGAAAATCGTTAAATTCTTTAACACTTATTCCACATTCTGTTCCAGCTTTAACTTCATTTGCTTCATTTTTTTCTCGTTTTAAACTGAGAATATCACCATCATATATGGTTTCTGAATTTCTTGTTACTCTTACTTTAGCATTTTTATTAACAGAACCTTCAACAACAATACAACCTGCGATTGAGCCTATTTTTGAAACTTTGAAAATTTGTAGAACTTCTGCTTTACCAATAAAGCTTTCTTGAAGAGTAGGCTTAAGTTTACCGCTTGCAAAATCAGAAACATATTCAAGAAGTTCATAGATAATATTAAAATTTTGAACATTTAGATTACTTAGCTTAGCCTTTGATTTTGCCTCTTTTGTTGCTGTCGTATTAAATGAAATGAGTAATGCGTTAGATGCTGACGCAAGGGCAACATCACTTTCATTTATAAATCCAACACCTGAATGAATTACCTTAATGTTTATCTTATCACTATCAATGCCTTCAATTTGATGGACGATAGCTTCTGAAGATCCTCGAGTATCAGATTTCACCACAACTTCCAATATTTCCTTTTTACCATTTAATGAGCCAAATGTTGTATCTCCATCTAGATTTTTAATCTTCTTTGGTAACGATTTATTAGTTTTTATTTCACTTCTAATCTCACATAATTCTCTCGCTTTTTCGTCACTTTCAACTGTGACAAAACTATCTCCAGCCTCAGGAGGATTATTTAAACCTAAGACCTGTACAGGCATAGATGAAGTTGCCTCTTTTATATTTTTTCCCTTATCATTAAGTATCGCTCTTACCTTACCGTATTCACTTCCTGCAACAGCAATATCTCCAACAGATAGTTTTCCATTTGTTATAATAATATTACATATTGGACCTCTACCTTTATCAACATTAGCCTCGATTACAGTGGCTTCAGCAAAAGTTTGATTATTTGTCTTTAGCTCTGAAACCTCTGACTGAACAACAATTGAATCAAGAAGTTTGTCAAGGTTGTGCCCTGTTTCTGCTGACACTTCAATGCATTGTACATCTCCAGACAAATCTTCAACGATTAATTCCTCTGATAATAATTGTTCTTTAATTTTTTGAGGTTGAGCCTCCTCCTTATCACACTTATTAATTGCAACTATAATTGGGGCATTTGCAGATTTAGCATGGGCTATTGCTTCTTTTGTCTGAGGCATTACTCCATCATCAGCGGCAACAATTAAAATTACTATATCAGTTACATTTGCACCTCTTGCTCGCATATCTGTAAATGCTGCATGTCCAGGAGTATCAATAAAAGTAATTTTACTACCTTTATGCTCAACTTCGTAAGCGCCTATATGCTGAGTAATACCTCCACTTTCTCCTAAAACAACATTTGCATTCCTGATTTTGTCTAATAAAGAAGTTTTTCCATGATCAACATGACCCATTATAGTAACAATTGGTGATCTTGGGTCTTCTTTTATTGCCTCAATGTCCTTAGAAATTAAATCTTTCTCTATTTCCTCAATATTTTCTCTTTTAAAGTTATGGCCAAATTCAGTTACTAATAATTCAGCTGTATCTGCATCAAGAGACTCATTTATTGTAGCCATCATTCCCATTTTCATTAATGATTTAATTAAATCTCCTGATTTTTCTGTCATTCGATTGGCTAATTCTTTAACTGTTAAATGTTCTGGAATATAAACATCTCTAACAATTTTTTTAGCAGGCTCTTGATCTGCTTGGTTTTTTCTTGTCTTTTGCTTTGCTCTTTTGTATGCAGCTAAGCTCCTCGTTCTTTCGTCTACATCACTCAAAGCAGTGACAATAGTTACTTTTCTCTCTCTAATTTTTTTTCTACCAAAGGTGCTGGTTGGTTTCTTTTTTTCTTGAAAATCTGTTTCGTTATCTTGAATGGCCTTCTTCTTCTCAATATCTTTTTTATCTTCTTTTAATTCAATACTAGATTCTGAATTGTCCTCAACTTTTATATCTTTTTCATTTGTGGACTCTTCAGCTGAATTGCCCTTTCTTATTTTATCAATAGCATCAATTTTTTCTTCTTTGCTATCTGCTTGTAAAATCTTTTTTTGTTCATCCTTAGTCAGTGGTTTCAAAATTACACCTGATCTTGACTTCGTATCTGTAATAGTTTTTTCTGCTACGTTGGATGTGCTGGTAACTTCTTTTTTATCTAGTGATGCCTGTTCAGGCTTCTGATCTGTATGGGTATTTTTTTTATACCTTTTTTTTTCTACAATTACTGTCTTGCCTGCCTCGATCCCTCTTTTGTTGGAGATGATGGGTTTCGAACCCAACTTAAGACTTAGCGTTTTTTTTTCTTTTTTTATCTCTTTATTTTCAGTCATGAGAGTCCTTTAGATATATGACTAATCAAGCCATATTTTTCTTGCCTCCATAATTAATTGATCGCCTTCATCTTTATTAATATTAAATTCTTCGAATAGACCAGTAACTCTAGAATTTTTATCACTTCTATCTTCAAGGTATCCGATTAGATCATCAGTGGTTAGGCCTGCAAAGTCTTCCAATGTCTTTACATTATTCTCGGCAAGTTTTACTAACATCGCTTTAGATAAAAAACTGAATTCAATCAAATCTTTTGAAACATTATACTCCTCAAGTTTTTTGTTATTTTTTTCATCCAACTCAGACATATATTTCTTTGATCTTTCAACTAACTCGGCTGCAATTTCTTCATCAAATCCTTCGATTGCTAGAAGTTCGCTTTCTTCAGCATCAATTACCTCTTCAATGCTTCCAAATCCCTCACTTACTAAAAGTTGCGCGAGAGTTTCGTCAACATCTAGTGAGTCAATAAATACATTTGTTTTAGTTGAGAAGTCCTCTTGTCTTTTTGATGACTCCTCATCTTCAGTTAAAATATCTATTTCATAACCTGTCAGCTCAGTCGCAAGTTTTACGTTTTGTCCCCTTCTGCCAATTGCAAGGCTTAGGTGTTCTTCGGAGACAACGACCTCTATTTTATTTTGATCTTCATCTAAAACTACTTTAAGTACCTCTGCTGGAGAAAGAGAAGAAATAGCAAGATTCGCAACATTTTCCGACCAGTTTATTATATCAATTTTTTCACCTTGTAATTCATTTACTACCGCTTGGACTCTGCTACCTCGCATTCCTACACAGGCTCCTACTGGATCTATTGAGCCATCTTCAGTATATACTGCTATCTTCGCTCTACTTCCTGGATCTCTAGCTACACTTTTAATAGAAATGATTCCATCATAAATTTCTGGGACTTCCTGCATAAATAACTTTGCCATAAATTGCGGGTGAGATCTTGACATAAAAATTTGTGGGCCTTTAAGTTCAGATCTAACATCATATATATATGCTCTTACCCTATCACCATTTCTAAGATTTTCTCTTGGTATAGTTTGATCTTTTCTAACCACTCCTTCAGCTTTACCTAAATCAAGTACAATATTTCCAAATTCAGATCTTTTCACAATACCATTAACTATTTCTCCGACTCTATCTTTATATTCATTATATTGTCTTTCTCTTTCAGCTTCTCGAACTTTAGAGTTAATAACTTGCTTTGCTGCTTGAGCTCCAATTCTGCCAAAGTCAATTGCCGGCAATGGATCAAGTAATACGTCACCTAACTGAGCAGCTCCATTAATTTTTTTTGCCGATTTCAAAGTTATTTCAAGAAATTTATTCTTTACTTCTTCAACAACCGACATTTTTCTGGAAATGGATATATCACCGTTCTCTTGATTTATTTCAACAACGACTTCATTTTCTTCGCCGTAATTACTTTTTGCTGCTTTTTCAATTGCTTCTTCTAATGCTGAAATTACAATTGATTTATCAATCATTTTTTCCTGAGCAACAGTCTCAGCTATTCTTAAAATTTCGATCTTATTTGCACTAACCATCTTTTGTTCCTTTTAGCGTAAAAAAAAAGTGGGCTTAACCCACTTTTGCTTGGTTTAGCTATATTTTGAAAGATCTATACACTGCTAATTCTCATAAATCAAGTACCTAAATATATAATGATATCAGAATGTTAGTTGATATATTTTCTTTCCATTTTTAATTGCTTTTCTTTGGTATCTTGACACGCCATATAATCTGTCATTCTTCGATAGAATCTTATTTTTATTTTCATGAATTATCTTTGAATTTGAACTAAAAATTTCGTTAATATAATTAAAGTAACTCTCGGAATCTGTCGTTATGTAGGAGGCATATTTATTTTTTACTATTCCAATTATCTTAATAATATTTTCTAAATTAACTAATCTTCGTTTGAAATGACGTTTTTTATGCCACGGATCAGGATTAATAATTTTTAGTTCATCAATGCTATTTTGATTAAGTATATTAAGCAAATACACAAAATTCATACCACATAAACGAATATTTTTAATGTCTTTGTCTAGGATTTGTTTCAATACTTTAGCAACTCCATTAACATATACCTCTGACCCAACAAATAAAACTTTTGGATTAGAAAGAGCACTCTCAATGAGATGCTCTCCATCACCAAAACCAACTTCAATTATTACTTTTTTAAATAAGTTCGATTGTAGCAACTGCTCCGTACTTGTTTTAGATGAGATATTTAATATTTTTTTATCTAGTGAATACTTACTATAGTAATCATTTAAAATTCTTACATTTGATAATGAAAGCTTCTTAGAAATATTTCTTCCATGATACTGATAATAATCAGGAAATTTAGATCGTAAGTCTAACAATAAATTATAATTTTTCTGCTAGATCTAATTTTTCCCAAGAGAAAGAGCCATCCGTCATTGGTTCTCTACCAAAATGCCCGTATGCAGCACTTTTTTTATAGATTGGCTTATGCAAATTTAAATGATCTCTTATACCTCTAGGAGATAAATCAATATTATCAGTTATTTTTTTAATTAAATCATCGTCCTTTATTTGGGATGTTCCATGGGTATCTAAATAAATTGATAATGGTTCGGAAACACCAATAGCATATGCAAGTTGGAGCGTGCATTTGTCAGCTAATCCAGCTGCAACTATATTTTTAGCTATATATCTTGAAATGTAAGCTGCAGATCTATCAACTTTTGTTGGGTCTTTACCAGAAAAAGCTCCACCACCATGAGGAGCAGCGCCACCATAAGTATCAACAATGATTTTTCTTCCAGTTAATCCAGTATCGCCATCGGGGCCACCGATCACAAATTTTCCAGTTGGATTAATTAGTATCTCAGTATTATTATCCATCCATTCTTGAGGCATTACAGTTTTAATTAATGGAATTACCAAATCACTAACGGCTTGCTGATCAAGCTCAGCATCATGTTGAGTAGAAACAACTATTTTAGTGCAAATTTCAGGCTCACCATTTTTATATTTTAATGTAACTTGACTTTTAGAGTCAGGTTGAATTCCAATGGTATTTCCAGATTTCCGCTCTGATGCCATTAATTCAAGTATCTTATGGGAATAATATATTGGTGCTGGCATTAAAGACGGTGTTTCTTTGCATGCGTATCCAAACATTATTCCTTGATCTCCGGCACCTTGATCTTTATTTCCAGATGCATCAACACCCATTGCTATATCTGCAGATTGACTATGAACACCCGACGAATCAAAAGACAAGTTTTTCCAATGAAATCCATCTTGTTCATATCCAATTTCTTTTACTGCATTTCTCGCTAACTCTTCATAGTTACAGTTGTAGCCCTCAGGACCACGAACTTCGCCAGCAATAACTACTTTATTAGTAGTAACCAATGTTTCCATTGCGACTCTAGCATTCTCTGGATTTTCTTGTGATAAAAAATCATCGACAATTGAGTCTGAAATAATATCACACACTTTGTCAGGATGGCCTTCTGACACGGATTCACTTGTAAATAAATATTCTTTAGTCATTTTTTTTCCCCAAAAATAATTGATCATTAGCATAGCCAATAATAAAAAATAAAACTATTAAAAAATACACCATCAATTCACCGTACTGCCGATAAATGGTTGTATCGATTTTTTTTGGTATTTCTGCATCTAAAAAGGATATTTTATCTGAACTGGCCATTCCATCTACAAGACCAATAGGGTTTATCAATGCAGATATACCCATATTAGATGATCTCGCAAGAGGTAGTCCCAATTCAACTGATCTATACAAAACATGTACGAAATGTTGCTTTGGACCACTAAAAGTACCAAACCATGCATCATTAGTAATATTTACTAGTAATTCAGTTTCATTATTAATTTTATTTCGAACAAAATTAGGGAATACAGCCTCATAACAAATGAGTGGCGTAATTTTATTTTCAAATGATTGATCATCATTACCGCTCTTCATTGAGTTTAATAATAAAGGGTTTTTCGGAAAAAAAATTTTTAGAAAATTAGAGAATGGTATTTTTTCGCCAAACGGTACTAGTTTAATTTTGTCGTATTGGTGGCCATTAAAAGATAATGAATTGTAATATAGTCCTGCTTCATTACGAATATGACCAATGAACCAATTTGATGGGCCTATACCATCCATTCCAAACGCAGTTTCTGGAAAAATTGTAATCAAGTCTTGTGAGCCCACCTCAGCAATCTTTTTGTGTGACTCCTTTTTCCACTTTTCATTTTGATTAAATTCAGTGTGAACAATTCTTAAGCTAATACCAGAATTTTTTACCTCGTAATTACTTACTCGATTGTACCCAAATAGGAATAAGGTCAGTAATACTAAAGTGGCAATTAGAGGGAATATAATATTATTATTTTTTATACTAAAAGAGAAAAAACTAGTTGCGCAGAAAACAGTAATTAAGCTAAGACCAAATACACCAAACAAAGATAAAGATTGCATGAAATATATGGACCACGACCAACTGTAGGCAATTAGATTCCATGGAAATCCTGTAAACATATAGCTTCTTAATAATTCAAAAATTACCCAGTTAGCCGAGAAATAAAAAATACGAGAGGTTGACTGAGACCACGAGAGATAATTAATAATTTGCATAAGTGCATAAAATAGTGACAAGACAAGTGGGAGTATTAAAAGCGGTACTGGAATTAAGTAATATAAATCTGCATCAAACTGTAAAATTGAATTTGAAATCCAATTAATACTAGATATGAAAAATCCAAACCCAAAAAGTAACCCTGTGAGAAAAAATATTTTCTTTTTATTTTGTAAATTTTGATAAATATAATCATTTACTAAAAAAAACATACCTACGGCAATTACTGACATGAAAGGCAAATTAAAAGGCTCAAAGCTGAAAGATAGAAATATCCCAAGCAAAAACGAGGAAGAGTAAATCATAAGTTTTTTATTACTAAAAAAAACTTTTGAGTACATACGCTATTATATGATTTTTATTTTAACTGATTTTATTTTCATTGGATCAGCATCATTGATTTCAAAGGTAATGCCTGAACTATGTTTAATAATCTCTCCCCTTTGAGGAACTCGTCCAGCTATAGAAAATATTAAGCCTCCTAAGGTATCAATATCATCGCTGTTTTCGTTGGATAGGAAATTTATATTTGTTATTTTTTGAAGTTCATCTATTTCAACTCTTGCACTTGCTTCAATTGTATTGGTAGAAGTTTTAATTAACATTGGCAAATTTTTCTCATCATGTTCATCTTCAATTTCTCCAATTACTTCCTCTATTACATCCTCAATCGTAACTAAACCGTCCGTACAACCATACTCGTCAATTACTATTCCCATATGTAGTTGTGTGATTTGCATTTTTAATAGAAGATCTAAAACTGGCATTGAGGGTGGAATTTCCAAAACTTCTCTTTTGATAATGTCCAAAAATTTATCTTCTTTTCGGCCCTCATTTTGATATTTAACTAAATCTTTTATATGTATCATCCCAATGATATTATCTAAATTATTTTCATATACTGGAACTCTGGAATGAGACTCTTTAATAAATATTTCTAATACTTTTTCAAAGCTATCATTAACTTCGACTGCTCCAATGTCAGCTCTCGGTATCATAATGTCTATAGTTCTTATTTCATCAATTTTTAGAATATTTAAAAGCATCAATCTCTCTTGCTTTGAGATACTTTCAGTGCCTTTTTGAGAAGACTCTAGAACTGTTTCAATACTTTCTTTAAGAGATTCACCATTAATATTTTTACTGGGAAATAATCTATTTATAAAGTTTTTAATCATATTTATTTATACATTTCTTCAAGTATATTTTTTTCAATTGAATTCATTTTATTAAATTGTCTTTCAGTATCATGTTTATATCCTAGTAAGTGGAGTACACCATGTATGGTCATTTTTGATAAATATTTATATTTTTTTATATTTTGTTCATAAGACTCATCAATAATTTTTTCACAAGCGATAACAACGTCCCCTAAGTAATTTTTATTTTCAATCTTCTCATTCATTGGAAATGATAAAACATTTGTAGGTTTATTTTTATTTCTATATCGTTGGTTTAAAAGTTTTATCTCACTATTTGATGTAAGAAGAAAACTAATAGAGATTTCGTTATTAGAAGAAAATTTTATTATTTTAAATATCTGGTTAACAGAATTAGAGATACATTTTTTATAGGAAGGCAAATTTTTATTCCACTCTGGACTTTTTATATTATAGCTAATTTCCACCATAATGGTTAAGATGATTTATCAAAAAGGTCTTTTATTTGGTCATCGTATGAATCATACGCATTTATAATTTTTGTGACCATTTCATCTCTAACAATATCTTTTGAGCCGAGCTCAACAACCTCAATATTATCAATTTTTTCTAAAATTTTAACTGATTTTAATAACCCTGAGTCACTTTTTCTATTCAGGTCTATTTGAGATGGATCACCTGTAACAACCATTCTAGAATTTTTACCACACCTAGTTAAGAACATTTTTATTTGCGTATGAGTTGCGTTCTGAGCTTCATCTAAAATTACAAAGGAATTATTTAATGTCCTGCCTCTCATGAAAGCTAAGGGAGCAATTTCAATTTCAGCAGATTCAATTTTCCTTAAGGCTATATCTGACGGCATAAGATCATAAAGACTGTCATATAAAGGTCTCAAGTAAGGATCTACCTTTTCTTTTAAATCGCCGGGTAAGAAACCAAGTTTTTCTCCAGCTTCCACTGCTGGTCTAGATAGAATTATTCTGTCAAATTTATTATCTAATAATTGAGAAACTGCTGCAGCAACAGCTAAAAATGTTTTGCCTGTTCCGGCTGGACCAACCGCAAAGATAATTTTCTTTTTCTGGAGAATATCTAAATAATGATTTTGCATTTTACTTTTACCAATGACATCGAGTTTTGCTGTCTTGGTAACTGTCAAGTTTCTTATTTTGTCGTTTTCATTTAAAGATTGCATTTTTAGATTCTCCTGCATTAAATTAATATTGTTTCCTTTTCTGTTAGATTTTAAATCCTGTTGTGTTTTTAAAATTGCATTTCGCAAAATATTTCTGTATTTTTTTTCACCTTTAATGTTTAGTTGATTTCCTTTTTGAAAGACTTTAATAGGAAGCTGATCTTCAAAATAATTTAAATTTTCGTTGTTAACTCCAAATATCTCTACAACATCTAAGTTATCAATATTTATTATGGAAGATCCTGATGGCAGGTCCTTTTGGTTTTCAGATATGGGTTTTATTTGTTTATTTTTCAAATTAAGCGGATAATCAATTTTCAACAATTACCATATAAACTCTTATGGTTGCAAGACGTAATATCAATATCTTTTTCATGACCTGGCACTAGATCATTGGACTTAATATAAACAGATTGCATAAATGGCGTTCTTCCAAAGAAATACTCAGGATTACTTGAACTTTGATTCTCAATTAAAACTTTTACAGTTTTATTACAAAACTCATTATTAAAGGAGTATTGAATTTTTTTTAATTTTTCTTGTAACACTAGGAGTCTTTCTTTTTTCACTGAAATGGGAGTATTGTCAACTTCTGTCGATGACTTAGTTCCAGGTCTTGAACTATAAATAAATGAATAAGATTGGGTAAACTCAATATCGTCAATAAGTTTTAATGTATCATTAAAATCTTGATCTGTCTCACCTGGATACCCAACAATAAAATCTGAAGATATTTCAATATCTGGTTTTGCTTTCTTTAACCTATCGATAGTTCTTCGATAAAAATCAGGGTTATATTTTCTGTTCATTTTTTTTAAAATCGATTCTGAACCAGATTGGACAGGTAAATGTAGAAATGGCATTAACTTCATATTATTTTTGTGTTCTTGAATTAATTCTTCATCCATATTAATTGGATGAGACGTTGTGTACCTTATTCTTTTAACGCTATCAAATTCGCTGATTACTCTGATCAAATCCGATAGTTTGGCATTATTATTATTTGATTTATCATTATATGCATTGACGTTCTGACCGAGGAATACAATCTCTTTTGCTCCTTTTTGAGATAGTAATTTTACTTCATCGCTAATGGATTTAATGGACCGAGAATATTCAGGACCTCTTGTGTAAGGAACGACACAGAAAGAACAAAATTTATCACATCCTTCCTGGATTGTTACCATTGAAGATACTCCTTGCGGTCTCATTTGCTCAGACAAATAATCGAACTTTTCATTCACTATAAAGTCAGTGTTAATTTGTTTGAA
>CABYSM010000011.1 GCA_902521655.1 uncultured Pelagibacteraceae bacterium
CTGGTATTTGGCTTGGATCAGTTTGATACTTTTCATACATTTGTTCAATGTAGGTAGCATTTGAACCATGTAAAAAAGAAGTTTTGTCAAAAATATCATTTATTGAGGTTTTAGCCATTGAGTAAAATTACTTTAGATTTGATTCTTCAATACCTCAAGTAAAGTCGACCCTAATGCAGCAGGGGAATTTGAAATTTTAATTCCAGCTTCTTTCATTGCCTCAATTTTGTCGTCTGCCCCACCTTTACCACCAGAAACAATTGCGCCAGCATGCCCCATTCTTCTGCCTGGTGGAGCTGAAGTCCCAGCAATAAAGCCCACCGTAGGTTTTTTTGTAGTTTGTTTCTTTAAAAATTCAGCAGCTTCCTCTTCTGCTGATCCTCCAATTTCGCCAATCATAATTATTGACTCAGTTTCTGGATCAGAAAGGAATAAATCTAAACAATCAATAAAATTAGTACCATTTATCGGATCTCCTCCTATACCAATACATGTAGATTGACCCAAGCCTGCTACTGTTGTTTGATATACAGCCTCATAGGTGAGAGTTCCTGAGCGAGAGACAATACCTACATTGCCTTTTTTATGAATGTGAGCTGGCATGATGCCTATTTTGCACTCATCGGGTGTAATTATTCCTGGACAGTTAGGACCAATTAATCTTGATGATGAAGAGCTTAATTTATCTTTAACTTTCATCATATCCATCACTGGAATACCTTCTGTGATGCAAACAATTAATTCAATCTCACTATCAATTGCTTCAACGATCGCATTTGCTGCGTAAGGCGGTGGAACATAAATAACTGTAGCATTAGCATTAGTTTTTTCTTTCGCTTCTTTTACTGTATCAAAAACTGGAAGTTCAAGGTGCATAGATCCACCCTTTTTAGGTGTAACACCTCCAACCATATTTGTTCCATATTTGATAGCCTGCTCAGAATGAAATGTTCCTTGCGCTCCAGTAAACCCCTGGCAAATAACTCTTGTATCTTTATTAACTATTACAGACATTAAACAAGCTTAACTATTTTTTTTGCAGCATCATCGAGGTCGTTTGCAGAAATTATTTCTATTCCTGAATTTTCAAGAATCTTCTTTCCTTGATCCACGTTAGTACCCTCTAATCTAACAACAAGAGGAACAGAAATTTTTAATTCCTTTGCAGCAGAAACAATTCCCTCAGCAATAACATCGCATCTCATGATGCCGCCAAAAATATTCACGAGTATCCCTTTAACACCCTGGTCTGAAAGGATGATTTTAAAAGCACTCGAGACTTTTTCTTTTGACGCACCACCACCAACATCTAAGAAATTTGCTGGTTCGCCGCCATACATTTTAATAATATCTAGGCTGGCCATCGCAAGTCCAGCTCCATTAACCATACATCCTATATTTCCATCCAATTTAATATAGGCAAGGTCATATTTTGCTGCTTCTCTTTCATACTCATCTTCTTCATTTTCATCTCTTAGTTCTTCAATTTCAGGGTGTCTATAAATTGCATTATCATCAAAGTTTACTTTAGCGTCTAAACATAAAAGTTTGTTTGTATTTGTCACTATCAGAGGATTAACCTCAACAAGACTTGCATCTTTTTCAAGAAAAAATAGGTACATATTTTTAATCAAGTCTGATAATTGATTATTCAAATCATCTCCAATTTCAAAAGCCTTTTGAATAATTTCAATATCATTATTTGTAACACCTATTGATGGTTCAATTTGAACTGTAGTAATATTTTCAGGTGTATCTGCAGCGACAGCTTCAATATCCATGCCTCCCATTTTAGAAACTATAAATGCAACTTTACTGGTTGATCGGTCTAGTAGACATGAAAGATATAATTCTTTTTCTATATCAGAACCATTTTCAATATAAATTCGATTAACCTGTTTACCTGATGCTCCAGTTTGAGGTGTGACTAAATTCATTCCATACATTTTATCCGCTTCGTTTAGGGCATCTTCTTTTGATGAAACAACTTTGACACCTCCACCTTTTCCTCTTCCACCTGCATGTATTTGAGCCTTAACCACCCAAACTGGACCCTCAACTTCATTTACAGCTCTTTCAATTTCATCTGCGCTATATGCTACAGAGCCTGATGAAACAGGGATGTTATAACTTCTAAACAATTCTTTAGCTTGATATTCGTGAATGTTCATATTTACTTTAATGAGGGATCTATATTTTTAGCTGCATCAAACAATTCACTCACAGCTTCTATTGAAATGTCAAAATGTTTTTTTTCTTCAGCATCTAAGTCTAATTCAACAACTTGTTCAATTCCTTTTGATCCGATAACAACCGGAACACCAACATAAAGATCCGTAACTCCGTATTCCCCATTTAAATGTGCAGCACACGGCAGAGTTTTCTTTTTATCATTTAGATAAGAGTCAGCCATTTCAATTCCAGATGCTGCAGGACCATAAAATGCCGATCCAACTTCTAACAATTTTACTACCTCAGCTCCACCTTTTCGCGTTCTGTCAATAATTTCATCAAGTCTTGATTGGGATATTTGACCTTGGTTTACCAAATCCATCAAGGGTTGGCCACTAACAGTTGTTCTATTGGGAACGGGAACCATGGTATCACCGTGTCCACCTAAAACAAATGAGTTTACTTCGCTTATAGGTACACTAAGCTCTTGTGATAAGAAATATTTAAACCTTGAAGTATCAAGAACACCCGCCATACCAATCACTTTATTTTTCGGTAAGCCAGAATATTTTTGTAGCGCCATTACGATAACATCTAAAGGATTTGTAATGCAAATCACAAAAGCGTTGGGTGACGTAGATTTAATACCCTCAGCAACTTGTTTAATGATTTTCAAGTTGGTACCCAAGAGATCATCTCTTGTCATCCCTGGTTTTCTTGGTACGCCAGCGGTAATGATTATGACATCAGAGTCTCGCGTATCTTCGTAATTATCAGTTCCTGATAAGGAAATATTAAAACCATCAATCGCAGATGACTGCGAGATATCTAATGCTTTTCCTTTAGCTATACCAGCCATTAAATCAAAAAGAACAACATCACCTAATTCTTTCATCGCCGCAAGATGAGCTAAAGTGCCCCCAATTTGACCAGCTCCAATAAGTGATATTTTTTTATTTTTCATCTGAGAATATTTACAATCCGTAAACTAACTAGATAGAGATTAAAATCAAGCTAAGAATCTAAATTATTTCATCGTTGGAATTGTAAATTCCGCACCTTCTCTCATGCCAGTTGGCCATCTTGAAGTAACTGTTTTCAGTCGAGTAAAAAACCTTACTCCATCCATGCCATGCATTGCGTGATCACCAAATAACGATCTTTTCCATCCACCAAAACTGTGAAAAGCCATTGGCACTGGTATGGGTACATTAATTCCTACCATACCGATCTTACATTGATTAGAAAATGCACGAGCAGTATCTCCATCTCGAGTATAAATAGTGGTACCGTTTCCAAATTCATGATCATTAACCATTTTTAAAGCATCATTAAATGTTGGTTGACGCATAACTGAGAGAACAGGACCAAATATTTCTTCTCTATATATCTTCATGTCCTCTTTAACATGATCAAATAAACAGCCACCTATAAAATATCCGTTTTCATACCCTTGAAGTGAAATCGATCTTCCATCAACAATTAATTCGGCTCCTTCAGATACTCCTTCGTCAACATAGCTTTTAACTTTTGCAAGATGAACATCACTTATTAGTGGACCCATTTCAACCTCTGGATCAGTTCCAGGACCTACCTTCAAGTTCTGAACGCGAGGTGTTAATTTTTCAATTAGTTTATCACCCACATCACCAACAGCAACAGCGACTGATAGAGCCATACATCTCTCCCCAGCTGAACCGTATCCTGCACCAATTAACCCATCAACAACTTGATCAAGATCAGCATCAGGCATAACAACCATATGATTTTTAGCACCACCCAAAGACTGGACTCTTTTATTGTGCTTGGAAGACGTATGGTAAATGTATTCAGCTACTGGAGTTGATCCTACAAAGCTTACTGAATCTACAGCTGGATCGGTTATTAATAAATCAACTGCTTCTTTATCTCCGTTGATCACATTGAATACTCCATCTGGGAGTCCAGCTTCTTTTAACAATTCAGCCATCATATAAGGAACAGTTGGGTCTTTTTCACTTGGCTTAAGAATAAATGAATTGCCACACGCTATCGAAATGACAAACATCCACATTGGAACCATGGCTGGGAAGTTGAATGGAGAGATGCCAACACTTACGCCCAATGGCTGTCTCATGCTCCAACTATCAATATCGGTTCCTACATTTTCAGAGTATTCACCCTTTAATAAATGTGGAATACCACAAGCAAACTCTACAACTTCCATGCCTCGAGTAATTGAACCCGCTGAGTCCGATAAAATTTTACCGTGTTCAGAAGTCAGCTCTAGTGCAAGCTTATCCATATCTCGCAAAATTAAATCTTTGAATCTAAAAAATACTCTTGATCTTGTTAGGGGTGGAGTTGCGGCCCATTTTTTTCCTGCTTCAACAGCACAATCAATGGCTAGTTTTACATCATCAGCATTTGCGAATGAGACTTTTTTTGTTATTTCGCCATTCGCTGGATTAAACACATCGCCAAATCTCGCAGACTTACTTATATGTTCTTTTCCATTGATAAATTGATTTACTGTTTTCATATAAAAAAATATTGTAGATTAATTATGTTCAATAGCAACGTCAGATAATTATGAGAAAGCTTGACTTACACGGGTTTACATTAGAAGAGGCTTATCAAGAGTTTACAGATTTTATTTATAGTGCGTATGAAGACAGTATTTCTAAGGTTGAAATCGTTACTGGAAATAGTGGTCAAATTAAAAAAGAGTTTCCACATTGGGCAGAGAATAATCATCAAATTAGATACATAGAAAATAGCTGGCATAAAGGGAGTTTTATCGTAAAAATTGAAAAGAAATATTAGCAGCTGAATTTGTCAATTTGGCAGTCGTATTTAGGTTCAATTATGCATAAAGGATAATATATGTTATCCATTGATGGGCAACGCGATATTCTTTTTTCATTAATTCCCCTAATTAATAGTTGCCCATCATCATATTCACTTAAAATAAATGGACTAAATTTTTACTTTAAAAGTAAGGATATTTACTGTTGTGCAATCATTTGCTTAATGCCTGCGATTGCTTTTGCAGGGTTTAAGCCTTTTGGACATGCTTGAGTGCAATTCATAATTGTATGGCATCTATATACCTTAAATGTATCATCCAGCTCTTTAAGTCTTTCTTTTCTTTCTTCATCACGACTATCTTGCAACCATCTATATGATTGCAATAAAACAGCCGGTCCTAAATATTTATCACTGTTCCACCAATAACTAGGGCATGATGTGGAGCAACAAGCGCACAATATACATTCATATAATCCATCAAGCTTTTCACGATCATTTCTTGATTGTATATTTTCAGTATCAGTTGCTTCTTGTTTTTGTTTTATTAACCATGGTTTTATAGATTTTAGTTGCTTATAAAGATTTTTAAGATTTGTTACCAAATCTTTAATGACCGGCATGTGTGGTAAAGGATAAATTCTAACATCACCTTTTACATCAGATATCGCTTTGGTACACGCAAGCGTATTCGTACCATCAATATTCATAGCACATGAACCACAAATTCCTTCTCTACAAGACCTTCTAAAGGTTAAGGAAGTATCAACTTCATTTTTAATCTTCATAACGGCATCTAGTACCATTGGGCCACAATCATCTATGTCAACTTCATAGGTGTCCATTCTTGGATTTTTATCATCCTCAGGAGACCATCTGTAGATTTTAAATTTTTTAATACTTTTATTTTCAGCTTCTAATTTATAATAATCACCGTCAGTGAGTTTTGAGTTGTCTGGAAGGTTGAATTGAACCATTAATAAACTCTTGCTTTGGGTTCTATGTATCTAACCTCATTTGAAAGAGTATATTCATGGACTGATCTGTATTCCAACTTACATTTTTCATCATCAAGCCAGGATAGTGTATGTTTCATCCAATTTTTATCATCTCTTTCCTTAAAGTCTTCTCGAGCATGCGCACCTCTGCTTTCTTTTCTATTATGAGCTGAATTCATAGTGACCACAGCTTGAGCAATAAGATTTTTATACTCTAACGACTCTAATAAATCTGTATTCCAAACAAGAGATTTGTCTTTTATTTTTAAATTTTCACTATTTAACCAAGTTTCTTCAATAAGTTTTTTTCCTTCTGACATAATTTCATCATCTCTGAATACCGCACAATGTTTTTGCATAACACTTTGCATTTGAGATCTCAGTTCAGCTGTTGTAACATCGCCGTCAGAATTTCTGGTAGCATCAAACCTTGCTATAACATCATCAATGACTGATTTAGGAATATCTTTATTTTTTTCACCTTTGGGAACAATGTCATCAATTCTGTCCGCAGCTGCTTTTCCGAAGACAACAAGGTCAATAAGGGAGTTAGAACCTAATCTATTTGCACCATGAACACTCACACAAGCTGACTCCCCAACTGCCATTAGACCCGGCACTACTGTTTCGTCGCCTTTGACAAGATTCATGACTTCGCCGTGGAAATTAGTTGGTATTCCACCCATGTTATAATGTACTGTCGGAATAATGGGTATCGGATCTTTAGTTACATCCACACCAGCAAAGACTTTTGCAGACTCTGATATTCCTGGCAATCTTTCTTCAAGAATATTGGAATCAATATGGTCTAGATGAAGATACATGTGATCTTTATTTTTACCCACACCTCTTCCATCAATAATTTCTTTGGTAATAGATCGTGACACTACATCTCTTGAAGCTAAATCCTTTGCTGATGGAGCGTACCTTTCCATAAACCTTTCCCCCTCGCTGTTTACCAGGTATCCCCCTTCACCTCTGGCTCCCTCAGTTATCAAACAACCAACACCATAAATTCCTGTTGGATGAAACTGAACAAACTCCATATCTTGCAGCGGAAGTCCCGCTCTTAATACCATTGCATTTCCATCTCCTGTACATGTATGGGCAGAAGTTGCAGAGAAATAAACTCTTCCATAACCACCTGAAGCTAATACAGTTTGTTTTGAGTTAAATACATGCAGCTTGCCGTCCTCTAAACACCAGGCAACAACGCCTCTGCATTCACCTTCAACCATAAGTAAATCTAAAACAAAATATTCGATGTAATAATCCACATCATGTTTTAAGGATTGACCATAAAGAGTGTGAATAATGGCATGGCCAGTTCTATCTGCTGCAGCACATGTTCTTTGCGCAGTTCCATCACCATAATTTTTTGTCATACCACCGAAAGCTCGCTGATATATTTTGCCATCTTCTGTTCGACTAAATGGCACACCATAATTTTCTAACTCTAAAACTGCTTTGGGAGCATTCTTACATAAGTATTCAATTGCATCCTGGTCTCCAAGCCAATCGGATCCTTTGACCGTATCGTACATATGCCATCGCCAATCATCTTCTCCCATATTTCCTAACGCAGCTGAAATTCCACCCTGGGCTGCAACTGTATGACTTCTTGTGGGAAAAACTTTAGAAATGCAAGCTGTCTTATATCCGTTCTCCACGGCACCAACTGTTGCTCTTAAACCCGAGCCTCCAGCTCCTACTACAACTACGTCATAATCGTGATATTCAATTTCGTAACTCATATTAAAATATTAAAATTAACAATAATGATAAACATACAAAGATTAAAATAAGTATAAAAAAGGACGATATTAAAAAGTTAATTATCTTTTTAGCAGATTCGTCATGAATGTAATCTTCTAGTATCTCATTTACTCCTACTCTCATATGAATTAGCCCTAAAACGGTAAATATCAATATAAATAAAATTGACTGCAGACTTCTTAATTCTTCCAATATCAACTGGTAGGGTTCACCAGAGAAATGAATTATTCTCAAAAATAGATATATGATGAGTGGGATTAATAAAATGGTAGTTAATCTGTGAATTTTCCAGGCATTTTTTGCAGATTCCATAATTATAATATGCCCACAACCATCATCCAGAAAATTACCGTTAGAATAACTGTAAGAAAGACCGTTAGCCACCCTGTCAATTTGGCAGTATTTAAGTCCAATCCATACCCTGAGTCCCAGAACAGATGTCTGATGCAATTTAAAAAATAAAATAAATATGAAAATGTTAAACCAATAAGAATTGTTCTAACAAATAGATTGTTGGCAACGTTGATTGCAGACTCATAAAAATCTTCACCACTACCAATAGCAAATAGTAAAAATATTATTATTAATGATCCCAGTGATGAAACAACTCCTGTAATTCTATGAAGAATTGATAAAACAGAAGTAATTTGCCATCTATAAACTTGAAGGTGAGGTGAAAGTGGATTACTCATTATTAATCACTTATTTATATCAAAAAGAATAGATTTAAACGACAGTAAATTAATTTTTCCTTGGTATTAATGCCCAATAATCAAGACTTAAAAGAACTGAAGGATCAAATCTATTATTTGCGTCCTGATGTTGAAACTGATAAGCCTGAGCATCTCCAATTCCATTACTTCTTATACGCAATGCTCCAAGATTGTCAGAAACTTCAATCTTGTCTAGAATAGTGCTCCATGCAAAAACTGTTGTTCCCGCAAAGCATGGTGATGCATGAGTGCCTCCATTTATTGCAATTATTTTAAAAGCATTCGACAAACCATTAAATGTAAGAGCTCTTGTTAAGCTAATTACATGCCCACCATAAACAATTCGTTTTCCAAACCTTCCACCTTTTTCGACAAAATGATTAAAATGAACTTTTGCATTGTTCTGGTAAAGTTTAGTTGCCATCATGTGTTCTGCTTCTTCAACAGTCATTCCATCGATGTGATTAATTTTTTCATTAACATTATAATCTTCGTAACAGAGAGCAGATCCAGATGCTGAATAGTCAAAATTCGAAACATCAAAATTATAATTTTGTGCAATTGATATTATATCCTTATTTGATACTTCTTTATTTAAATCAGGAATTGAAGGATCGACTTTTTTAAGTTTTTTATTTTTCTTTCTTACCATAACCCATCTTTTATAATCGATTACAGACTCACCATGCTGATTAGATCCAATTGAATGAACATATACAACCCCGTTATCTCCACTCGAATTTTCTTTAATACCTATAACCTCTGAGGTTGAATGAATTGTATCGCCTGGATAAGCAGGTTTGAGAAATTTACATTCAGCATACCCAAGATTAGCAATTGCATTTAATGAAATATCTGGAACAGTTTTTCCAAACGCAATATTGAATAAAAGAAAATCGTCAACTGGGGATTCATCTAGAGACATCTTTTTTGCAAACTCTTTTGATGAATGTAAGGCATACCTAGAGCCATACAGAGCAATATATAATGCACAGTCTCCTGAAGTAATTGTTCTAGGTGTTGCATGAATAATTTTTTGACCCATCTTAAAGTCTTCAAAAAAATTACCAATTTTGTATTTACTTGTTGAAGTCATAGATTCCTCAATATGAGAGTCTTCCTCAACTTTATTGACTAGTGATTCTGCTTCTATAACTCTTTTTGCATGGGCAACATGAAGTTCTTCTATTTGACTATCCTCAAAAGTTATAACACCAATATTAGGATCTTTTTTTCGCGCTTCTTCAAAAGCAGCTACAATTCTTTTGGCTTTATCAAGTTGTTCCACGGTAGGAGTAAAAATTTTGTTGCATATTTGAATTTGCCCAGGGTGAATAAGCGTTTTGCCATCAAAACCCAAACCATGACTATAAGTACATTCTTCCTCAAAACCTTTTGAATCTCTAATATCGTTAAATACTCCATCTAGTATTGATAATTTAAATGCTTTAGAGGCCATCATACATTTTTCAAAACTTGTTACTAAAGCAGTTCTTTTTAATTCGTCTTCAAGTCCAAGTTCAGTTGAAAGATCATTGGTTCCCATTACAAAACATTTTAAATGTTTTGATGCTTTAGCAATGTCATATGCGTTTACTATGGAAAGTGCAGTCTCCATCATTACCCATATTTTTATCTCCTTTGTACTAATATATTTTTCGCAATCCTGTATATCTTTAGCCTCATTAACCTTTGGTACCAATATTGCATCTGGAGTACACTCCTCTAAAATCTTTAAATCTTTCTGTCCTTCTTCTGAATCTAAGTTATTAATTCTAATTACTTGCTCTTTGTTTTTATTCACTCCCGAATTGATAATATTTACAATGGCTTTTCTTGCATCTTCTTTTGCACTTAATGCTACCGAGTCCTCTAAGTCGTAAATCAATGCGTCTACATCCAACGTACTGCTCTTCTTTAATGCCTTGGCATTAGAGCCTGGAACATAAAGAACGCTTCTTCTTGGTTTTCTTATATTTTTTCTCATTATTTTAAATGATCCTCTATGAGCATTTCAGCAATTTGAATTGTGTTTAAGGCTGCGCCTTTCCTCAAATTATCAGATACTACCCAAATTGATAAACCATTTTTAGTTGAAGTATCCTCTCTAATTCTTGAAACATAAGTATCGTCATTGCCAGCACATTCCTTTGGTGTTACGTACCCACCATCTTCACGTTCATCTAATAATTTACAACCTGGTGCATTTTTAATGGCATCTCTTGCTTGTTCTACAGAAACTTTTTCGTGAAATTCTATATTCACTGCCTCTGAATGACCAATAAAGACCGGTACTCTCACACAAGTCGCACTAAAACTTATTTCATTAGATAAAATCTTTTTTGTTTCTTGATCCATCTTAAGTTCTTCTTTTGTATAACCATCATCCATAAATTTATCAATGTGTGGAATAACATTAAATGCAATTGGTTTTGTAAACTTTATGTTGTCTTTTATTTCGTCAGAAAACATATTTTTTGTCTGGTCGAATAACTCATCCATGCCAGCTTTGCCTGCACCTGAAACAGATTGATAGGTTGATACAATCACCTTTTTTATTTTTGAAATTTCGTGCAATGGTTTTAATGCTACGACTAGTTGTATTGTTGAACAATTAGGGTTAGCGATAATATTTTTTATTTTATAATCTTTTATAGCTTCAGGATTTACTTCAGGAACGATTAGTGGAATATCTTTATCCATTCTAAATTGACTTGAATTATCGATAACAATGCAATTTTTTTCAGCAAACTTGGGTGCCCATTCTTTTGATACGCTCGCTCCTGCGGAAAATAGTGCTAGATCAGCTTTTGCAGGATCAAATTTATCAATTGCTTCGACTGTAAGCTCCTTGTCTCCAAATTCAACTTTAGCTCCCTCACTTTTACTTGAGGCAACAGGAAAAATATTAGATGAGTCGTACTTTCTATCTGAAAGTATGTTAAGCATCTCTCGACCGACATTTCCAGTTGCTCCAACTATTGCGATGTTTAAGCTCATAAATTAAAAATTCTGTATTAATTGATTAATAATTTTGTTTCCCATTTCAACTGTCGACAGATTTTTATTATCATCACCTATTAAGTCGGCTGTCTTATAGCCATCTGAAAGTACTTTATTAACAGATTGATTGATGAGATCAGATTCCTTATCCATATTAAATGAATATTTAAGGCACATTGCAAAGCTTAAGATTGACGCAATAGGATTTGCTATTCCTTTACCGGCAATATCAGGTGCTGATCCGTGAACGGGTTCATAAAGAGATTTTCTGAAGTTATTTGAATCGAATACGCCCAATGAAGCTGAAGGCAGCATACCTAAAGATCCTGTTAACATAGCGGCTTCATCAGACAGAATATCACCAAATAAATTATCTGTAACAATTACGTCAAATTGTTTTGGATTTCTTACAAGTTGCATAGCGCAATTATCCGCATACATGTGTGAGAGTTCAACATTTGGATATTCATTTTTATGAACGTAAGACACTTCTTCTCTCCATAAAATGCCCGACTCCATAACATTTGATTTTTCACATGAAGTTACCTTGTTGTCTCTTTTGCTTGCCAGTTCAAAGGCTATTCTTGCAACTCTTCTTATTTCTTCTGTACTGTATGACTGAGTATTAATTCCAACTCTAGTTCCGTCACTTTTTTCTTCGATACCTCTTGGCTCTCCAAAGTAAATACCGCCTGTAAGTTCTCTAACAATTAGGATGTCTAAACCAGAAACAAGTTCAGATTTTAAAGATGATGCATCAACCATTGATTCAAAACATAAGGCAGGTCTTAAATTAGCAAATAGATCCATTTCTTTTCTGATGCTTAAAAGCCCTTGCTCAGGCCTTAAAGAAAAATCAAGATGATCCCACTTTTCTCCTCCAACAGCGCCAAGTAAGACGGCATGAGAGTCTTTTGCCTTATCTAATGTTTCATCTGATAAGGGGACACCATATCGATCATAAGCCGCTCCCCCAATATCATCTTTTTGTATTTCAAATACAACATTACTATTTTCTTCAACACATTTAGCAACTTTAATAACTTCATCCATTACTTCTGGGCCAATACCATCTCCAGACAAAATTAATAATTTGTATAATTTACTCATATTATTTTACTTCCATATAACCAAGGGGTTTCTTTAGCTTGATTATTTTCAAAATTTGAAATCGAACTTGATTTATTTAAAGTTAGACCAATGTCATCGAGTCCTTCAATTAAACATTTCTTCTTAACAGGATCGATTTCGAATGTTATTTCTTTTTGTTCATTGTTTTCTACATAAGTTATGTTCTGCTTTTCTAGATCAATGTTGAAATTCAATGTATTCTCAGCTGTGTCCTGTAATTTAGCTACTGTTTCTTCGTCAAGAATTATTGGTAAAATTCCGTTTTTGAAGCAATTATTATAAAATATATCAGCGTAACTTGGTGCGATTATACATTTAATGCCATAGTCAGCAATTGACCATGGAGCATGTTCGCGTGAAGAGCCACAACCAAAATTTTTACCCGCTATTAAGATACTTGCCCCATTGTACTGATCTTGATTGAGTGCAAAAGAATCTATTTTGTTACCGTCTTGATCAAACTTTAATTCAAAAAATAAATATTCTCCAAGACCAGTTCTTTTAATTGTTTTCAAAAACTGTTTTGGGATTATCATATCTGTATCAACATTAGTTATCCGTATAGGAATTGCATTGCCAGTTAGTTTATTAAATTTCTCCATTATAGATCTCTAAAATCAGTTAATTTACCTTTGATAGCTGCAGCAGCAGCCATTTGTGGACTCATTAAATGCGTTCGCCCACCTCTTCCTTGTCTTCCTTCAAAATTTCTATTTGAAGTTGATGCACATCTTTCTTGAGGTTTAAGTTTATCTGCATTCATGGCTAAACACATTGAACAACCTGGATCTCTCCAATCGAACCCTGCTTCTATAAATATTTTATCTAAGCCTTCCTTTTCTGCCTGTTCTTTCACAAGTCCTGAACCTGGGACAATCATTGCATGAACATTTTTTCTAACTTTGCGACCTTTCGCAATTTTAGACACGGCCCTTAAATCCTCTATTCGTCCATTTGTGCAAGATCCAATAAAAACTTTATTTACTTCAATCTCATTAATTGGTGTATTAGGTTCGAGACCCATATAATCAAGCGCTCTTTCAATAGATATCTTTTTTTCATCACTACTTGCATTTTTTGGATCAGGAACGTAGCCGTCAATTGAAACAACATCTTCCGGACTTGTTCCCCAAGTTACTTGAGGAATAATTTCGTCTGCTTTTATTTCTACGATCTCATCATATTGTGCGCCTTCGTCAGTGGCAAGTGATTGCCAATACTTAATCGCCGTTTCAAACTCTTCGCCAGAAGGAGCAAGTGGTCTGCCCTTTAAATATTCCCAAGTTTTTTCATCAGGACTGATTAAACCAGCTCTTGCGCCTGCCTCAATAGACATATTGCAAACCGTCATTCTGCCTTCCATTGATAAATTTTTAATTACGTCACCTGTATATTCAATCACATAACCTGTTCCACCAGCAGTTCCTATTTTTTTTATAATTGCTAATATTATGTCTTTTGCAGTCACACCGTCCACAACCTCACCTGTAATTTTAATGCACATATTTTTAGCTTTTGTTTGAATCAGAGTTTGGGTTGCAAGAGTATGTTCAACTTCAGATGTTCCTATGCCCCACGCTAAAGCACCAAAAGCTCCATGGGTCGATGTATGACTATCTCCACAAACTATTGTCATTCCAGGTTGAGTAAATCCTTGCTCGGGACCAACAATATGCACAATACCTTGTCGCTTATCTGACATCGGTAGGTAAGTGATATTATTTTCACTAGCATTTCTCTCTAGTGTTTCAACTTGTAATTTTGAATCTGGGTCTGCTATGCCCTTATCTCTATCCATAGTGGGCACATTATGATCTGCTGTCGCCAGAGTGAATTCAGGTCTTCTAACTTTTCTGCCACTCATTCGCAATCCTTCGAAGGCCTGCGGACTAGTTACCTCGTGTACAAGATGTCGGTCTATATAAAGTATGGTAGTTCCATCATCATTAATGGAAACGATATGGTTATCCCATATTTTATCATACAAAGTTTTTGGCGCACTCATAATTCAGTTAATGATATTAAAAAGAAAAAGAATTGTTTATTCTTTTGTGCTGTCTGTTTCTTCTGATTTTCCATCTTCCGCCTCAGGACTAGTTTCCTCTTTTGCTTCAGGTGTATCTTCAGTTTGTGACTCTGAAGTCTCAGCTTGCATCGTAGCCTCATCTTCAGTTGCAAGTTCTTCTGCGGCAACGATTTGATCTTCCGCAACCTCTTCTGTTTCATCAATATACAAGCTGGCTAAATCAGGCTGTTTTTTTCTAATTCTTTCAACAATTCTTGCTTTTTTGCCAGTTAGGTCTCTTAAGTAATAGAGCTTTGCTCTTCTCACCTGGCCACTTCTTACAATTGAAATAGAGTCAATGGTTGGACTAAAAATTGGAAAGACTCTCTCAACACCCTCACCAAAAGATATTTTTCTTACTGTGAATGAAGAACTCAGCCCTCTATTCTTTTTTCTTATACAAACACCCTCAAATGCTTGGATACGTTCTCTTGTACCCTCTCGAACTTTAACATTTACTCTGACAGTATCTCCTGGATGGAACTGAGGTATTTTCTTACCTTTAATAAGTGTCTTTATCTGATCTTTTTCAAACTGCTCTATAATATTCATGATTGCCTCGCACCGTCTTTTAATACTTTATTTCTTGCTTGTCTTGTTTTTTTTGTAGTTTTTCCATATGTCTGGCCTCATTTTCTTTGTTATTTTCTCGGACATGTCCAGGCGCCATTTACTGATATTCTTATGATTACCTGACAGCAATACATCTGGAATAGTCATGTTTTTCCATGTTTTTGGCCTGGTATATTGCGGATACTCTAACAAATCATTATTAAATGATTCCATTTTACTGGACTCACTATGTCCCAAAGTACCAGGAAGAAGTCTAACTATAGACTCAACTAAAACCTGAGCAGCTAACTCTCCGCCAGCTAAAATGTAGTCTCCAATACTTAATTCTTCTATAGCGTAATAATCCAAAAGACGTTGATCGATTCCCTCATATCTCCCACAAAGAAGATTTATTCCTTTCATTTTTGATAATTTGACAACTTTCTTTTGCGTGAGAGGCTTTCCCCTTGGGCTTAAGTAAATCAATGGGTATTTTTCTTTGGATTTTATATTTCTATAGCATGCATCAATAGCTTTACCCATGATATCTGGTTTAAAAATCATTCCAGGCCCACCACCAGCTGTTGTATCATCAATTTTTTTATATTTGTCTTTCGTATACTTACGAGGATCAATTGTTTTTAATGACCATATTTTTTTGCTATGAGCTTTGCCTATAACGCCTTGTCCAAGTATACCAGGAAGAGAGTCAGGAAATATTGATATGATTTTAACTTTATACATTTTATTAATTTAAATATTCACTAACATTTTGAACTAGTAATAATTTTTTCTCTAAGTCCACTTTCTTTATTGTCGTTTTTGAAAATGGAATAAAAAAATCTTTTTGGTCTTTATTTCTTACCTCTATCAAATCAGCTGATCCATAATTTTCAACTGAGCATACTGTTCCAAGTTTTTTTTCATTTTCATCCTTTACCTCTAAATTAATTAATTCATGAAAATAATATTTTTTATGATTATTTATTTCAGATAATTCAGAAGACTCTATTTCTATTAGAGATCCAACTATCAACTCAGATTTTTCTCTAGTATCAACTTCTTTACATGAAACAATATATCCATTAGGTAGTACTTTTATTTTTTTTAGATTTATAGAGCTATAATTTTTTCCAATATTAAAAGACTTGTACTTGAATATATTTTCAGGGTTTTCCGTGAAAGATGTGATCTTGAAAAACCCCTTTAATCCGTGAACGCCTCTAACTTCGCCAACTACTATGAACTTAGACATAATGAATAAGACTTTTATTTGTTCTCGTCTCCTGCTTGGTCTTCCCCTGTTTTTGTCTCTTCTGCTGGAGTTTCTTCTGCTGCTGGAGCTTCTTCAGCTGGAGCTTCTTCAGCTGGAGCTTCTTCCGCTGGAGCTTCTTCCGCTGGAGCTTCTTCCGCTGGAGCTTCTTCCGCTTGAGCTTCTTCCGCTTGAGCTTCTTCTGCTTTAGCTTCTTCCGCTGGAGCTTCTTCTGCTTGAGCTTCTTCTGCTGGAGCTTCTGCTGCTGCTGCAGACGCCTCTTGAGCTGCCACTAAGCGTTCTTGAGCTTTCTTCTTTGGTTGTGCTTTTTTTGGATTGTTTCCTTGAGCAGGCATTGGGATTAAACCCGCAGCACCCAGAATCTTTGCAACTTTGTCGGTGGGCTTTGCTCCTTTGGATAACCATTCCTTTATATTATCCTGATCTAATTGAACTCTGTCTTTATTGTCTTTATTAAGAAGAGGATTAAACAATCCTACTTTCTCAATAAATCTACCGTCTCTTGGACTTCGAGAGTCAGCGACTACTACTCTATAGACAGGTCTTTTCTTTGATCCTGCCCTAGATAATCTTATTTTTAATGCCATTTTTTTCTCCTTTTGTTAAAAAATTAAAATTTATTCTTAAAAAAATCATTTGGTATGCCGGCACCTAATTGTCCACCTAACATATTTGGATCTATAGAGCCCATTCCCTTTTTTGATAATTTCTTCATCATGTCGGACATTTTTCTATGCTGTTTTAATATTTTATTGATATCTGAAATTGAAGTACCAGAGCCTGCTGCAATTCTTTTCTTTCTTGATCCATTTATAATCTTTGGTTTATTCCTCTCATACTTTGTCATTGATAAAATAATTGCCTCCTGTTTTATAATAGAATTTTCAGGATTTTCTTGTTGTGGAATTTTATCTTTCATATTTTTAAGACCAGGAATAAATTTCATTAAATTTGAAATCCCTCCCATTTTTTTCATTTGTCTAATTTGGCTAAGTAAATCATCAAGGTCAAACTCCCCTTTTTTCAACTTTTCTGCCATCTTTTCAGCGTCTTCTTCTTTAATAGTTTCAGTTGCTTTTTCAACTAATGTTACGATATCGCCCATTCCCAGGATACGGTTGGCTATTCGTTCAGGATGAAAAACTTCAATAGCATCCATTTGCTCACCCATACCCATAAATTTAATAGGACAGTTAGTGGCATATTTCATGCTCAGGGCTGCTCCACCTCTCGTATCCCCATCTACCCTTGTTAATATTGTTCCTGTTACTGTAATTGTTTTAGAGAAGTCAGTCGCAACATTAACTGCTTCTTGTCCAGTTAAGCTGTCAAGAACCAGCAATGTCTCCGTTGGGCTAATTTCCTTTTCTAATTGATTTAATTCATTCATAAGAGACTGATTAATATTTATTCGTCCAGCCGTATCAAATAATAGACAGTCGATTTCTTGAAGTTGTGCAAATTGTAAAGCTCTCTTTGCAATATCTATTGGCAATTGATCATCAACCTTTGGCAGAATTGTAACATTTATTTGTTCTGAAAGTTTCTTTAATTGATCAAATGCTGCAGGACGAGACGTATCAAGTGATATTAATAATACTTTTTTATTTTTCTTTTCTTTTAAATAATTGCCAATTTTTCCAACTGTCGTAGTTTTGCCGGAACCTTGTAGTCCAGCAAAAAGATAAATTGAATTTCCACTTTCATTTACTTTCAATTCACTAAATTCTGAACCAAGAGCCATTATAAGTTCATCATTGACAATTTTGGTTATCATTTGAGCTGGAGTTATTGACCTAAGTATTTCCTTGCCTATAGACTCTTTTTTAACTTTTTCTATAAAGTCCTTTGCTACAGGTAAAGCTACGTCAGCTTCTAAGAGTGCTCGCCTAATATCACGTAAGGCCGCATCCAAAGAGCTCTCGTCAATAGAACCAGTCTTTTTTAGACCTTTAAAAATAACATCAAACCTATTACTAAGGCTTTCAAACATTTATAACTCACTTTCAGCAGGTAACGCATCAGTGGGCGAAACTCGCTGACTGATGTCGACACCTAAATTAATAGGTACCGCAGGAATATTTTTCTTGCGGAAAACAGCTGTTTTTTATTATTTGTCTTCAAACTTGTCAAGTTTGAATTGGTACTTATTTCTGGAAAATTAGGTTTTACCTAATATAAAGGCTATATGTCAGAATTTGAATTTATAAAAATGAATGGCTTAGGGAATGATTTTGTAATCATAGATCAAAGAAGTAACAATCTCGACCACAGCTCAGCTGAAGTTCAGCATATATGCGATCGTGATAAAGGCATAGGCTGCGATCAGTTAATATATATTCGAAATTCTGAAATAAGTGACATACCACTTTTGAAATTTTACAATCCAGATGGTGGCGAGATTAGTGCCTGTGGAAACGGAACAAGATGTGTCGCAAACTATTTAATGAAGCAAGATAATAAAAAAGAAATTGAGATTATGACTAGTGAAAGAAAAATATACTGCCAAGCTAAATCTAATAGCATCGTAAGTGTTGATATGGGTAAGCCAATATTTAGTTGGAATAAAATTCCTTTATCAGAAGATATTGATCACAAAACTATAGAGTTCTCTTACAACGAATTAAAAGTGCGTAATCCATTTTTTGTCAATCTTGGGAATCCGCATGCTATATTTTTTTTGAATGAAATTAAAAAATATAACATTAGTGACTTCGGTCCAATAATTGAGCATGATAATATTTTTCCAGAGAAAATTAATGTTAGCTTTGCTGAATTAAGAGATAGAAATCATATTGTATTGGATGTTTGGGAAAGAGGTGCAGGTAGAACACTGGCATGTGGTACAGCAGCATGCGCAACTGTGGTCGCTGGTAAAGAATTGGGCTTATCAGATAATAATGTTAAAGTATCATTGCCAGGTGGAGATTTAGAAATAGATTATTTGGATAATAAAAATATAATTATGACTGGACCAACAAAACTAGATTATAAAGACCGGTACACAATATGAACAAGCAGCATTTAGAAAAAACACCAAAGGTTTACTTCAATAATTCTTGCAGTGTATGCAGAATGGAAATCAATCATTACAAAAAGTTTAATGAAAAATTAGGCTGGATTGACGTTACAAACAATAAGGAAGCTCAAAAAGAAACAGCTAAATCTTCTGCGGAATTAATACGAAGACTTCATGTGGAGCAAGATGGTAAAATATATCAAGGAATAGATGCCTTTTTAATAGTTTGGTCAAGACTGCCAAAGTATAGATGGCTATATAAGCTTGTTAAGACACCAGGAATTTATCATGCAAGTTACATAGCGTATGAATGCTTAGCTTATATACTTTTTATCAAAAACAAAGGTCAATTAGCTAATGAAAAATCCTGAAGTTAAAACTTACGGCTGCAGACTTAATTTTTATGAGTCTGAAGTTATTAGAAAGTTTGCTAAAGAAAATAATTTACAGGACCGCACTTTTATTAATAGTTGTGCTGTTACCAATAAAACTATTGCTGATCTAAAAACAGAAATTAGAAAGCTCAAAAAAAACGATCCAGATAATAAAATAATTTTAACAGGATGCGCAGCTCAGATTCATAAAGATGAGTTTGTTGCCATGAATGAGATAGATTCAATTATTGGCAATAAGGAAAAGCTAGAGTCTAAGACTTACAAAGAGATTAAGGAAAACAATGATAGAGTTAATAAAGTAGGGGATATATTCGAGCATGGTCAAGCTATATCACCAATTATAAAAAAGGTTGAGAATAGGATAAGAGGATTTGTTCAGATTCAAAATGGCTGTGACCACAGATGTACTTTTTGTATTATTCCTTATGGACGCGGGGACTCTAGAAGTGTTGAACCTGAGAATGTAGTTAACCAAATTAATACTCTTCTTGATCAAGGTTATAAAGAGATAGTTTTAACAGGAGTGGATTTAACAAGTTACGGTCACGACTTAGAAAATAAACCAAGTCTTGCAACTCTGGTCTCTCACATTCTTTTCTCCATACCTAACCTTAAACGACTAAGATTATCTTCACTCGATGTCGCCGAAATTGATAAAAATTTGATGGACCTCATTAAATATGAAAAAAGGATTCTTCCACATATTCATCTATCACTGCAAGCTGGTGATAATATGATTTTGAAAAGAATGAAAAGGAGACACTTGAGAGACGATGCTATCTCAGTAATTAATGAAATTAGAAGTGTGAGATCTGAAGTTGTTTTTGGTGCAGATATAATCGCTGGATTTCCAACAGAAAATGATGAAATGTTTCAAAATACAGTAGATCTAATTGAAAATTGTAACATAACCTTTCTGCATATATTTCCATTCTCGCCTAGAGAAGGAACGCCTGCAGCAAGAATGCCCCAGGTTGATCGTTACATAATAAAAAAAAGAGCAAAAATCCTTAGGGAAATCGGAAAGAAAAAACTCCTAGAGTATTATGACGAACTTAAGAATAAGAAGATTAATGTCATTGTTGAAGATAAAGGCAGAGGCAGATCGGATACTTTTGCAAAGGTACAAATTGATAACAATTTAGACAATGGACAAATAGTTAAAATGATCGTTACAGGTAGAAATCAGGTTGGTTTAACTGGAAATATAGTTGTTTAATAATTTTAAATCCCAGATAAGTAAAATTTTTTCAAGCTACAGGATA
Source organism: uncultured Pelagibacteraceae bacterium (assembly GCA_902521655.1). GTDB lineage: Bacteria > Pseudomonadota > Alphaproteobacteria > Pelagibacterales > AG-422-B15 > CACNXQ01. The sequence continues at coordinate 21,150 of CABYSM010000011.1, forward strand.
GATGATGCCTCACTTGAAAAATTCGAGGATCTTTTAATCATGTCCGATATCGATTTGGAAACCTCTTCGTTTATTATCAATAAACTTAAAAATGAAAAATTTATAGAGAACCCTTCTATAGAAAAAATACAATCCTCATTAGAGAAAATCATAAAAAATATTTTATCTAAAAATAAAAAAAATATTAATTACTCAATAAACAAAAGTCCCTATGTTATTTTAATGACTGGTGTGAATGGATCAGGCAAAACTACAACGATTGCAAAATTAGCAAATCAATTTAAGGAAAATAATAAGAATGTCTTAATGGTTGCAGCAGATACATTTAGAGCAGCGGCAACGGAGCAATTAAGTGAATGGTCTAGTAGAATTGGGACTGACATAATTACAGATGTTGATGGATCTGATCCAGCAAGTATAGTCTTTAAATCAATAGAGCATGCAAAGCGAAATGGTAATGATGTTATTATTATTGATACAGCTGGCAGACTACAGAACAAACAAGATTTAATGGATCAACTTGGAAAAATTGATCGAGTATTAAAAAAACATGATGATAGGTTTCCTCATGAATCCATTATTGTTATAGATGCAACTACTGGTCAAAATGCACTTAAACAGATTGAGGAGTTCAATAAATATACGCCTATTACAGGAGTTATTTTAACGAAGTTTGACTCAAATGCCGCAGGGGGAACAGTTGTATCATTATCAAACTCTACTGATATACCAGTATTAGCAATCGGCTCAGGCGAAAGCATTAATGATATTGAGTCATTCGATCCAGATAAATTTTCTAAAAGCTTAGTAAATAACTAAAATGATCTAATGAGTGAAACTGTTGCACTCTCGGTTCCTGGATTAGTATCTCCTAAGCTCGCATTTGAAATATGATTTAAGTTAAAACCAATCCTATTTTCTCCCATGGCATAAGAAAATTCTATCTGGCTTCTAAACTCTAGATTATATCCTAAATCTTTACTGTCTCCTCTATCATAATATCCTAAAGCAAAGCTCGGAGTAAAATCCCATTTTTTTGAAACTGTAAAGTCTTTCCTCAAACCTGTATAAGCATATTTTCCACTGTCACCATTCAACATGGCTCCAATGAATGGTTTTAAACCATAACTATTTTCATAAAAATTATTTCCGTATAATAATTCTAATCTTAATTCAGAGGAGTCTATTGTATCATTAACATCAAACTGGCCAATTGATATTGACCACTTATCCTTTTGATCTGCAAAAGAATAGTTTCCAAGTGCAAAAGTGATGAGTAAAATAAAAAAGCCTTGCTTAAGCACTGGTTATGACCCATTCCTTACATAAGTATCAGCTACTTCACCTTCTTCTATATATCCACCTGACCAAGTAATACATCCTTGAGACCATTTAACAACATTTGCTTCGCCATCACATCCATCAGCTATAATTTCCTCTAACTTTTCATACAATGGCTCCTGCAATTCTTGAAATTCAGAAATGTCTTCTCTGGTAGTCAATTCAACATTTTCATAATCTTTGGATTCTTCTACAGAGTCATCATCTTCAATGCCGCCAGCAGTTGCTATATTAAAATTTAAACTTAAAACGAAAAATAGTAAAACACCGTAAATTTTTAATTTCATAAGAAATACTCCTTTGTTTTTATATTATATTAAAATCATTTAATTGTTCAAAAAATATCAACAAAGTGACGAAATTTAGGCCTTTTCTTTTTTTCTTCGAAAAATAACAATTAAACCAATAGCCATAAAAATAATTGGGGCAAACCAAAGAACATAGGTAAGTTCCTTAAATGGCGGGGTCATCAGAATCCAATCTCCATATTTTTCAACTAGGAAACCTTTTATTTCTTTATCTGTCTTTCCCTCAACAATTTTTTCACGAATAAGTGTTTTTAAATCCTCTGCTATTTCAGCATTTGACTCATGAATAGTTTGACCTTGGCATACTAAACATCTTACTTCTTTAAATAAATTGATTGCGCGAGTCTCTTCAGCAAATGCAGAGAAACACAACAGTATACAAGTACATACTAAAATAGGAACAAGGCCGAATTTCATTAATTATAAATCCTTTATCAACGGTAAAATTTTCTCATCTAGTTCGTTCATGTGTATTGGGCCAATATGTTTATATATAATAATGCCGTTCTGAATAATAAAGGTCTCTGGAACACCATAAACGCCGAGATTAATCGACGATCTGCCAGAAGTATCAACGCCAATTTTTTTAAAGGGGTTGCCTAATCCCTCGATAAAATTTTTAGCTTCCTTCTCATTATCTTTGTAATTTAAGCCATATATATCTACATCGTATAGCTCTGACAAAACCATCAGCACATCATGTTCGGCTCGGCAGGGAATGCACCACGACGACCATATATTTAATATGACAGGTCTATCACTAATCAAATCTTTATTTGACATTTTTTCACTATTAAATAAACGATCAACTGAAAATTTGGGCACATCTTTTCCAACTAACGGTGATGATAGTTTTGTAGTATCGTTATTAAGTGAGAAAAAGAAAAATATACATAGCAGAACTATGATGATAAGTGGCAAAAACTTAATTAATCGCATTTTCTTCATATTTTTTTCTATTCAAGATTGCAGTTATAATTCCACCTAAAATAATCATAATAACGCCTAACCAAAGAATATTCATAAATGGCTTGATATGCAGTCTGAGGCTAATCGATTCTTGATTTTGAGGAACATTCATTACTACGTAAACATCTGAGAAAAGTTGGTGAATGATACTTGTTTCAGAAGTTATTGTTGGAGGATCAGAGTAAAAACGGATCTCAGGAGAAAATTCACCTAAATTTTTACCATTTTTAAACAGTGATAAATAAGCCTTTATTGAATTGAAATTATCTTTTTCTTCTTGTTCAATATTCTTAAAATCAAAAATATATTCATCTAATTGAAGCTTACTACCAACCTTTGCGTCATAAATCGTTTCTTGCGAATAAACAGCATTGCTAACAACTGCTAACATAAAAATTCCAAAACCAGCATGAGCTATACTTTGGCCAAAATTCGACTTCACAATAACCTTAGTGCTTTTAAAATTAAGACCCGAAGACAGTGAGGATATTATTAAAATTAAGCTTAAGAAGATGATTAATATTTCGGTAAAGTTAAATAAGTCGAAGTATAAAGTTGTTAAGAAAGTGATTGTTAAGCAAGAAATCAAAATGTATCTCATTTCACTTAAAATTTTTAAGAGTTTGCTTTCTCCCCAACTCAATTGTGGAGAAAGAATCATAAAGAATAGAAAAAGGATAATAATAGGTGTAATACTTATTGCATAATATTGAGGGCCCACAGTTAGGCTTTGATTGTAAATAAGGTCTGTTGCTAAAGGGTACATGGTTCCAAGAAAAACCACACTCAAAATTGAAATAAGAAGCCAATTATTAACCATTATTCCTGTATTTCTGCTAGAAATATTATGTAAAGAAGGCTTATTAATCTTTTCTGATTTTAAAGCGAATAATAAAAATGAAGAGCTTAGGATGATGAATAAAAATATTAAAATGAATAAGCCTCTACCTGGGTCAGAAGCAAATGTATGGACAGAATTTAAAACTCCTGACCTAACAAGAAAGGTTCCCGCTAAACTTAGTGAAAATGTTAGAATTGCAAGTACCATTGTCCAAGACTGCATCGTATTTCTTCTCTGCAGAACAACGACACAATGTATTAAGGCTGTTGCAGAAAGCCAGGGCATGAGTGAAGCATTTTCAACGGGATCCCAAAACCAGTATCCACCCCATCCTAATTCATAGTACGCCCAATATGATCCAAGAGCGATACCAGCTGTTAAAAAAGACCAAGCAGCAAACACCCATGGCTTTGCTATTGTAGCCCATTTTCTATCAACTTCGCTAGTCAAGAGGCCGGTAATAGATAAACTAAAAATAAGTGAAAATCCAACATAGCCTATATATAAAATTGGTGGATGAATTGCTAATAATGGATCTTGTAGAATTGGATTAAGTCCTAACCCATCATTAAAATTTTCATTGTTTATATTAAAAGGATTAGAAAGGAGTAATAAAAATAATACGAAACCAAATATCATTAAGCTTTGAACTGCCACAGTTATTTCTTTAAACTTCTGAGAGCTTGATTTTGAAAGAGAAAATAAGAAATTAAACAAAACCAATATTAATATCCAGAGCAACATGCTTCCTTCATGATTTCCCCACACACCAGATAATTTGTAGATGATGGGTTTCTCAGAATGAGAATGGAAATATACTAGATCAAAATTAAAATCAGAAGTTATGAATAAAAATATTAATATAAAAAAAGAAACTAAAATTGATAGAAACTGTATTGCTGAAATTTGAGATATACTAAATAAATTATAGTTCTGAATTTTAAATAAAAACCTTGATTGAATTATTGAGGTTACCAAGCATAAAATTAATAATAAATTTGCAACATAATGTAGAGCTAAACTCATCATTCCTGCCACTTACCAGTTTCTTTTAAGGATTTTATAACTTCAGGTGGCATATAATTTTCATCATGCTTGGCCAAAACTTTATTAGCAATAAAACGTCCGTCGTTCATATATATACCTTCAACAACAACCCCTTTTTCCTCAGCAAATAAATTGGGCAGTATTCCTTGGTATTTGACACTTATTTGCTCTTGGCCATCAGTTATATTAAAATGAAAAATACTATCTCCATCACTTACAACTGATTCAGATTCAACTAATCCACCGAGTCTGACAATTTGACTGCCTGTCTGATTATTTTCTATAATTTCTGACGGACTATAGAAATAAACTATATTATCTCTTAAATTGTAAACTATTATTAAGATAGCTATTCCAAAAATAATTAAACTTACTAAGAATTTAATTAGCCTTTTTTTTACTGTATCAGTCACGGTTATTATTTATTTTGTTCAATACTTCTTCTCTTTTTTTTAATCTCAGGAAGTTTGTGATAAATAGTGTTATTATAGCAATGAAAAAGAATCCATAAGCAGACCAAATAAAGGGAGCATATCCTCCCATGCTTATAAGTTCATTCATTTTACTTCTCTTATCCTTAATATCTTATTATCTAATATTTCAATCCTTAATCTGATAAAGAAAACTGTTACCAAAAAAAGAAAAGTTGCAAGCGTCATTATAAAAAGGGGTACCATCATTGATATATCAATACTAGGGGAAGAAAGCTTTGAGATAGTAGCGGGTTGATGCAATGTATTCCACCAATCAACAGAAAATTTTATAATTGGAATATTCACAAAACCAACAATTGCCAAAGCTGCAGATATTTTAGAAGCAAGATCTTTATTGGTAATGGACTGCCATAAAAAAATATATGCTAAATACAAAAAGAATAATAATAACATTGATGTTAATCTTGCATCCCATACCCACCATACGCCCCAAGTAGGTTTTCCCCATATACTTCCAGTCACAAGTGAAATTAACGTGAATATCATTCCTATTTGTGCAATGGATCTTGCAATTATACTAAAGATTGGATTTCTAGTAATAAACCAAAGAACTGAAGAACCAGCAAGTATAGTGTATGCCATTAATGCAAACCAAGCAGACGGCACATGTATGTACATAATTCTCATGGAGTCACCCTGGATATAATCAGGTGGCGATTGTAATAGTGAAAAATACAACCCAAAGGTGAAGGCAACTATAGTTGACACAATAAGAAATGGATTTGCTTTTTCAATTATATTGATTTGTTTATTTGTTAATCTTAAATTCATTATCTAAAGATATATATTTATTCGTAATTATTTCTATTCCACATAAAGACGCAGACCATATGCTGAGACATACATTGAAAGAACAAAGGACATCATCGAAAGTGCTAGCAAAATAGGCCATGATTCAAGATTTGTGCCAAATATAAGAAACGGGACAAATAGTGGTATTACAATTATTGCCTTTAGAAATATAGTTCTTTTGGCACCAAGAGTTAGAGCGCTGACAAATGTTACTATAAAAACCATCCCAAAAGATCCAAATAAAAGGTTAAGAAAAATCAGAAAAAAATTATCTAAGCTTACATAAAATAAAAAACTCAATATCGGAAGTATGATAAACAACGGTAAGCAGTAAACTATCCAATGAGTTATATATTTACTAATTATTACAGTTTCTAATGATGGATTCTGTTGAAGAATAATATCTAAATTTCCATCTTCATAATCAGCATTAAAGATTCTTTCCATCGTCAGTAAAATTGATAATGATAATCCTATCCAAATTATACCCTTAAACAAAACCTGAAGTTGAATATCATTTGTGCCAAAAAGAAATGGTAATATGATTAAGATCAGAACAAAAAAGGAAGAGGTATAAAAAAAACTTGAGCTTGAGTATAATGCTAAATATAAATCTCTCTTTAGTAATGCAAACATAATGATTATTTAAATTTTAATTTCATTTGTAAATGTATTTTGTAAATTGATATTCGAAGTAATAATTACAATTCCATTATTAGTATTAAAATTTTTGATTTTTTGAATTAGTATCTGACTGTTTTCTTCATCTAAAAAAACAAAAGGTTCGTCTAAATACCATATCTTACTTTCTGTAAAATTAAGCCTGAGAAGTGATATACACTTTTTTTGCCCATCACTTAAAGAAGCAACATCTCTTTCCACAAGATGTGACATGTTAAAATCTTCTAAAAGTTTTGAATAAGAAATATTTTTTTGATAAATAATTTCCCATAGCTTTAAATTATTTTTGACTGATAGATTGTCTTTTAGAGAATTCTTTTGACCTACAAAATTGAATAAGTATCTATAATTAGAGTCTTCAATTACATTTTGATCATTAAATAATATTTTTCCATTATAAGATTTTATGAAATTTGATAGCACTCGCAGCAGAGTAGTTTTACCAGATCCATTTTTACCTCTGATAACAAGTGTTTCTCCAGATTTAAGCTTTGTATTTAGATCTTTTAGGACTAAGTTTTCACCTCTATAACAAGTCAAGTCCTCAATTTTTAGTTCATTCATATTAAAGTTTCTATTGATAGCTGTTCAAATTAGTCTTATTAATACATCCAGTAAACCCTCTATGTACGATAGCTTTAAAACAAAAAAAACACTAAAAATCGGCAAAAAGACCTATACATATTATAGTCTTAAATGTGCTGAAAAAAATGGATTGAAGAATGTATCAGCTTTGCCTTATTCAATTAAGATACTTCTTGAGAACCTAATTAGACATGAAGATGAGAAAACTGTTTTAAAAAGTGATATACTTGAGTTCCAAAAGTGGAAAAAACAAAAAAAAATAGCTAAAGAAATTAATTTTAGACCAGCTAGAGTTCTTATGCAGGATTTCACAGGGGTGCCTGCGGTTGTCGATCTTGCATCGATGCGATCTGCTATTAAAGATAAAAAAGGTGACCCAAAAAAAATTAATCCTTTGTCACCTGTAGACCTAGTTATTGATCACTCAGTAATGGTTGATAAATTTGGCTCAGCCTCAGCACATAAAGCCAATGTTGATTTGGAGTACAAAAGAAATATTGAACGATATGAGTTTCTCAGGTGGGGCCAAAAGTCATTTGACAATTTTCGAGTTGTTCCACCAGGAACAGGCATATGTCATCAAGTTAATTTAGAATATCTTGCAAAAACAATATGGTCATCTAGTGGTTTCATTAATAATAAGAAAGTTGAACTAGCATATCCTGATACAGTAGTTGGAACCGATAGCCATACTACGATGATTAATGGTCTATCAGTGCTGGGTTGGGGAGTTGGAGGTATTGAAGCTGAAGCCGCAATGCTTGGCCAGCCAATATCAATGGTTGTTCCAGAGGTAATAGGTTTTGAAATTAAAGGTAAAATAAAAGAGGGAATAACAGCGACAGATTTAGTCCTCACGATCACAGAACAGCTTAGAAAAAAAGGGGTTGTGGGCAAGTTTGTAGAATTCTTTGGTGAAGGACTTAAAGAGTTATCGATACCTGACCGGGCTACAATTTCGAATATGGCTCCTGAATATGGAGCAACCTGTGGTTTTTTTCCAATTGATGAAGAAACAATTAAATTTTTAAAAGTGAGTGGCAGAGATGAAAAGGGTATTCAACTTGTAAAAAAATACGCGAAACTTCAAGGACTTTGGGAAGATTATAAAAAGAATGACAGAGTTTATACTGATAAAATGCAATTAAACTTATCACAAATACTACCAAGTCTTGCTGGACCTAAGAGACCCCAAGATAAAATAGTTCTTTCTAAAGTTTCAGATGAATTTTTGAAATCACTTAAATCTGAATTCTCACAAAAAAATATTATAAATTTATCTAAAGTTAAGGATGAAAATTTTGAAATAGATCACGGTCATGTGGCCATAGCTGCAATAACAAGCTGTACTAATACATCTAACCCAAGCGTAATGGTCGGAGCAGGTTTGCTGGCAAAAAAAGCAGCTAAGTTAGGCCTAAAAACCAAACCTTGGGTAAAAACTTCACTTGCTCCAGGCTCTAAAATTGTAACGGATTATTTAACAAAATCAGGACTGCAAAAATATTTAGATAACTTAGGATTTCACTTAGTTGGATTTGGGTGCACAACATGTATTGGGAATTCTGGACCTCTTGATAAAAATATTTCTGACACCATTGGAAAGAATAACCTTATTGTAAGTGGTGTATTATCAGGCAATAGAAACTTTGAAGGAAGGATTAATCCATTTGTAAAAGCAAATTATTTAGCTTCTCCACCTTTAGTTGTTGCCTACGCACTTGCTGGCTCTACAAAAATAAACTTAGATAAAGATCCAATCGGCATTGGTAGTAACGGTAAAAAAATATATTTAAAAGATATCTGGCCTACCAATAAAGAAATTCAGAAGGTTATAGGTAAAACTATTACCTCACAACTCTACAAGCAAAGATACAAGAATGTATTTAAGGGTGATAGAAAATGGAACTCAGTAAAAGCACCTCAAGGGTTAACATATAAATGGAATAAAGACTCAACGTATGTTCAACATCCTCCTTTTTTTAAAGATCTAAAACTTAATCAAAACAATATAAGCGATATTGAAGATGCTAATATTCTCGGCATTTTTGGAGACTCGGTTACTACAGATCATATTAGTCCTGCAGGAGCAATAAAAGATGATGGACCAGCAGGGGACTACCTAAAAAATAAAAAGGTTAAAAGAAATGATTTCAATTCATTTGGAGCCAGAAGAGGTAACCATCAGGTGATGATGAGAGGAACATTTGCGAATATTAGAATTAAAAATGAAATGTTAAAGAATATTGAAGGCGGCTATACAATTCATTTCCCGTCCAACAAACAAATGTCTATTTATGATGCCTCAATTAAATATCAAAAATCTAAGACACCACTGATTATTATTTCAGGTAAAGATTATGGAATGGGTTCATCGAGGGATTGGGCTGCAAAAGGTACCAAATTGCTTGGGGTCAAAGCGGTCATTGCTGAATCCTATGAAAGAATTCACAGATCAAATTTGGTAGGCATGGGTGTATTACCATTTAAATTTACTGGATCCGACAGCAGAAAAACACTCAAGCTAAAAGGTTCAGAAAAAATAAGCATTATCAATGTTAAAGATAAATTAAAACCACAAGGAAACTACAGTGCATTAATTAAATACAAGAATGGTGATCTCAAAAAAATTAAAATCAAACTTTTAGTTAATACCGCAACCGAAATAGAATATCTCGAAACTGGCGGAATACTTCAGTATGTATTTAAAAATCTTGTTAATTCTTAAGTAAACTAACTTTTGTAATTTGACAAAAATTCTAAAGAACTAGCACCGCTACCTGAAACAGTACTTCTAATAGCTTCAAATAGTTTTTCAGAAAACTCGGCAAAATCATCAGTATTTATATTATAGTTTTCTCTATATAGAGAAAAGCTAACTTCTACGCATATTTCTCCACAATCAGTGTAGTAAAACTGATTAGATAAATTTCCAAAATCGCCTTCATCATTAATTGCGACAGAACACGTTTCTTCAAAGTTACCTGAGCCTCTGGTTACAATATTTTTTGTTTTGGTCTCGGCGGCTGAATAGAAACCTGAGTCACAACCAAAAAAGGTTCTCCTATAATCTGTTTCTTCTGATTTTGATCCCATGATACCAAAATTAATATTGTCAAAGTATGAGGCGTTATCATTTTGACCCATTTCTAGAGGCACCAAGTTTGCAAAAACATAAAAATTACCTGATGGAACGCTTCCAGATTTCTCAAGATCATATACTTTCCAGTTGCCTGGTAGCATTGGTAAGTCAACTTGGTTATAAGCACTAGAGATTTTTCCTGTGTATAATAAATTTTCATTAAACTCTTCAGATAAAGAATATGAAGTGAATGATAGAAGTAATGCTAAAGTCGATATAATTATGTTTTTCATGATTTTTTCCTATTTTTTCAAATATATACTAAATTAGTTTTATTTAAAATAAGAGTCTTAATTTCATATATAAATAAAAATTTATTTTACTGATGAATAAATAATATCAATTAAATCTCTAGAAAACCCCGCAGGGTCAGATGGCTTTTCGCCATCCAGAATTTTTGATTGTTCGTACAACATAGTTGCAATTTTACTAATTTCCCCAATCTCTTCTTTTTTTGTACACATCTTAGCCATTTTTTTTATAAGCTTATGATCGGAGTTAATTTCCAATATCTTTAGAGATAATTCCTGATTTAATTGGTTATGCTGCTGAAGTATCTTTTCCAAATGAGGGTCCATAGCATTATCATCCCCCACTAAACATACAGCACTGTCAGTCAACCTTGATGAAATCCTTACATCCTTAACTTTATCCTTAAGCTGTTCTTTCAGTAATATAACTAATGGATCGATAGATTTGTTTTCTTTTTTATTATCTTTTTCTTTTTTGCTATCAAATGAGTCTAAATCATCAAGTCCTTTTGTGACTGACTTAAAAGACTTTTCTTTATAGAGAGGAGTAGATGATGTCCAAAAGCTATCTACTGGATCATCAAGTATTAATACGTTTATGTCCCGAGATTTGTAGCCTTCTAAGCTTGGATTATTCATTATATTTTCATAGCTGTCACCAGTCATGAAGTAAATATCTTTTTGTTTTTTACCCATACCTTCTAAATACTCATCAAGCGAAATTAATTCTTTTGATTTAGAATTTTTAAAAAGAGCAATCTCTAATAAGGACTCTTTCTTTTCAAAGTCCTCATAAATTCCTTCTTTTAATACAGGGCCAAAATTTAACCAAAATGATTCAAATGATTTTCTATCTTTTAAAAGTTTCTTTTTTAAATCTGATAAAGTTCTTTTAACAAGAGAAGATCTTATTTTTGCAACAACGGGATTATTTTGAAGCATCTCCCTGCTGATGTTCAATGGAAGGTCCTCGGAATCAATTACACCTCTTATAAACCTTAAATATGGCGGGACTAGCTCAGGACAATTATCGGTGATGAAAACTCTTTTTACATACAATTTCAGTCTATTTTCTCTAGCAGGTTCATATAAATCAAAAGGTTTTGATGATGGTATAAAATTAAGTACTGTGTATTCAATTTTTCCTTCAGCTTTATAGTGCGACGTCATCCAAGGATCGTCAAACATTTGTCCTACATGATTATAAAATTCTTTATATTGTTCTTCTGTAATTTTATTTTTGGGGCGCGTCCAAATTG
>CABYSM010000012.1 GCA_902521655.1 uncultured Pelagibacteraceae bacterium
TTGTCACTATGTGTGTCGGTGGCGGAATGGGAGCAGCAGGACTTTTTGAGATTTTATGATTGATGTTATTAAATATATTGAGAAAATTGCTTTAGTAATTATTATTTTTGCGACTGTCATTGCTATTGGCTACGAGATTTATGCAATGTATGAGAAATCACTTGTTGAGTTAGCTGATCTATTGTTACTTTTTATTTATTTAGAGGTCATTCAAATGATCAGAGAGTATTGGACGCTCAACAGGATCAGAATAAGTATTCCATTATTTATTGCAATCACTGCGGTAGCTAGATTAATCATACTCCAGGGCAAAACAATGGATCCAAGTATGTTGCTATATGAGGGTGGTGCAATATTGCTTATAGCAATTGCAGTGCTTATTCTTAAAGCAAGAAAACTAAAGATGTTTTCGGATGTTGACGACTAAAATATTTAACTATTTACAAATATTAATTTTATCTTTCCTAATTCAGAATGGGGCATATGCCATTACTGCATCAGATGAAGAAGAAATAATATCAGTGGTAAATGCACAACTGCAGGCATTTCAAGATGACGATTTTGAAAAAGCTTATTCATATGCTTCTCCTACAATTAAAACCATTTTTTCTGATTATAAAATGTTTAGAGATATGGTGGTGGGTCAGTACCAGGCAGTGTATAGGCCAAAAAGTATAAACTTCGGAAACGTTACAACGCAAGGGGGAACGACTTTTCTTGAGGTATATTTAGTTGATCCAGATGGTATATTTGTAACTGCAATTTATACGATGCAACAGCAAGACGATGATAGTTGGCTTATTAATGGTTGTTTTCTCAATCAAGCTAAAAGTGATCAGATTTAATTATGAAGATTTTTCTATAACCTCTTGATAAAATTTTAAACTTTTTTTACTTTTCCTCACAAGAGTTTCTCTGTCAACTTCAATGAGGCCAAATCTTGGTTTATATCCATACAACCATTCAAAATTGTCTAGAAATGACCAATAGTAATAGCCTCTGATATCGAGACCATCATCAATACACCGCTGAAGACCCTCTAATGCTGTTTTGACATAGCTTATTCTTTGTTCATCGTCATCAGTACCAATTCCATTTTCAGTAACAATCATAGGACAATTAATTTTTGGAGCTACATACCTCAACACATTCTCAAGTGACTCTGGATAATACTCATATCCCATCACGAGCATAGATGAATCATTTGTATTAGGTTTTACAATTCCCTCTGGGCCATATGTATGACGTGTGTATGTTTGTATGCCTATAAAGTCATCATTTTTTACCTGATCTAAGCATATATCTACAGACTCAGCATGAGCCTTATCTCTCATTTCTTCTCCACCATCAATACATTGGTAATCCATAATTGAAAGCGTAATGCCAACTGGCTGATTATGATCTAAATTACCTTTGATAACTGGAAAAGATTTTACGTGAGCTTCCATCATGCAATCTCTTATTTTAAATGGATGTCCAAATAAAAAAGGACCAAAGTTCTCAAGGTTTGATCCACATGATTTTGCTGCTTCACTAACAAAAGGCATAATGGTTTTCATTCCACCCTCTGGGTAGCTAGGAAAACTATGAGCAAAACAAGAGGTTAGGTTTGCCTCATTAATAGTGCATACTGTATCCATGTAATCGTCCAATTCTTTTGATACTTTTTCTGAGTATCTTACAAATAAATCAACATTATCTTGATTTTCCCAACCGCCTCTTGCAGTAAACCACAGTGGTGATGTAAAGTGTTGAAAGGTTACACAAGTCTTCAAACCTTTCTCTCGACAATAATCTAGAACTTTTTTGTAGTGATCTATTGCTTCTTGAGAAAATTCACCTTCACTGGTTTCAATTCGAGCCCATTCAACTGATAAGCGATAAGCTTGGATGGAATGATCAGCCATGATGTCGATATCTTCTTCATATTTATTCCATTGATCGCAAGCAATACCAGAAGGTTCAGCAAATGTTGTATCTTTAGTATGCTCTAAGTGCCAAAAATCTGAGTTAGTATTATTTCCTTCAACTTGGTGTGCCGCAGTTGCAGTACCCCAGATAAAATCTTTAGGTAAATTTTTTAACATCATATGAATTTTGCCTTATTATAATTCTCTAATATCATTTTTTTGAGTTCTTCTACTTTATCATTTTTCACCAGCGTTACAACAGCGCCTCCAAAACCAGCTCCTGTCAACTTTGACCCTAATGCTCCAAAAGAATTAGACAGACTTACTAATGTATTTAATGCGTCAGTTGAAACACCAAAATATTTTGAGAGAGACAAGTGACTTTCTGTCATCAGTTTGCCAAATTCATTAGGGTTATCATCTTTTAGGAATTGAACAGCTTTTTTTACCCTTATATTTTCTTCTACTACATGCTTACATACTTTGAATTCTTCATCAGATAATAATTCAATATCCTTTTTACTTAAATTTTCTTTTTCACATAGATTTTCAAAATTCATTTTCTTCGAGGCACTAAGGCACAATTCTTTTTTTTGATTAAACTCACTACTCGATAGAATTCTTTTTGTATTGCTGTCAATAATTAGAAAATTAAAATCTTCAAATATATCAATTAATTCATAAGATCTATTTAGAGTATTTAGGAATAGTGCTTGATTTTGATTGCCTAATACAGATACAAATTGATCCATAATACCACCACCAACTCCGACAAAATTATTTTCGATGTCGTATGCTAGATTGATAAGTTCATCATCAGACATGTCTCTTTTATAATAATTGCCTAGAGCCTTTAAAGTGCTAACTGTTATGGCAGCTGAGGACGAGAGACCAATTCCTAGTGGAAGGTTGCTTCTTATATTAAAAGATAGTTTTTTGATTACTATTGAATATTTCTTTCCAAAACATAAACATGAGCCAATTATAAAATCTGCCCAATCACCTCTTTTTTCTAATTTTTCAATTGATAATTTTTTATGATATTTGTCTGAGACTATCGAAATGCATTCAATTTCTGGGTTCTCATTTAATTCACAGATTACTGAATTTTTTATCTGTAAAGGTAATACACATCCTCCGTTATAATCTAAATGTTCACCAATTAAGTTTACTCTCCCGTAGCCTTCACCAACTGAGATCGCTTTCATAATTTGATCTTATCTTTGTTTTAATTCTGAGAATATTTTTTTATAAAAAATACTATCGTATTTATTAAAGTACATTACTACTATTGCTATAGTTCCCGCAATAGATGGAAAAATATAACCCATGATGAAAAGACCATTAAGGGTTTCTTCGCTTTGTATTGCTGAATTTGCAATATAATTTGTGTTATCCAATATCACTCCTGCTAACCAAGCACTAAAACCAACACTGAGCTTAAACACAAATACATGAGCAGAATTAAGTATTCCCTCTGCTCGAAACCCTGATTTCCACTCACCATACTCAACTGTATCAGCAATCATTGACCAGGCCATTACACCTGCCATTCCAAAACCTACAAATCCAGGACTAGCAATGAATGCCAATAACCAAAAGTTTTCATAACCAGTGATAAAATAAATTATTAAATCTGTAATAACATAAAGAAACGTTCCAATCATGAATAAAGTTTTCTTTTCAAACCTGTGTTTTACTAAATTTATTACGTATGCTCCAAGCATAATTTGAAGAATTACACCCAGTAAAATTGGACTAAAGTAAGCCTCTAATTGTAAGTTATATTTAACAAAATAGATTACTGTAAGTTGTTTAATATTGTTCGCAATCCAAGTAGTAAGAAGAGCCAATATGACAAAGTGTAATGGGAAATTTGTAAAAACCATCTTTATGATTTTTTTTAATCCAACACGTTTTTCGTAAGGTTTAGAATAAATTTCTTTAGTATTAAAGAAGCAAAGAAAAGCAAAAATTGCTCCCAAGAAAGCTAAACAACCAACAACAATTGGGAAACCATATTGAGGTGAGCTGAATAAGCCAACTAGGGGTAATGTTAATACCGCTACAGCAATTGATCCTGAGCTGGCTCCTAAAAACCTGAATGATGCAAGAGAGGTTCTCTCATCTCGATCTTGAGTCATGGCAGGAATAAGTGAACCAACTGGAATAGCGATAATTGTATATAGTGTCGTGAAAGTAATATAGGTGAATAGAGCCCAGTAAAATTTTCCAGTTTGAGATAAATCGGGTGAAGTAAAACACAGTATAATCATTATTAAAGCAGGTACTGATCCAAACAAAATATATGGTCTGAATTTCCCCCATCTTGTTGATGTATTATCTGCTATGTATCCCATGATTGGATCAGTGAATGCATCCCATACTTTTGCTAGGAAAAATACTAACCCTGCTTGTGTTGGCGATAGGCCAAAAATATCTGTATAGAAAAATAGTAGGTAAAAGACAGTTAACTGCCACATGATATTTATCGCAAAATCTCCACCGCCGTAAAATATCTTTGATCTGATACTTAGTTTCATAAATTTTTATAAGTTGTTTCTACTAACTTTAATGCTCGTTGATCACCTAGCATGGACCCTGTAAGTAAATTCATAGTATAAGCAAAACTTAGCCCATTTTCGGGATCACCAAAAGCCATAGAGCCACCCCAACCAGTATGGCCGAATGCTTTACTACTCTCTCCAAAAAGCTTACCGCCTCCAACACTGTATCCTGCACAGCTCCATTGCATCGGTGATTTCATAACATTGTCATCACCACTGACAGCAACTGCCGTTACCAATTTAAAAGTTTCATTTGATATGAAGTTATTTGATTGATGATTTATAAAATGGTCATAAATTTTAGCAATCGATCTTGAGTTTCCATGACAATTCATTGCCGGTATTTCGGCAAGTCTCCATTCAGCAGTATTTGCTGTTTTGGTTCTGTTTGCTGGATTGAGGAATGCGGTTACCATATAATTATCAACATTTTCTGGATTACTGAATGCTTTACGTAAACTTTCAGAACTTATTAACTCAGCAATATTGTTGTGGTATATCTCAGGGGTTCCAATAAAACATTTTGCATCTAGTGGTTTACTGAGAAATTCATGCAAATTTTTTCCAACTGATTTTTTTGTAATTCTTTTAATTAATTCTCCAACGAGAAAACCAATAGTTTTAGGATGATAACAAATTTCTTTCTCGGGGTCATGGAAAGGTTTTTGCTTTGCAAGTAACTCACAAACATAATCCCATTTATAAAAGTCTGTTTCATCAAGAGGTTCCCTCCAACCATAAAGACCTGCCTGATGAGATAAAAGTGTTTTTACCTTAATATCATTTTTTCCATTTTCAGAAAATTCTGGCCAATAATCACAAACTCTTTTATCTAATTCTAAATCACCATTATCAATTAGTTTTGCAACTATCATAGCAACAATACCTTTGCTGGTTGAATGGACATTGACTAAGGTGTCTTTATTCCAGCTAATTTTTTTTTCACGGTCTTGAAAACCACCATAAAGATCTATAATAGGCTTACTATCTTTGTATACAGCAAATGACGCACCAACTTCCTCATCACTTTCAATATTTCTCTTGAAAAGTTCATAGGTTTCTTGGAACTTTTCATCAAATTCCCCATACTCTGTAACAGAATTCATAGTGCTCATTTATAGTGTAATAAAATTAAATTTATATATTCTTCATTTAGATTATATGAGTGAAGTAAATAACAAAACATATTTAATTGGATTTATTCTTGCCTTATCTGCTGGTTTGATATGGAGTTTTGGTGCACCTACTGTTCGCTATATGGTCGATGCTGAAATTTATCAATGGCATTATCTATTTTGTAGAGGCATTGTAGTAGCAACAATTCTCCTAATCTTTTTAATATATCAGGAAGGATTAGCATTCAGACATAATTTTAAAAGAGTAGGTATATCAGGTTTTATTGGTGGCTTGGGTCTAGCTACAGCATTTATTTTTTTCATATTCGGAATGACTTTCACTTCTGCAGCAACAACATTATTTATGATTGGAACTCAACCTTTATTTGCAGGACTGTTTGCTTATATTTTTCTCAGAGAAAAAGTTGGATTAACCACTGCTGTTGCATGTTTTGTTTCGTTGTTTGGAATGTTTTTAATGGCATATAATGATTGGTATGCTGGTACATTTTTAGGTTGGACTTTTGGATTATTTTGTTCAATTGGTTTTGCAATATTTGCTACAACTTTAAGATGGCAGCCCGACACACCAAAATTTACAACGATTATTATTGCTGGCATTGTATGCTCATTATTTTCAATGTGCATGATTATTTATCTTAATGATGGTTATACTATGCCGCTTAGAAATATTCTATTAAGTATGATGCATGGTTCTTTTGTAGCAACAGGGTTAATACTTTTAAGTATAGGCGCACGCTATTTGCCAGCAGCTGAGTTCATGCTTCTTTCTCTTACTGAAGTAGTAGGGGGAGTCATATGGTGTTGGATCCCACTTTTTGGAGTTAACGAAGTACCTTCAACATTCACTCTTATAGGAGGCATGATTATAATTATCGCCATCAGCTTCTATGCTATTGGTTCAAAACAGAAAACATCACCACCAACTTTATGAGTAACAGAGTTTGCTGAATGAATGAAATAGTATCGACCAACTGGAATTATCCAACACCTATATGGTTTGGGCTTTCTCGTAGACTTGAGATTATAGAGGCGCTTCAAGCGCTAACTATAACGAAACCAATGATTGTTACAGACCCAAATTTTGCAGAAAATGAAAAGTTTATTGATATCCTTGTTATTCTTAAAAAAAATCATATCGAATATTCAGTATTTTCAAATATAAAAGGCAATCCTACAGGTAAGAATGTTATGGATGGTGTTGCTCAATTTAATTCAAGCAAAAGTGATGGTATAATTATTATTGGCGGAGGAAGTTCGTTGGATGCTGGTAAAGCCATTGCTTTCATGTCGAAGCAAAGTGAGGACCTTTGGTTTTTTGAAGATGTAAGCGATAATTGGAAACAAGCCGTAACTGATAATTTGCCACAAGTAATTGCAATACCAACAACTTCAGGAACTGGTTCAGAGACTGGACGAGCCTCACTTATTGTGGATGAATCGGATATGACAAAAAAAATTATTTTCCATCCATCTTTCTTACCTGATTTAGTCGTTCTTGATCCTGAGCTGACTTTGAGTTTACCTCCTTACCTAACTGCTGCAACGGGAATGGATGCACTTGCACATTGTTTAGAAGCTTATTGCGCACGAGGGTTTCATCCAATGGCAGATGGCATAGCTATAGAGGGAATTAAAAATGTAAAGGATCAATTAGTTACTGCTTTTAACGAGCCAGACAATATTCATGCTAGAAGCAAGATGTTAGTAACCTCATCCATGGGTTCTACAGCTTTTCAAAAAGGATTAGGAGCTATTCATTCATTGTCACATCCGATAAATGCAGTAAATGATATCCATCATGGATTATCAAACGCTATTTTCATGCCTTATGTTCTTAATTTCAATAAAGATGTAATTGAAGATAGAATTATTTCTTTATCAAAATATCTAGATCTTAATAAGAAATCATTTGATGGGTTCATGGAATGGATCTTGGAATTGAGAAGTAATCTTGCTATACCTCATACACTTAAAGAGCTGAATGTCGATTTTGATTTTGACTTATTGTCAGAAATGGCTTTAAAAGATCCATCCACTCAACCTAATCCTAGAGATATATCTCTAGATCAAATGAAGAAACTTTACATAAATTCATACGAAGGTATTCTATAGTTATGATTAAAACAGAAAAATTAATCTATGGTGCACTTAATTCTGATCAAAAATTCGAAGGCTCTATCAGTTATGATGATAGTATAAGTACTCCTCGTCCTGGTATCCTCGTTTGCCATGCATATGGTGGGCATTCACTTTTTGATATTGGGAAATCTGAAAAATTGGCTGAATTAGGTTATTTCTCTCTCGCAATTGATCTCTATGGTCAGGGTAGACGAGGTTCCAACCCAGAGGAATCAATGGCACTTATGAATGAATTTAATTCTGACCGAGTGTTGCTTCAAGAACGCATGATAAATGCATTTGAAACTCTTAAAAACTTTGATCAAGTTGATAAGAATAAAACAGGGGCCATCGGGTTTTGTTTTGGTGGCAAGTGCGCTCTTGATCTTGCAAGGTCTGGAGAGGACATTAAAGGAGTTGTTAGTTTTCATGGACTTTATGATGCTCCAACAGCTAGTACTGGGAGGCAGTTAAAAGGTACATTAAAAATTGATAGTTCGATATTAATTTTGCATGGCTATGATGATCCTATGGCTACTCCAAAAAGTATGATTGAACTCGCTGATGAACTAAATTCAAAGAAAGCTAAATGGCAAATTCACGCATATGGTAATGTGGGCCATGCCTTTACTAATCCAGAAGCTAATCAGAGAGAAAGTGGATTATTTTATGACCAATATGCTGATGAGCATTCTTGGAATGAAATGAAAAATTTTTTTTCAAAATTATTTTTATAAATCTCAATTAATATTAGTAATTTCTACTTTGTCAGAACCAACTGGTAGTATTGCTATAGTTCCATCATCTGCTAATGTCCAATTGTTTGGACGTACTTCATTAACACCTCTCACAAAAATTATTTTCGCAATGAAATTTTGGGGGGCTGGCGTCAAATGATAAAATATTAACTCTTTTACATTTGCTTTATTGGCAGCTTGGGCAGCCTCAATTGGAGAAGCATGATAATCCTGAATATCATAAAAGACTGTGGATAATAAGGGGTTAACGTCTTCAGAAATTTCTTCTAATCTTCCTATCATATTTTGAGAGAGAGCATCATGAAATAGTAAGTCTGCATTTTTAGCTTGTTCAACTAAGTTTTCACTGTAGTCGGTATCACCACTAATCACTATGGATCTGCCTTTATAATCGAAACGAAAACCTAGCGAGGGATCAACTGGAAAATGCTCAACTTCAAAAGCTGTTATCTTAAGTTCACCATCATCAAAAATAACTGGATTATTTAAATTAATTATTTTTGTGTCAAAACCGGCAAAGTCAGAAGGAGCTACTTCTTCTCCATGATGAAGTGTTCTCCACTCAGTGTCTAACTCATAAGCTTTTGTTATTCCCTCAGTCACGAGATAGGTACCCAATGGCCCATACACTGGCAGTTTTTTGCCTCTATTTTGGGTTACCCATGAATAGAGGTGAAAGTCAGCTAAATCAGAAATGTGATCTGAATGCAAATGAGTTAATAAGACTGCATCTAAATTACCAAGATTAATACTCCAATTTACAAGGTTTTGCCTGCTACCATCCCCAGTATCAACTACAAACATATGATCAGGAGTTTTTATCATTATACAGGGCTCGGCTCTTCCCTTGCCAGGTAAGGGTCCCCGTGATCCGCAAACAAGACCAATAATATAATCGCCATCAAAACTTATTAATTTATCCTGATTATTCCATTGTCTATCAAAATCAAAATCTATCAAAAGATTTTGAACAGTAGTAGTTCTTATTCCGATAAGTGCAATAATGAGTAATAAAATTGCGGTTATCAAAAAAAAATAAATTTTTTTCATATTTATTGGCTAGACATTCTCTTCGATGTTACAAGCAATAAAGTAATAAGTAATATTTCAATAATAATAAATTGAGTTGCAAAGGTTGCATCATGTGCTGCCCATGAGATCACTCTAAATAAAGCAGTAACACCTAAAAGCATCGCGGGCGCATAAAACCAAATGCTTTTTAAAGTATAAGCTGCAAGTATCATCATTAAACCAATGCAAAAAAAATAGCTTCCTACATCACCAATTAGACTACTTCGACCTAATCCTTCGGATATTTCTAGGATACCAAAGTTAGCTCCAGTTTCATAGGGTGAAATCACCCAGAGGAGCCCAATTGCAATAAACAAGATCCCATTGATAGCATTTAAAACAACTAAAAATTTATTCATAATCTTTCCCCTTTAGTATTATTAAATAATGTTTATTTTTATTATAATCAATAATAAGGTTCAATATGGAAGTTAAAAATAAGGTTTATCCCAGTAAAGATCAGATGAGGGGTTTCTTTGAAACTGCAACTGATAATGAACCAATCTATATGGTTAACTTATTAAAGTTTAAAGATAAAGCTGAATACAAAGATGGAAGAAAAACAAAATTGACCGGTAGAGAGGCATACAAAATCTATGCAGAATTTGTTAAGAAGCATTTACAAAATATAGGTGGGGATCTTATTTTACACACAGATGTGACACGTATGGCAGTTGGGCAAGTTGAGGAATTGTGGGATGTAGTTGCTATCGCTAAATGGCCTTCAAGACAAATTATGGGTGAGAATATGATGCCAAATGACCCAACGTATCTCGAAGCGTACCAACATCGAGAAGCAGGTTTAGTGGGCCAACTGAATATTGAAACGAAAGAAATAAATGATTGAACTATATACTTCGCCTACACCAAATGGATATAAGATTTCCGTCGCACTTGAGGAACTTGAAATACCTTACAATGTTCACGTTGTAAATCTGCAAGCTGGAGACCAAAAAAAACCTGAATTCTTAGCAATGAATCCAAATGGACGCATTCCTGTGATTGTTGATATAGAAAATAATAATCTTTCAATTATGGAAAGTGGTGCTCAACTCATTTATTTAGCTGAGAAAGCAGGAAAACTTTTACCTACTGAAACAATTGCTCGTTCTAAAGTGATCCAATGGTTGATGTTTCAAATGGGAGGAATTGGTCCCATGATGGGGCAGGCAAATGTTTTTTTTCGGTATTGGCCTGGCGATAAAATCCAAGCGGCTGTAGATCGTTATCAAAATGAAGGTCGACGATTATTTGAAGTAATGGAAACACGTTTAAAGGATAATGAATTTTTAGCTGATGATTTTAGTATTGCTGATATTGCTAACTGGTGCTGGGTAAGAACATATAAATGGTCAGGTATTAAAATAGATGGCCTGACAGGTCTTCAAAGATGGATGCAAATGATGGAAGATCGACCGGCATGTAAAAAAGGTGTAGCTGTTCCAATTGATATTATGGAGTTGATGAGAAATATGAAACAATCAAAAGACTTAACTGATACAGGTTCGAAAATTATACAGAAATAGATAGATATTATGAATTTACCAAATCCATTAGTAGTACTTGGCGGAGTGGGGTCACCTTATACTCGAAAAATGCTATCCTACCTAAGATATAAAAGAATTCCCCATAAAATGATCTGGGGAGACCCTTCAAAATATCTTGATCAAGAGGGTATTGAAAAGCCCAAGCCTGGATTACTGCCAACATTTGTTTTACCTGATGAAAATGGAAATTTAAAAGCTGTAACAGACTCGACTCCGTTAATAAGAAGGATTGATAAAGAGGTTAGTGAGCGAAGCACTATTCCATCTGATCCTGCACTTGCGTTTATAAATTATTTAATTGAAGATTTTGCTGATGAGTGGGGAACGAAATATATGTTTCATTATAGATGGCACGATCAAAAAGATGCTGAAAATGCAGGAACAATTTTACCTCTTCAAACCGTAGGAATGATGCCAAATGAAATGTTGGATAATTTAAAGGGGATGATAAGCAAAAGGCAGATAGATAGGTTATGGGTGGTAGGCTCAAACAATGATACAGCTCCTATCATAGATGCAAGTTTCAGACGCTTATTGGGTATACTTGAGAAACATTTCACATCAACACCTTATTTGATAAGCAATAGGCCCTCATCAAGCGATTTTGCAATGTATGGTCAATTGTCTCAACTTGTAAACTTTGATCCCACGCCAAGAGAAATTTGCCATGAAGTATCGCTAAGGACAGTCGCGTGGGTTGGGTTAATTGAAGATCAGTCTGGTATTGAAGTAGATGATGGGAATTGGGGGTCAATTGAAAAATTACCATCATCAGTAAAGGAATTACTTGGAGAAATCGGTAAGGGTTATGTACCTGCACAGCTAGCAAATGCAAAAGCAATAGAAAATGGCGATAAAGAATGGGAAACAGAAATTGATAGTTGCCTTTGGAAACAAAAATCTTTTCCTTATCAAGCAAAATGTTTGAAATGGGTGAATGACGAATACAGCTCACTTTCTGAAGATAATAAGAAAAAAATAAACGATTTATTTGACGGTACAGGTTGTGAAAGGTTAATTTTGAATTAATGAAAATTGACTTTTATTTTTCAGTAAGAAGTCCTTACTCTTATTTAATTTCACCAAGAATTATTATGCTTCGTGATGAGTATGGAGTGGATGTAAATTTTAAACTTGTTTACCCTCTTGCAATTCGTGAGCCTGAATTTTTTGAAGACAAAAACTTCTTTACATATTTTTGGTGGAAAATGATCGACATGAAATTAAAAGCTAGAAGGCTCGGCTTACCGTTTTCTCTTCCTCCAAAACCTGATCCAATTCGTCAGAATACTTTTACAGGCGAAGTCTTGAAGGATCAGCCCTATATATTTGATATTTGTCATTTCTTGCAAGCAATAGAACATGATAAGCAACTTGATTTTGCTTACGAGATTTCTCGCTGTATCTTTGGTGGCACAAAAGATTGGCACAAAGAAGAAAATTTAATTGAGGTAACAAATAAACTGGGAATAGACTTTCAATCTATAAAGAAAAAGGTTACTGAAAGAGAAGAGGAAATAATTTCTCAAATTAAAAAAAATCAAAAAGAGCAACTTGAAGCTGGCCACCATGGAGTACCTTTATCAGTTTACAAAGATAAGTTTTTCTTTGGTCAAGATAAATTTAACGACCTAGTCAAAGAACTAAAAAAAGACGGTTTAAATATTAAGTAATAAATATAATTACTGAGCTGAAATTCCTCTTATCCTCTCAGATCTTCTTCTCAACAACTCAGTCACAATCAGTATTAATGTCGAAAGTACAATTAAGCATGTAGCAACAGCCATGATCGTCGGGCTGAGCTGTTCTCTTAAACCAGTCCACATTTGAAGAGGGATAGTTGTAAGATTTCTATCGCCTCCTGCTACAAAAAGAATTACGACAATTTCATCAAAAGAAGTTACAAATGCAAATAAAGCACCAGAGATTATGCCAGGTGTTATTAGAGGTAATGTAATTTTAAAAAAAGTATTAGTTGGCGTGCTGCCGAGACTTGATGCTGCACGCGTAATACTATCATCAAATCCGCTTAAGGTTGCAGTAACTGTTATAACAACAAACGGTGTACCTAAGATAATATGAGCAATGACAATGCCAGGAAAAGTTGCAGCTAATCCTAATTTTGCAAGTGAAAAAAAGATAGCTGAGCCAGAAATAATTAGTGGAATAATCATCGGCGAAATTAATACACTCATGATTAATTGTTTGTAAGGCATGTAACGACTGCTAAGCCCAAGGGCAGCAACAGTCCCTAAAACTGTAGCACCTATAGTTGCGAAAAAGGCATAATAAATGCTGTTGCGGGCAGCTATTCCCCATGGATTTTTGGTACCATAAACCATGTCTTCATACCATCTAAGCGAGAATGCTTCAGGTTGAAGTGCTAGCATCCCATCAGAAAAATGAATGTATTGCTCTGCATTAAATGAAAGTGGAATGATGACAAATAGTGGAGCAATTAGAAAAAAGAAAACGGCAGTACAAATAATAATGTATGAGTAGTGCCAGACCCTGTATCTTGTTTCAGTATATTTAGGTAAAGCCATCTTATCCAAGCCTCATGTTATCTATGCCGACAATCTTATTATAAAGCCAATAAACTATTAAAACTGCAACCAATAAAACAGCTGCCATTGCAGTTGCTAAAGACCAATCAAGTGATTGCTGCATGTGATACGCAATTCTATTACTAATTAATGTTCCCTTAGCACCCCCAACTAATGCAGGAGTGATATAATATCCAATAGAAAGAACAAAAACTAAAATTGAACCTGCACTTATACCAGCATATGTGAGCGGGAAGTAAATTTTTCTGAATGCAAGGAAAGGAGTAGCCCCCATCGAAGTTGCTGCTCTCATTAAACTTGGTGGTATAGTTTTCATAACGCTATAAAGTGGAAGAACCATAAATGGCAATAGTATCTGTGTCATCGCGATGAATGTACCGGTCATGTTGTACATTAATTCAAGCCTTCCTTCATCTGCAACGATCCCAAGAGAAACAAGAGTATCATTTAAGACTCCTTGTTTTTGCAAAAGGACCATCCAACTAGACGTTCGCACTAGAAGTGAAGTCCAGAATGGAAGTAAAACACAAATCATTAGTAAATTTGAATAACGCGTAGGCAAAACAGAAAGCAAATGTGATATAGGGTATGCAAGTAAGAAACAGCAGAACGTAACACCGGCAGCAACGAAAATAGTTCTTAACCAGAGAGTGACATTTATTCGTTTCTTTTCAGGTATTCGTTCTATCGAGCCATCAAATTTTTGCTCATAGTCAAACGTCGTTAAATATTTTCGGAAATGATATGCATCTGTACCTCTTTTTAATGCCAGCCAATACTCGATATCACCCCACTTTTTATGAGTGTCTATGAACTGATCAAGAAAATTTCCATTTTCATCAAAATCATTAAGTTTTCTGGCTGTCTTTTTTATAAGGCTTGTGAAACCACCTTTTTCATAATTGAGTCTAGTCGCTATTTTGCCGTGATTTTTTTCCGCTACCAATCCTTTAAGTTCATAAAAAAAAGTTGAGGTTACATCTTCCCCAGGCATTTCAGTTCCGTCCCACTCTTGCATGACGTTATGTGTATTGCCTAAAAATTCATTCATTTGTACGTTATCGACACTTCGCCCAAGCATTTGAAATATTGGAATCACATAGGCAAAAACGATAAAAAACAGTAATGGCGCAGCCAATAAGAAGGCTGTTGTTCTTCGTCTTCTCTCAACTTTTCTGAGTTTTACAGAGAGGAGCTCTCCATCTGATGTTCTAATTTCTGCTGACATTAAGTATGAGGATACTTAATTTAAAGGACTTGGGCAACCCATAGGTTGCCCAAGTTTTAGTCTTTTATAAGTTAGCTTTCCAAGCTTCCCATGCGTCGTTGATATCAGTATTGTTATCAGCGTACCACTCTGGGTTCATAAGAACATAGTTCTTAGTGTTTGCTGGAGCTGTAGGCATGTGAGGCATAATCTCAACTGCACCTGCTTGAGGTGAATTAAACCAAGGCTCATCAGCCATGATTATGTCTAGAGATGAGATTCTGAAAGGTGCGTAAGCGATATGCTTTGCACTTCCAGCCAATCCTTCGGAGCTTGTGAAGTATTTTAATGCTTCCATTGCTTCAGCTTCGTTCGGACCACCCTTTACAAGTACGAAGTACTCATAATCAAGAATTTGACCATCCCAAACCATTTTCATTGGTGAACCTTCGTTCACAATGGCGTTGAAATGACGTCCGTTCCAACCAGTAGCCATAATAGCTTCACCAGAAACTAACTGCTCAGGTGGTTGTGCACCAGCTGACCAGAAGATGCAACCACCATTAGGGTCGTTACAAAGTTCTGAAAGCTTATCAAGAGCTCTATCGATTCCGTTTTCTTCCATGTAGTCATACACGTCAGCTCCTGGAACACCATCTGCAACTAATGCAAACTCAAGGTTTGACATTGCAGAGCTGTAAAGAGATCTTACTCCTGGATATTTGCTTGGATTGAAGAAGTCTTCCATAGATGAAGGATAACTCCCGTCAAAATTTATGTTATCAGTGTTGTAAGCGTAGTTCCATGAGTAAAGAATGTTACCTACAGCACAGTCACTTGGCATTGGAGCAAAGAAGTCGTCACTTGCTTTCATACCGTTTACACCTGCTGGGAAGTCATTGTCGAAATCAAATTCTACAAACAATCCTTCGTCACAACCGATAATTGTATCACGTGCATACACATCGATGATGTCCCAAGTAATTGCTCCAGACTCGACTTGAGCTTTAATTTCACTCAAACCTCCACTGTAGTCGATCCAGTTTACTTGAACGCCACTCTTCTCTTGATATGGGTCTCCGTAACCTAGTTTTTGACTTTCAGTATATGCGCCACCCCATGATACTACATTTACTTCCGCAGCTGTAGCCATTGTAGGTGCCACTAATAAAGCAGCCAAAGACATTATTTTTGTTAATCTTAACATGATTAATCGTCTCCTTTTTTTATATAAAGAAGATATTACATAGGGGCTTTAGCAAAAACGCAACAAAAAAAAGTAAATTTTTTCAATATTTTAGAATTGAATCTATATGTAGTATCAAAGGTTTAGTAATCTAGTGCTCGACAGTCTTGAGATGACCAACCTAAATTTACTTTGTCACCAAGATTAAGCTTTAAATTACTACTTGCGTTTGGAACTTTAAGAATAAAATCATCATTGCCCAGCAAATTCACACGCACTCTTGTATGATCTCCATGGTAAATGATTTCTTTTATTTCAGCTTCAAATCGATTTTCAATTTGCTCAGTCGGATTTATGTTAACCCTTTCAGGTCTGAGTGAAATTCTTGATTTTTCACCAGCAGAAGATACTGCTATTGGGTTCGCCATTATTATCTCGCCAGTGCTTGTCTCAACTTTTGCAGCACCAGAAGCTAATTCTTTTACAGTTCCAGTAAACGTATTGTTTTCCCCAATAAAGCTAGCAACAAAAGAATTAACCGGTGTCTCGTATAATTCATTCGGACCAGAAAGCTGTTGAACCTTGCCGTCATTAAAGACAGCAATTCTGTTCGACATAGTTAACGCTTCACCTTGATCGTGAGTGACATATACGACTGTAACCCCCAGTGTTTCATGAATATGTTTTAATTCGTATTGCATACTCTCACGCAAGTTTTTATCTAATGCACCTAAAGGTTCATCCATTAAAACTAATTTAGGATCAAATACCAAAGCTCTTGCAACAGCAACACGTTGCTGTTGACCACCGGATAGTTGTGCAGGCATTCTATTTTCAAAGCCCGTTAGTGAAACCATTTTTAAGGTCTTATTTATACGTTCTTCAATTTCTGCCTTATCAATTTTTCTAACTTTCAATGGAAATGCTAAATTTTCAAATACTGATAAGTGAGGAAAAAGAGCGTAGTTTTGAAAAACCATACCAATACCTCTTTTATGAGGAGGTATATTATTGATTGGATTGCCATCAAAATAGATTTCTCCATTAGTAGGCGTCTCAAAGCCTGCAAGCATCATTAATGTAGTTGTTTTACCGGAGCCTGAAGGCCCTAATAAAGTTAAAAATTCTCCTTCAGCAATATCAAGGTCAAGACCTTTTACAACCAGTTCTTTACCGTCATAACTTTTGTCAACTTGTTCAAATTTTACAAAATCTGACTTTTTTCCACTCATGATTTCAGACTAAGGTAAAAATAGTTGGGAATCTAGGGTTATTTAAACTAAATTAATTACAGATAAAAATTATAATAAAGTTCGTTAATTAGCCAAAACAAGATATTACAAAGTATATAATGAAAAAATATCAACACTACATAAATGGAGAGTGGATTGACTCTACAGGAAATGAAATCATTACCGTTGTCAATCCTGCGACAGAAGAAGTAATAGGAGAAATTTCAGCTGCTAATAAAGATGATATTGACCAGGCTGTTGCAGCAGCAAAAGTAGCTTATGAGTCACGAGTGCTCGTTGATATGAATCCTATGGAGAGAGCAAAGTTGATGCGTAGCATTGCAGATGAATTAAGAAAGATCAGCAAAGATGGTGGCGCATTATTATGTGAAGAGAATGGGAAATTATTAGCTGCGTCTGAATATGAATTTTTGGATGCGGCAAACTATTTTGATTATTACAGTGGATTAACTGATAAAATTGAAGGTCAAACCATACCAGTAAATAATCAAGTGATGGATTATACTTTGTATGAACCTTATGGTGTTTCAGGTCATATTGTTCCTTGGAATTTTCCAATTTCAATGTTGGCACGTTCTCTAGCCTGTTCATTTGCTGCTGGAAATTCAACAGTTATAAAACCAGCTGAGCTAACTCCTCTAGCGACTACATCATTTTTCGCGCAGGCTGTTCATAACGCGGGAGTACCAAAGGGACTAATTAATATAGTAACCGGATACGGCGTTGAGGCAGGAGCTGCATTGACATCAAATGATGATGTCGCTCAAATCACATTCACGGGATCTGTGAAAACTGGAAAGATAATACTTCACGCAGCTGCTGAAAGAGCTGTACCAGCTGTTGTAGAGCTAGGTGGCAAATCAGCTGCTGTTGTATTGCCAGACGCCGATATAGATAAAGTTGTTAACGCAACAAAAGTTGGAATATTTAGTCAAGCTGGACAAATATGTTCTGCAATGTCACGCATGATTGTCCATAAGTCTATTAAAGATGAAGTATTAGACAAGCTATCGGAATTAGCTAAATCAATAAAAGTTGGACCAGGTAATGAAGAAGGCGTTGACCTAACACCTGTAATATCAGAAGAACAACTTCAAAAAGTAGAGAACTATGCAAGATCAGGTTTACAAGCTGGAGCCACAGCAATATCTGGAGGTAATCGTCTTGATCGAAAAGGATATTTCTTTGAGCCTACAATTTATGCTGATGTGAAGCCGGATATGACAATTGCTCAAGAAGAAATTTTCGGCCCATTTCTGTCTGTGCTTGATTATGAAGATCATGAAGAAGCAATCCATATTGCAAATGATACAGACTACGGTTTAGCGGCAGGTGTATTTACAAAAGATGTTGATATGGCAACGAAGACAGCAGCCAAGCTTAATGGTGGACAAGTCTATGTGAACAGCTGGTTTACGGGCAGTATTGCAACTCCTTTTGGTGGGTATAAACAATCAGGCTATAGTCGTGAAAAAGGTCAGCAAGCTATAAAGAGTTATTTGCAATTAAAGAATGTTGGAATTCAACTTTAATTAATCATTATCTTCAAGCCCAGCGCCAGCAGCCGTACTCTTTAATTTTTCATTTTCTTCAACAAAGGTATCTGTTGATAATTTATACAACTCATCCCAAACCTCTTGAGAAAACGAATCCTCATTTTCAAAAACTGTTATTCTAACATTTTTTGCATTTTCTAATATCAATGAATTAATATCACCATTGCTTAACATGTATTTATCTAAATTAAATTTAAAATAGTACTCGTCAATCTCAATGCTGACTCTTTTTCCAATAAGAAATGAAAGTCTACTTATGAAAGGGATCATAAGGAGAGGGAAGCTAACATTATAAAAAATAGTTTTTTTTAAAATTTCTATATTTTTAAAATCATCTATCAGACATATTCCTGTCAGAATAGGGCAAAGACTTTCATTATCTATTTTGTTTTGGGACTTTATGACATTAGGACCAATTGGTGTTTTAGTTTTTATGTCGCTTAAATAGGATTTTAAATTTTGAATACCAGCAATCCCTATTAATTCTAATAAATCAATATTTTTTCCAACTTCTTCAGCTACGCCCCACGAGTATCCTGCAGCTTTAGTAGCTCTCTTTGAAACTGTAATGATTTCACTCGAGGACCTCATGAAATTATGAATAGATCCATCTGTCGTTAGTTTGACTTATTTCATTCATCAGAGGAGCTCCTTGATACATACATATTCTCAACCATTTATCAGAACGAGGGTCAAATTTTTGTGCCCCAAAAAAAGATAACTTTAATCTCAGCATATCAATGGGCATTAAATTCGAACCGATCGAATTATCTTGAATTTCCGAATATGGTAACTTCTCAGCTATAAAGCATCTTCTTACCGCATGTCTTAAGTCACTGTTGTTCCTTAAAAATGCTGACAAAATTTGGTCTTCAGGAACATCCAAAAGACGATAATACAGATCATTTATATCGCGAGCGATGGCAAGAGGCTGTTCCAACTCAGACCCGTCGTCATCAAATCTGTTTGCTAACCTTGGCTCCTCTTTATTTTTTGAGATAAACCAGAATTTTTCGTTTGGCTCATTTTTTGAGAAATCAATCTCTATAATATCTTTGTAACCTTTAGAAATTATATTCTTTAATTCACTTACTTTTTTATAAGTTGGTATATTGAAATATAAATCTTCATTGGAACTCATATTTGATATCAAAGGGTTAACAATAGAGTCATAAGGTTCCATCATAAGTGAAATAATAAATTCAATACCTTCAAAACTTAAATGCTTTTCAACCCATGTATAAAGATGATCCCAAAGATTATCTTTATCTACAGATAAGGTTGAAAGATATTCATTTTCAAATTTTTCAATATCATTCCTTAAATCTTTTATTTTTTTTATTTGATACTCACTTTCTGTTTCCCAAGTACTAATCATATTTTTAGAAAGCTTGAGACATTCCTTAAATATACTTAGGTCACTTTCCTTTACTTTATTTATTTCTCTTATCTGTTTTAACGCTTCTTCTTTAGCGAAAATCCACTGATGTAGCAGTGATGGGTGATTAATAATAAAAGGAGCCATACCAAGTCCTGTTGAATTTCCAATTCCAAGTTTACGTGCTATTGACGGATCAAGTGTGACAGCCAATTTAGGATTCTTCTTTTTAGCAATGTGATTAACTTGGTCAAACGTAAACTGACGCACTAAATAAACTAACATCA
This sequence comes from uncultured Pelagibacteraceae bacterium, assembly GCA_902521655.1. Lineage (GTDB taxonomy): Bacteria > Pseudomonadota > Alphaproteobacteria > Pelagibacterales > AG-422-B15 > CACNXQ01. The sequence goes on from CABYSM010000012.1 coordinate 20,545, forward strand.
TTTCAAGTCGAAAGGGACCATTAATTTCTTTACGGTCTTTAATTCTATATCGATCAGCTAATCCAAATTTACCAGATCCATAAACCGCTGTGGTTCTATAGAGGTAGCCTACTTTTTTTATCAAAGGTAAATCAGGTTGAATTCCCTTTGAAAGTTTTTCAACAACATGATTAAAAATTCTTACAGATTTATTTGCTCTCGATAATGTTAATTCTTTATAACTGCACCGGCCAACTTCCTGCTTAGGAACATTCAATTTTAATCTTTGAATATCTTTTTCTGTTGGTATTCCATCGTGAAGAACAAATGCTGCATCCCACTTCGTTGCAATTACTCTATCGGACCTTTCCGAAGCATCAAGTTCATTAGCAAAGCAAATCAATGAATAGGTGCGACTATCTTTATTAACTGAATAAACAGCAGTTCCAAAACCTTGGTCATCAAGATCAAATAAATCACATTTAAATGTCCAACTTTTAAATTCTCTCACAAAGCTTCTTAGAAAAGATAGCTTTGTTTGATGAAAGGAGCCCAATCGCTTTAGTGTCATGATTTCATGAGGATCGCGGTGCTTAATTTGATTATGCATTAATGAATATTCTCTCTATAAAAATTAAACCAGTTGTCGCCTAATATTGCATCTACTTCTTTATCATCAAAGCCAACTTCTTTTAAGCCTAATTCAAGATTGTCAAACCCTAAAGTATTTTCAAACCAATCTGGCTGTTTTGGAAATGCTGCATCACCTTCAGACCCTTCTCCATAATCCTTAGTTTTGGTCCAGGTCCCATTTCTCATCCACTCAACAACAGAGTCAGGTTGATCAAGACATAAATCTGATCCAATACCTACATGATCAATTCCCATTAGGTCTACAGTCTTTGCTGTCATTTCACAAAAACTTTTAAGAGTACAATTAGTTCCTCCAAGAAGATGGTGAGGATAAAGTGAGAGACCTATTATGCCTTTCGACTGACTAAGTGCTTTTAATATTTCATTTGATTTATTCCTCTTCGCTGGATGCCAAAACGAAGGATTGGCATGGGTGATAGCAATGGGTTTTTCTGAAATGGTAATTGCATCTAATGTTGATTGTTCAGCTGAGTGCGACATGTCTACGACGATACCAACTCTATTCATTTCCTTAATGACTTCTCTACCCATTCGGGTTATCCCACTATCGTTATCTTCATAACAGCCTGTTGCGAGTAAAGATTGATTATTGTAGGTAAGCTGCATAAAGACTGCTCCCAGATCATATACGGATTTAACAAGACCAATGTCATCTTCAATGGGCGAGCAATTTTGAAAGCCAAAAAAAACTGCAGTTTTATTTTCCTCTTTTGCTTTTTCTATATCTTTGTACGTTCTGCCATGTATCAATAAATTATCAAATTTTTCAAAATAAGTATTCCACTGCTCTACATTATTTTTTACTTCATCAAAATCTTCATGATAAGCGATGGTTACATGAATTGCATTTAAACCAGCCTCATTGTTGGTTTTAAATATTTCTTCTGACCAATTACAATATTGTAAATTATCGATTCTATAGGTCATATAATTCTAATTCGTTGATCATTGTGTCTACTCATATACTATGAAAGCGTTGTGAGGGAAACAGTCCTAAGAAAATCAATTTTTGAGCTATTCTAATGTTTTTTTGGCGAAACTGCGACAATTTTGGCCCTAATTCTCATACTGAACTTCTTTCTTTCTTTATTTAAGATATTATATTCAAAGAGATACTAATTTTAAAAACTACATTATGTACACCCCTATTAACCAATATATTGAGAGACTGGAGAATATCTCCTTTAATGTTGATGAACTGAACAAAGCTGTATCTGACCTTGTAAAGATTAGACCGTTTGAAAATGAAAACTTAAAACCGGGCATGTTAAAATCTAATGCCATCTGCTTAAACTACGATGAGAAAGAACTTGATGAGTGGTTCGGCGGAAATATAAGAGGCAAATACTGGACAAAGCCTGACTCTTCTTTCGAGGAAATGGAGCGTGAACCATATATTGATGAGACGAGATATACATTATTTAACCCAAAGTTAGACAATACTTACTTTAAATATGTTTATGAAAAAATTAATGAGTACTTTGAAGTTGGAAGGTGCAGAGTAATTAAAATGCCTCCAAGAACTACACTAAGTTGGCATCGTGATCCTGAGAAACGTATCCACGTTGCGATTAAAACAAATTATGGTGCCAGGATGTTTATTGAGCATACAGGGCATCATATTCCTGCTGATGGAAATATTTATTTAACTGACAATACTAAGTACCACACAGCAATCAATGGTGGTGAAGAAGATCGAATTCATTTAGTGGCGACCGTTTTAGGTACAAAGTAACATTAGCAATCAATAATATTTTTTCTTTCCCAATCTTTTTTATTCTCATCGCTAACTTTATTGTGTTCTGCGATTTCTCTTTTTTTAAGTTTTATATACTGAGAGACAACTTTTGAGCCTATAGATTTTTTTACAACTTCACTGGCTTTAAATTTATTAAGTGACTCTATAAGAGAGTGAGGCAGCTTTTTTATTCTTTTTAACTTGTGACCTTGTGAATACATATTCACATCTATTCTCTTACCAGGATTTCTTTTATTTTTTATTCCATCCAATCCCATTGCAATCAGCCCAGCTTGCAAGAGATATGGATTAACTGCACCATCAGCAGGTCTAAATTCTATTCGTCCTGCATCTGGTATTCTAATCATATGAGTCCGATTATTTCCAGAATAGGTTACAGCAGTAGGTGAATACGTTGATCCTGAATTGGTTGTTTTCGCATTCAAACGATCATAACTATTTAATGAGGGATTGAACCAAGCAGAAAATGAATCAACAGATTTCATTATCCCACCAATAAAGTGGTAACCCATTTTGGATATTCCAAGCTCATTACCCTGATCAAGAAAATGATTTTTCTTCTTTTTCAAATCCCATAAAGATGCATGTGCATGACAACCATTTCCGGTTAATTCATCAAATGGCTTCGGCATAAATGTTGCTCTTAATCCGTGTTTTTCAGCAATAGATTTTACCATAAATTTAAAAAAAACATGTCGATCTGCAGTTGTGAGAGAGTCAGTGTAATCCCAATTCATTTCATACTGCCCATTAGCATCCTCATGATCATTTTGATAGGGCTTCCACCCAAGCTTGATCATGGAGTCACAAATTTCCTTTAAAATATCATAGCGCCTCATCAATGCTGCCACATCATAACAAGGTTTTTGAGCATCATCCCTTGAATCAGCAACCTCAGTTCCAGCTTCATTAAGTATAAAAAATTCACATTCTACACCCGTCATCATTTTAAAATTCAGATCTGTCATTTGGCTAATTTGTTCTTTGAGAATAACACGTGGGCATTGATCCATAGGCGCATTGTTAATAACCAGATCACTGGCCAACCAAGCAACATCAGGTTGCCATGGTAACTGTATGAGACTTTCTGGGTCTGGAACAGCAAACATATCAGGGGCTGCAAAATCAAGGTCTAAGTAAGTTGCAAAACCACCAAATCCAGCACCTGTTTTTTGCATTTCAGAAATAGCGCGGGCTGGAACTAATTTTGCACGCTGTATACCGAATAAATCAACAAAACTGATTAAGAAATATTTGATTTTCTTTTGTTGAGCGATCCTAGCTAAACTGCTTTTCATAATTAGAATTATGACTTCCAAAATATTAAATTCAATAATGAATTATTAGCCATATTTATGTTACATAAAACCCAATTTGGGCATACTATCGTATTATGGATCCGAACTTAGCAGCAAAAAAAGAAAAAGTTATTGAGCTCATTAACAATCTAGAAGACGGCAACTTTGCATTGTTGCTCTTAATTCATATCTCTCGGTATCAAAATTTATTTTTGCATACAGAACCTGATTGGGCAAACAGCCCAAATAATTGGATAACTAAAGACAGACGACTTCAAGATGAGTCTATCGGAGTTCTTTCGTTCATCATTCTTTATTCTCTTACCAATGCACATGTAGATGAAAATCTTTTTCCTGAATATAGAAAGCAAATTAAGGCAATGAAGCTTGAAGATTTCTTAGATAATAATTTTTTTATTACTCCATTTACTAATTTTATTGGAAAAAAAATATCTCTCAAAGTTCTTGAGGCATTTTTTTCAATTCCCCGTGAAAATATAAGACGATATATAAATTCTTTGATAGAGGCTGGGTTTATTAGTAAAGACAAAAAGTATGGTTACCTTGTAAACATGGAGGCGTATGTTCAATATATATTTACTGACTCTCTTAGTAAAATCATGAAGTCACTCATGAGAACATTCGATGATATTATTGTTAACCTTGAGGAAAAGTACCAACTAAAATTAAATTTAAAACCAATCGCATCGATAGATTTAGGAAAGACAAAACCAGACTTATGGAATCGAATTAGATTGCCTATGTATCATTTCTGGGTAAGAGTTCTAACACTAGAAGGCAATGATCACTATTTAAGCCCCAATGATCGAGTTGTCTTGTCTGCAGCGATCTATTTTAGGAAACGTAAAGGAATATTAAATTTCACTAATATTTCTGAGCTTTATAAAAATGATTATCTCTTACCAACCAATATTTCATCAATTGCAGAGGCATCTAAAATGCCTCGAGAAACTGTGAGAAGGTGTAGTAATAAATTAATAAAGATAGGTCATTTTGAAAAAAAAGGACGTCAATTGTTTAGAATTAATTACGCTCAAAAAGACGGAGAAATAGATAGTTTTATCAGGAATAAAGCAGTTACAACACGCGACATGATGAATTTTTACTTTAGAATCTATGAAGATTTAGCTCAGATTTAAATTGAGCACATTAAAATAATTTCTTCATTACAGACTAACTCAGCTTCAACTATTGAACTATTTTGAGCGCTTAATTGTGTATCGAGAGCTTCCAGCATAGACTTTGCTTCACCCATTGGCACTGGACCTACAATGACGGAATAGTCATTTTTATCAAATTTATCGACATTGATATCATATTTGAGAAACCTACTATCAAATCCCATTACATCGTAAATGTAATTCATAAAACTGAATGCAGAATTACCACGTGTATAAGATCCAATTTTTATATAAACAAATTCAGCATCGCTGGTATCAATTGTTAATTCAGTTTCTTCAATATCGCTCGCTTGGGCACTAAATGCATTCGATACAACTTCTGTAGGCTCTTCGATGAGTTGAGTGAGATCTTCTAATGCTTGAGTTGCTTCTTCAGCTAATTTATTTTCTAATTCAGCAGCATTGCTAAGTTCTGTAAGTAAATCTCTTGCAGCAGTAGCTTCTTCTACAAGACTATTCTCATCAACAGTATTTATGATTTTCTTTTTTGGTAAAACGCTAACCAAATCTAATGTTTCTTCAGTATTATCAACTATAGCCGCATCATTTGGTAAGAGTGGTGCATCTACTTGACTCTCCAAGTCATCAACTTCTGTAATGGCTGCTTCTTCATTATCAACAGAAGCATCATCAAGTATATTTTGAGCTTTTTGAAGAGTGTTATCAACAGAGTCTAATAAATCATTAAGACTATCAGCATCATTAATGACCATCTCATTTGAAACGGTATAATCATCTAAATCAATACTTGGCTCATCAATAATTTCTGTAATCTCAGGAATTTCGTCATCTGTTGTGATGTTGTTCGTTTCTTTTTTATCAAGACCCAATTGGATAAGTTTTTGTCTTGCACCTTCACCTTCTTGGGCAAGAAATTCACCCTCATCCATAAATTGAAGTGTAAAATTGTCTTCAACTGAAACAAGAGCATTTGCAACTGAAACTTTTAACTTAATTCCTGACACATCACTTGGTGGATTGCCCACAAACGATAAATCAGAAGTTAAAAAAGCAAGCCATCTGGGTAGAGGAGTTCCATCTTCTTGCGTAGCTTGAAAACGTAATTTACCTGGCCCACTGATATTGAAAGTATTTTCTGAAATTTGAAATTTATTACTCGTTTGCTGTGTATTGATTGGATCATTTATGATCAGAAGCATGGGATCTTGCTCGCTGATAGGAAGATTTACGGCTGCTTGGTAAACTTCTCCCCACTCGGAAAGATTGGTTTCAATATTTTTGCTTACATCCTCAATCGATAAATTTTGATGATTATCAGGAAGAATATCTTTTCCTATTGATGCATAGATTTGACCGATACTGTGCTGCATTTCAGAGAATGCTAGATCTCGTCTGAGTTCCGCAACGAGTAAACTCGCTTCTTCTCGAATAACTTCAAGTTCACCAAATCTTGAGACTTTTTGGGCATTTTGAACTTGTTTACTTATCCTTTGTGCAACATCTAAATATCTTTGCGCGGTATCATATTCTTCAATGGCCAAGGCATAATTCATATTTGAGAGGTGTACTTGAGACAGTACTGTCATGGCTATTGCAAGATGACGTTCTGCAATTAAATCTTTACTTGCTTCTGATGATTTTCTTACGGCGCCTAGAGAAAATACGTTAAAAAGATTAGCTCCAATTGAAGCTCCGTATTCTGTCGTATCTTGGTTTAATAAATATTCATTATCAGAATATCCATACGTGGCATTGAATTTTATACTAGGGATCAAACCTAATATAGCTGCTTTAGTATCCTTACTGGTAATTCTTTTTTGATATCGACTTTCCATGAGTTCAGGTCTTGAAACGAGAGCCATCTCTTCCATTGTTTCTATGCGCATATTTATATTGGTGAGGTAAGTATCGTCGCTTGATAAACTAAACTTTTGCCCAGGTAGTAATCCCATGAGTATTGCAAGCTCATTTTTAGAATTTATTAATGCCCGTTGTTGAGTTTGTAGTGTTCTCTGTACGTCAAGTAATTCTTTTTGATAAAGCAACGAGTCCATAGGTGCAGATATGAGTAGTTCTTCAATATATTGTGAATCTGCAAGAGCAGTTTCAACTCTATCAAGAAGTGGATTCAATTTTTTTAAGAGATTTTCTGACGCTTGCGCTTTCCAGTAAGCACGAATGATGTCTCGTGTGATATTTTGAGTTGCCTTTCGCTCAAGTTCTTTTGCAATTAAGTAGCGATCTGCTTGCTGTCCAGCACGTATGTAAGATAATCCAAAGTCAAGAGCATTCCATGTAAATTCAATGTTTCTAGTTTCCAAACCTTTATCTCTTGAAATTGTATAAGACTGTGTTCCATCTAATGCCGGAGCATCTCCCATATCATTATCTACGCCAACACTTGTTGATGGTTGCAATTCATTAAACTCAGAATAACCTGCATTGAGTGCAATATCAGGCAGCATATCAAATCGTTGAAGATCACTTTGTCTCTGAGCTAATGCTGACTCCATAACACTTATTCTTAAGTCACGGTTGTTTTTAATTCCAATAGCAATTGCAGTGTGCAGGTCTATGTTTTCTAGAGGTGCCTCAACTGCAAGCAAAGATAAATCCTTTTGAACACTTACATTTAATTTTTCTGCATCGATAACATTTGGTGTTCGAGCGCAGGCGCTGAGTGCGATGAACAGGAAAAATATAATTATTTTTGTACCAATTATTCTCATCAATTAAGGATATCTGTTTACTAGCTGTTATGAGAAGGGAATATAGACAAATGGCTTAAAACTCTAAAAAAAATTTGCCCAAAATGGGTATTTCAAGCTTATGAGAGTACCTTTAGAATTTTAGTCATGTATAAAGAAAAGGCTAAATGCCAATAATCATACTACTGCGAAAAATTAGATATATAAATGAGCAATAAACTTATTCAAGCCTTGGAACCCCGTCTTATGCTGGACGGTGCTGCAGTAGCAACTGTAATTGATGCGGTTGATGATTTAGCTCAGTTTCAAAAATCTGAAAGCGATAAATCATCTAAATCAGATCACTTCAAAGTTGATAAAGACACAAAGTTACCTTTTGTAAATTTAGATGCATCAGCTCAAAATGCAAAATCAAGACAGATTGTATTTATCGATAGTACAGTTGAAGATATTGAAACTCTGATTAATAGTTTCGATAAAAATACTGAAGTACATGTCGTACAAAGTGATCAAGATGGATTTGTTGCCATGCAAAGTATTTTATTATCTCAAGAAAATATAGATGCGGTTCACGTCATTGGTCACGGTAGTGTAGGACAGATTGCATTCGGTACAGCTGTATTGAACAGTGACACATTAAATGCTTATGAAAACATTCTCCAAGAGATTGGAAGCAGTCTTTCAGAAAATGGAGATATTTTATTTTATGGTTGTAACGTAGCCGCAGATCAAAGTGGTGAGATCTTAATCAAACAAATTGCAGACATTACTGAAGCTGATGTAGCGGCATCAGATGATGTGACTGGTAAGGGTGGCGACTGGGATTTGGAGAAACATACAGGTATCATCGAGACAAAAAATATTACAGTTGCAGATTATGATCACGCGCTTGATGAATACGGGGTGGACTCAATTAATTCAAGTGTAGTGGCTATCCATGATGCGACAAATTATGAGGCACGTTGGACGGGTGATAGTACGAACCGTGATGGTCAACAGGATCCAAGTTCAGACCGATTTGTATTATCTCGGGAAAGAGCAAGCGTCACTAGTGGTACAGGTACATTAAATTTTGATGTCTCTGCTGGAGCAAGTTCATTCACACCCAGTACAAGCAATCCAGTTCATGTTTATTTGCTTTTCTCTAATGATGAGACAAATAGCAACTCGAGAAGACAGGGTAGCAGAGTTGGTCAAGTAACTTTTGATAATGAAATTCTTGGTGTCTATACAAACCCTCTTAATACCATTGCAATGACTGGCGTTTCAAAATCAGGTGCCACATATCCAACATCAAGTTCAGATAAAATTGGAATGAGGGATTTAGAATATAAAAACGATAATGCTCCAGGACAAAGTGGAAACGGTGACTGGTTTGCAATATCAAACAGTAACAAGACCATTCAAATTGGTACTAAAAATGGTTTAAAAGGTGACTTTATTCGTATTATAACGAGAGCACCTGTAGAAAATACTCAACCCGTAGCTCGTGACGATAAAGGTTATATTAATGAAGATGCGACACTTACTGTTTCAAATGGAGCCAATGCAAACGACTCTACGCCGGACACATCTGGTGAACATACAGGTGATGTAATTGATACAAGCAGTACTTCGCACTATGACACCGATGCAGACGGAGACACACTGATTGTAACCGAAATACGAACTGGAAGTTCCGAAGGCAGTGGAACAGCAGGCACTGTTGGCTCTTCTTTAACAGGTTCTTATGGTCAGTTAACGATAAACCAAAATGGTAGCTATACCTATATCGCAAATCAAGATTTAGCTGACGCTCTTGACCCAGGGGATACGGTAACAGATAGTTTCAACTACACAGTTGATGATCAATCTGGCGCAGCTAATGCAACGGATAAAGCGGTGCTAGAAATTACTATTGCTGGCGTAAATGATCCGATAACAGCTGTAAATGATACAGACGCCGTGAATGAAGATGCAACCATCAATCGAAGCACTTCAGATACGCAGGAACTTGATCATAATGATACAGACCTTGATGCAGATGATGCATCTGGAAGCTTCACTATAACAGCAATACGAACAGGCCGAGAAAGTGCAAGCGGAACCAGTGGTACGATTGGACAAGCGCTTACTGGTACCTATGGTGTGTTAACTGTTGCTGCGGACGGTAGTTATAGTTATGCAGCGACAACAAGTGGTGCAGATGGCTTAGCTCACGGAGCGACAGCAATTGATTACTTCACCTACACAGTTAGAGATCACAGTGGGGGCGATACTGATACGGCTGAACTTGCAATTACAGTCACAGGAGTTGGACCAGTAGCTTCAAATGATACGGGTGCAGTTGATGAAAATGCAACACTATCTAAAAATTCTGGCGCTGGTGTAATTGCAAACGATACAGGCGGTGATACCGAGAGTCTTGCAGTTACAGCTATAAGAACTGGAACAGAATCTGGCAGTGGAACAAATGGAACAGTAGGA